>JAZDJQ010000011.1:0-61162 GCA_043803765.1 Candidatus Iainarchaeum sp. | reverse complement strand
ACGCTTGTCCAGTGACACAAGTTTATCTCCTTGCAGTTCTGGATTGTTGGTCTCTGTTCAGGTGTCGCTTCACGCTTAGATGCTTTCAGCGTTTATCGACTACTGCGTAGCTACCCAGCGGTGCCCTGTCGGACAACTGGTACACCAGTGGCAGCGCCTCGCCGTTCCTCTCGTACTCAGCGAAGCTTACCCTTAGACCAACCGCAACTCCAACAGATAGTAACCAAACTGGCTCGCACCGTTCTTAACCCAACTAACGAAAGTCTTTAATCAGTAAACCCCTGCACCCTTGGCTGGTTATGCCCAGCCAGGATGACTTGAGACGACGGCGAGGTCGCAAACTGCGGGGTCGATATGGACTCTCACCCGCAACCACTCAGTTACCCCCAGGATCGGTTCACTGTCAGAATAGGGTCCCATTACGTGACACACTATCGCTCGCTAAACCCTGGTTTCCCATCAGCGGTCCTTGCTATGTAGACCACTGTCAAGCCTGCTTTTGCTTTTGCACTCTACGGAGAATTTCTGACTCTCCTGAGCAGACCTTTGGGCGCCCCTGATATCGTTTCAGGGGCGTACCGCCCCAGTCAAACCACCAAGCCAACCGGTGTCCCTCCGTTTTGCGGAGGTAAGCAGTAGAAATAGAACAGGATGGTGTTACATTGGTGCTCCGGCGCAACTGGCGTCACGCCCTCGACGCTCCCATCTACACTGTACAGTCCCAGTTCTACCACAACGGCTGGGTGTGGTAAACTGCCGTGGGGTCTTCTCTTCCCGTTGGAGTTCCGCGGCATATTCACCGCGTAGTGAGTTCATCGGGCCCCTCGTAGGGACAGCAGGAATCTCGTTACTTCCTTGGTGCAAGCCGGCATTAAACCGGCAAGGTATTACGCTACCATGAGAGCCTCAGAGTTAGGCCCGCTCTTCACAAGCCTTTAGTCCCGTTGAAACGGGGTTTCAGGTACTTGCAGTGAGCAGAAGTCGGTGACTATACTCAGCCTTGCGGCATTGCAGTCACCTATGTTTTTGATAAACAGTCGGACTCCTCTTGTTATTGAAACCTCCTCATTACGCATGAAGAGGCACCCCTTATACCTAAGATACGGGGCTAGATTGCCGAATTCCCTTACGAGAGTTTGTCCCGGAACGCCTTGGCCTTCTCAGCCAGGGGCACCTTTCTCGGTTCTCGGTACGGAGACCCATGATTCTTGAACGCACGATTTTCACGGGATTCCGGCCTTAGTCGTACATTGCTGCTCCAATCCTTTATCCCCTTTCTCATCATCACGATTCTCCGGGGGATTATAGATCTTGAACCGGCAGACGAGCCGGCACGACCTAGCCAAAACCGTCTCATGCGTTCCATTTGTTGCCAAAAATTCGTACACGGGTCGTACAGGAATATGAACCTGTTTCCCTTTCGTGTTTCGCGTTTTACGTGAACACTTAGGACCGACTAACCCTTAGCTTATGACAAGCGCTAAGGAACCCTTGCCCTTTCGGCGGAAGAGATTCTCACTCTTCTATGTTATTACTAGCGCGAGGATCCATATGTCAAGCCGCTCCATGGGAACTTTCGCCCCCACTTCGGCGCGACCCAACCACCTCTTTACTGGATCACGTTCACAGAACGTGCCGTACGGTCTCGGTGAGCTTCTTGAGCCCAGCGTATCTTCCCGGCTGGCGTCCTAGATGGGTGAGCTGTTACGCTTTCTTTGAAGGATGGCTGCTTCTAAGCCTACCTCCCCACTGTCTAAGGAAACCAACGCAGTTTGAATCACACTTAGAAACCACTTATGGACCTTAACCGTACACCGGGTTCTTTCCCTTTCGGAAATGCGGCTTACCCGCGTTCCCCCACTCCAGACTTCTACAGCAGACACAACTTCGGAGTTTGACAAGGGGGCTACCCGTTTCCAGGCAACACCCCCTAATCAGTATCTCTACACCGTGTCTCGCCTCCATCCAGGCCGGCCTAAGGGCCGTTTCAAGAGGAACCCGCTATCACCTGGCTCGAATGACATTTTACTCCTACCCCCAAGTGACCCAAATAGTTGGACTAAAACTGGTTTCGGTCCTCCAGCGAGTGGAAGCTCGCCTTCAACCTCCCCAGGGGTGGATCTCCAGGCTTCGGGTCTGGTGCTCGTGACTAACCACACAGTTAACATGGCGACCCTGGCAACCTTGCGGTTGTTGCGGTCAATTCGGTTTCCCTGCGAGTACGCTCTAAACAAGCTTACCCTCGCCACGTGCACAAACTCCCTCGCTCGTGCTTCAGGACGTACGGAGCAACGTTGATCGGACATGGTCGCTTGCGCTTCCCACGTCGTCGTTTCTTTAACGCCGCTCCTCTCCGTCACCTATTTGTTTCAGGCGCTATTGCACCCCCTTTGAAGGGTACTCTTTCAGCTTTCCCTTGCGGTACTCGTGCGCTATCGGTTTTGGGATGTATTTAGGGTTTCCGCGCAATGAGCGGAATGTTCGGCAGCGATATCTAACGCAACCTACTCGGGATACTCCCAATCAACCCTTTTGGTTTTAGACAAGGGGCTATCACCCTCTATGGCGGTCTATTCCAAGACACTTGTCCTCACCAAAACGGTTGTGCGAGAGTCCAAACTCCACATCTCACACGTGTTACCACGTGCGATTCGGTTTGCCCTCTGCGGATTTCAGTCGACCTTACTCCCCGCATCTCGTTCGATGTCTTTTCCTCCCGGTACTAGGATGCTTCGATTCCCGGGGTGCCCTTTCCTTTATGGAATAATTCAGAAATCATGGGATCAGCCCCTGCTTGCGGGTCCCCCATGCTTTTCGCAGCTTGCCACGTCCTTCTTCGGCTCCCAAACCAAGCCATCCTCAAATAGGCTTATTGACTGAATGAGAATTTTCTCTCGACTTCCCACGATTCTCAAATAAGGAAATGATTTCTCAATTCCCAATAAGAAAACCGTGTGAACTCTACTTAGCTTATTTTGATTCATTTCACTTATTGTTATAAGCAAAAATAAATCCCAACAAGCCCGGAACTCACTATTATTTTATTTAACGGTTGTGGACCTGTGACGAATCACTGGGTAAAATGCAATACAAACGTGCATTTCCGCGCTGTAACGCGCGAGAGGCTGAAAAGAAAAGTCTCCAACCCTACCCTCCTCCTGTGACACCCGGACCTTTTGCAAGGACGTAATCGGGTGCTGCAAACGCATGAAAAAGGGTCAAAGAGAAAAAGAGAAAGGCCGTTATTTTGCCTTACTGATTTTGGTCTTCCACCCAATTTCAGGCTGTTAAAGCTTGAATGATTCAATCCCCCTTTTGAAGGGACGAACTAGAACAACTCTTCTTTGGGAAGGATTAAAAACAAGACGGCAGGGCGAAGAAAAAAATAGGAATAGAATAATCATTCCCACAATAAGAACGAAAAGGCAATACTCACCTATTTTTTACATTTAAAGGAGGAGATGAAGAAGGAAAGGACGAATTCGGTGCTGTTATAGTATGGGGCAGGGTAGGAATTCCTCTATTATCACTACTACTGCCCATTGATTTGGAAATAACCAACCCCGCGCTCGTATGAAAATGAGACGTCATGCTCAAAAAAATGGCTAAAATAAGCACAATCGTTAATCCGATTGCCATACCGTCCAAGAATTTCCTATTCGCACGTTCTACAGGAAGCATGACGCAAGCAAACATTCTTGAGTATATATTCTTTATGATGAAAGGAAAAAAAGAACCAGAACAATGTCTATTATAAAGTAGGAAATTTTCTTTGATAATTGGTTGGGAGGTGGATTTGTTTTGAGCGAACAAGCCATGATGTATCGAATTAAAATAATGGGATTTTTAGGAATTTTAACAATAGGGTTGGTGGGAGTGGTGAATGCACTCCCACTCTAATTTTTTTTTCTTTTTTCGCTTGCTTTAGTTTCACTCACTCATTTTGGAATTATCACCCCCTCGCAGAGTTGCTTGGCCAAGAACCTCCCCTGCACTGTAAGACGCACAGGTTGACCCCCACCAAAAGTAAGAAAACCACGCGCTCGCAGCCTTCTCACATTATGCCAGTACGTGGATTCGGGTATCTGCCTCTCCTCGCAAAACAATCGAGCGAGAGCCGAAGCGGTTTCATTATCCAATGATACTAATTGTACGACTAGCTCGCACTGGGTAAGGGTCAGATTCGATAAGGACAAGAGGCGGGGGACGCAACACGAAGAAAAAAAAATCCCAGTATTACGTCCCCCGCCACAACACAATAAAATCCGTATAGCGAGGACTCTCCATCATCGTAGCCGAAACGACATGTGAATTAAGAGTCCGTGAAGACATGCTACTCTCAACGTGGAAAATGTTTAAGAAGGAGGCTCTGCAATTCCTCCTTCTATCTTATTCATCTCTTTTTGATTTGAGTGGTCTGCCATAGCCCAATCATATTACCATCCGGGTCTTGGACACGAGCATAGATTCCCATTTCCCCCATTGGGGTCGCGGGCATGAGAATTTTTGCACCTTTTCCTTCCGCTTTACGAATATGATTCTTCACATTATTTACCTGCAACACAATCACAGGGCCTTTTTCCATACGACGCTTCATTAATCCACCATTAATCATTCCTTTCCTCTGCAACATCCCCGTCTTAGGGTCCGTCTTGTCAGTATGAACCATCCAATAATCCATTCCCTTTACTTTCTCAATCTTCCAACCAAAAACATCTTCATAGAAACGACGCACTTTGTTAATTTTGGCCTTGCGTACCGGCACCTCAAAATGTACAACAGGATTAGCCATCTTGTTTCAATCCTCCTCAGGGTTGATGGCGTAGTGGGAGTTAGCTGGAAAAAAAGAACAATTGGAGAATAAATAGCTGTCGCACGGCCTTTTAGAAAAAGGCCGGCGAAAAAAATCTACCACAACGGCCTTTTTACTTCGTAAAAAACCCGGGAAAAAAATTGCTGACGCAACGACCTTGTTGTTTTACAGAAAAAAATAGGAAAAAAGCGAATAATGGACCCGACGGGATTCGAACCCATGACCTTCTCGTTGCAAAAGAGACGCTCTACCAGGCTGAGCTACAGGCCCACTCTATTACCAAAAATGGGAAGAATAAGTTATAAACGGTAATACCTTCTCTCCGCTTAAACGAGACGGATAAAAAAAAATTGAACGTGATATTGGGCTTAATCCGTTGTTTTAGTGTTTTAGTTCTTTTTTTCTATACTTTACAGGCAAAGCCAGCAAAGGCAACTTCCTTATATTACCCAAATAATTCGTAGAAGCATATGGTTGCCCACGGAAAGAAAAAAACAAGAAAGAAAAAAGCAGCACACGCGCATCGCAAACGACACGCAAAGAAAAAAGAAGGAGAAGAAGGAGACGTTTTCGTCCTCGCACAGAAAGTAGACATTCCCTTTTTGTGGGGAGACGTAGAAAAAAAAAGCAAAACAAGAAGTAAAACGAAAAGGAAAAGACGAAAATAGTTGCCAAATGAGTTTAAGGCAACTTCCAATACGAAAAAAAACGCCATTAGTGAAGAAAACGGGGTGTGCGTAAAATTTCTGATAGTTTTTTATACTTCTTGGATGAGTTGTTTCCTACTATGGTAAGGGGGCGGGGCCGGAAGGCCACTGGTAAGCCCCCATTTTATTTATGAAGGTAATGGTTTTTGTTGATTTAGAGAACTTCAACAAGTCTGTTTCTGCACTCGGGCAACGTGAACCCGTTATAGGCGGTTTGCATAAATTTCTCTCTGAATACTTAGAAAATAATCTTTCGTGGTCGCGTTATAACCCGCATTTTATTCGCACATATCTATATACGGGGACTTTTGAAGATAACTTAAAAGCAAAACTCAAACGGCAATATGCAAATGAAACTGATTTAGAAAAAAGGCATCTTCTTGAAGGTAAAATAAAACACGTCGAAAAAAAGCAATTGATTCAAAAACAGATTTTCAAAGAACTCCTTGATTGTGACTTTGTTGAACTTAGGACGAAACCGCTTCAATACTCCCCGGTCGACTTATCAATCTTTCAAAAAGGTGTTGATGTTCAGATAGCAGTTGACTTGCTCACATTTGGACATTCTAATAATTATGATGTAGCAATTCTCTGCACAGGAGACGTGGATTTATTAGAGTCTGTGAGATACATTAAAAACATGGGGAAAAAAGTCATACTTCTTTCTCATCCGAATTTAATGGCTTATGAATTGGGCAGAATAGCAGACCACTTTATCGATATAACCAAGATCTCAGAAGATAATATCAATTTTTTTTCAAAAATAAAATAAAATTCGTAAAAAAAAAGGAAAAATCAGGGAAAGGTTGGAAGCAATTTTTATCGGGTTGTCCCTTTCCTGGGACAATTTTTTCGCGCACCTTTTTCTAAAAAGGCGCATGCACACGTCGTGATAGACAAGGTATTAGTGGTGTTAGATGTGGGAGAGAAAAATTGCTGCTCCTCTCCCACAAATCACCGTGCAATCCATTTGGATTGCATTAAAGGAGGTGATCCGTCCGCAGGTTCCCCTACGGACACCTTGTTACAACTTAGCCCGCCTCGCAAAACCCAGAATTGAAACGGCAATAAATTGCCGCTGCTCATCTAGACTCTACTCAGCTGGCTTGATGGGCGGTGTGTGCAAAGCTCAGGGACTGATTCACCGCGTGATAGTGACACGCGATTACTGGGGATTCCAGGCGTTCACGAGGGTGAGTTGCAACCCTCGATCTGAACTGCGGTAGCGGTTAGGGGATTACCTTACCCTTTCGGGCTCGGAACTCATTGTCGCTACCATTGTATGCCGCGTGTGGCCCCGGAGATTCGGGCTATACAGACCTACTGTGGCCCTCTCCTTCCTCGGATTTGCATCCGCAGTCGCATTAGAGTGCACCTTCTCCATAGAAAAGGCTAGCAACTAATGCCGAGGGTCTCGCCCGTTGCCTGAGTTAACAGGACGCTTCACAGTACGAGCTGCAAGTGGCCATACAGCACCTCTCAGCGTGTCAGGTAAGCCCTTTAGACTGACCATCATTCTGCTGTCGCCCCGGGTGAGTTGTCCGGCGTTGTGTCCGATTAAACCGCAGCATCCACCCCTTGTAGTGAGCTCCCGCCAATTCCTTTAAGTTTCACCCTTGCGAGTGTACTTCCCAGGCGGCAGACTTAATGCCTTCGCGACGGCACGCGGATTTCACGTAGAAAACCGCACACCTAGTCTGCATCGTTTACAGCTGGGACTAACCGGGTATCTAATCCGGGTCGCTCCCCCAGCTTTCGTTCCTCACCGTCAGAACCATCCTGGTGCATCGCCTTTGCTACTGGTGGTCCTACGGGCATCACAACATTTCACCGTTACCCCCGTAATTCCATGCACCTCTACTGGTCTCTCAGCTGTACAGTATCCTTAGCCATTGGACAAGTTAAGCAAGCCCCTTTCACCAAGGACTTATACAGCCGGCTACGAACGCTTTAGGCCCAATATTCGTGGATACCACTCAGGGGTTACGTATTACCGCGGCGGCTGGCACGTATATTACCCCCCCTTTATTCGCCAACCTGTTTACAGTTGGCAAAAGCCCACAGTGTGGGCACTCGAACGACCCCTATCACACTTGCGTGCATTGTAGAGGTTTCCTAACTGCTGCACCCCTTAGGGCTAGGGACCTTATCTCAGTTCCCTTCTCCGGGCTCCCTCTTTCAAGGCCCGTATCGATCGTCGCCTTGGTGGGCCGTTACCCCGCCAACAAGCTAATCGACCGCCGTCCCATCGATGCGCGATTATACCCAGCATGCGGGTACATCCTTTCACACCCCACTCATTTCCAGATGCAGGGTGTTACGGCGCATTAGCCCCAGTTTCCCAGGATTAACGCCTCGCAACGGCAGGTTGACGACGTGTTACTGAGCCGTGCGCCAAGAATCAACGTGGCTTGACTCATGGACTTGCATGTCTAAGTGGCTGTTCGATTGCAGTATCCGCCAGCAGGATCAGCTGGAATGAATAATTTACCAGAATGTATTTTCCTCATATTTGCCGCGAGAAAAAAAACAAACTGAAATCCTACTAAACGTACGTACTCGAATATTTCAAGGACTTCAAACTTTCAAGAAATTTGGCGTGATTACATTTCAAATTGAAACGTAAAAAACACGTTCTTTGCTTCCAACCAACATCATCCCAAAGGCATTGACGCTAATTTCGGGACTCATCTTTCCCTATCCCAGCTCAAAACGAGCCAGTGGATTCCTTTGGTGGCAATACAGTAGCGCGTGTCCCAGAACATGCCCTTCTTTCAAAGAGTGCTAGGATGCGCTCAAAATCCAAAACAACACTGCATTGGATTGTAGTGTAAGAGCTGGCGAAGTCTTTTAAAGATAGGTCAAGAGTCGAAGAATTTGAGTAAAAGAAAAATAACCATTAATACTCCAAGAACTTTTTAGAATGATGAAAGGAATTAGGGTGAAAATAGAGCACGAAGATCTGCTTCCATCAAACTATTGGAAGGTATCATTCTATGCAGACGAACGAAAGCGGGCTTCTCCAAATTTTATCAGCAATCCTGTTATTCGAGAAGCATTGACCCGTGCGGGGTTGCATCGGGGCAAAATAGGGAACGTTGGTTTCGACGTGAACGTTGCATGGCAAGAAGCGATCATGAATTCTTACTATCCATTAGGACACGATAGGGTGGCCATACCAGGGGATGTTCCTATACAGGAACCACTTATGGGAAAAGGAATAGCGAACCTCCTTGAATACTATGCCATTCAATCCCTCTTGCGAAAAATTCCAACTATCCGATACATTCAGTTGGGTTGGATAATAAGGCCGCTCCGTCAACGCCAATATCAACGCCGGCGCATCATCCCAAAACCAGGAAAGCACCTCGATGTTTCGGTTTTTCTTGAACATCTCCGATGGAAAATAGCACGAGACGCATTCAAATCAGCCGTCAAAAAAAGAGAAATACCCCAACATCATCTCAAATCAACCGCGCGTCGTTTACTAAAAAGAAGACCACCGCACCGATGATTAAGGAATGGGTTTCAAGTAAATAAAAAAAAATAAAGACAACTATAACAAGAAGGGAAAAAATAATTCCTTACTGTCTCGCTCGCTGTCTCAAATAGCGCTTTTTCCTTCTCTCGCGGCGCATCTTCTTCTTTTTCCACTTCCACCGCTGCCTCGCCCGTGTTTTCTTGAAACGCGAAGTGTCTTTTGCTCGAGAACCCAATACCATCACCTAAACAATGAATGAAAAACACCATGAACGGTTTAAAAAAGCACGCCATTCTTCTCACTACTACAGGCAGACTGCCCCTGTCGTCTAGCCCGGTTAAGGATCGGAGCCTTTCAAGCTCTTGACGCGGGTTCAAATCCCGCCGGGGGCACTCGCGTGTTATTAAAAGGTTTATTCCCACCAAATTAGTAGAGTTGATTGATGTATGGCCCGATTTCCTGAAGCAATGAAGCGTATCTACGCGCACATGTATATTTGCATGAAATGCAATTCCCGCAACAGGGGAAGCGATGGGAAGAAAATTACCATCTGCCGAAAGTGCGGTTCAGTGCAATTACGGTTGAAGAAAAAGGGAAAGGTCACGAAGGCCTGATACCATGGCACGTGATTCACTTATTTTTAGCAAAAAAGAAGCCCATCCCCTCATTGAATTGATTCGACCACTAAATGCATTCATGTCCATGATTGGCGTATACTTAGGATATGCCATTAGTATGAGTGGAATTTTTTTTGATTTATCCATTGGGTATGCACTCTTATCCGTTTTCTTTATTTCAGGAGCAGGACAAACGATTAATGATTATTTTGATGCCGCTATTGACGCGAAACAAAAAAAACACCGGCCTATTCCAAGCGGACGCATTCAAAAAAAACATGTGCTGATATTTGCACTGTTATTGTTCGGATTGGGAATACTATTTGCATCATTCATTAATCCATTAACGTTTGCTATTGCATCCTTTTTTGCCGTGCTATTATTTTTGTATTCTGCCACGATGAAGTCCGTTAAATTTTTTGGAAACATTATCGTTGCATTGAGCGTTGGTTTTACATTCATTTTTGGAGCAAGTGTCCACACGATTACACCGTTAGTCGTATTGGTTTCCTTTTCTCCCTTCTTTGCTAACTGGGCAAGAGAAATAATCAAAGATGTAGAGGATGCCGAGCAGGATAGAGGAAACAAACTCAGCTTATCCCATATTTTGAATGCCCGAGGAGTAAACATCATCGTGGGAATCGTGTTGTTTTTTACCCTCGCAACGGCGTATCTTCCCTCTTTCCTTGCAGGAGCGGGTTTCATTTACACTCTTTTGGTTACATTCGCCAACCTCATTTTTATTCTCGCAGGAAGAGACCTGATGGAGAAACGCCCCGAACAAGCATCCGCACTCATGAAGAAAGGGATGCTGGTTGGATTGGTGGCGCTGGCATCTCTCCTCCTATGACCCGCGAAATATTATTACAAAAAATCAAACACACCCTCGCACGAAACGGGTTTCAGTACCAGGACTTTTCTGATACAAATAGTTGTTTTGATGTAATTGCACGAAAGCAGGAGCAGGTGCTCATCATTAAGGTGTTATTCAATATTGATGCATTGCGTGCCGAACATGCACGCGATTTGAAAAAAATGGCGTATGCGTTCAATGGATACTCCATCATTGTGGGAGAAAAATCAAAAGTATTCACGCTCAAAGATAATGTGTTATATGACCGGTACGAACTCCCTGTTTTATCCTTTATTGGATTTACGCATTCTCTTCAAGAAAAATTTCCCATGCAACGCGCGTACAAAGGACAACATATTGTTGAATTGGACGCGCAACGATTACAAAATGAACGAAAATCGAACGAATTAACATTGAAGGAACTCTCCCAAAGCGTAGGAATTAGTTTAGAGAGTTTACATCGATACGAGCACGGTTCGCCTGCCCATATTGATGCGGCAGAAAAATTAGAAAGAATACTGCATACCACACTTGTACAGCCGATTAACGTGTTCGAAAAACCGTTTGTTTCAAAAGAAGACTGGGAAAAACCATTCTCTCCATCCGTGATTGAACGATTAGAAGAAGTGGGGATTAAACTTTCAGTATTTGAACGCGCACCGATTACTGCTGCGGGAAAAGAACACCCATTATTAGTTTCACATGTAGAAAACAAACATCAACTCGTGAAAAAAGCACAGCATTTAGAAAAAGCAGAAGACATTACTCAGTATACGGGAATGATGATTAGCAGTGGAAAACCGCCCGAAATGGAGGGAAAAATCCCTATTATTCGAGAAGACGAACTCAACACGTTTTCAAGCGCTAAAGATATTTTACGTTCGCTCCGAGAGAAGAAAAAAAGCCATTCTCTTCGTGAGGATAAAAAGTAAGGGGCGCCTTTCTTTTATTGACTAAACGCATAAGGAGGGTATGCATGCGGACATTACCTATAAAGTCCCTAAAGGGAAACTCCTCCGGCTTAGTCTAGAGTATGATACTACGATTCTTCACCATTGCAAAATGTGCGGGGACTTTTTCATCCACCCGGAAGAAACCATTCACGAGATGGAACACGCACTCTACCGCTTGCCAGTAGAAGCATCCGAATCCCGCATTCGAGAATTATTAGACCGCGCGGTGGAAAGAAAAGGTGCTCAACTCATCGGAATTAACACGGAAAGTATTGCTAAACTCATTCATGAGGCGATTGTACAGTGACATTGCAAACGGAGTGGCGGCTCATTCCTATTGAAACGCATTCCGCTTTCATGAACATGGCATTAGATGAAGCATGCGCCCACGCAATAGCAATGGGGCAAGTTAATCCCACGATACGATTTTACCGATGGAAACCCTCTGCTGTTTCTATTGGGTATTTCCAATCCCTCGCACAAGAAGTAGATGTAAATGCGTGCGTTGAACAAAAAGTGGATGTGGTAAGAAGACGCACGGGAGGAGGCGCTGTTTATCATGATTATGACGGAGAAATAACCTACAGCGTAATTGCACCCGAAAAATTATTCCCAAGCAATATTATTGAATCGTATCGTCATGTTGCCGAATGGATTCTGAATGGACTAAAAAAAGTGGGAATAGAAGGAGAATTCGTCCCCATCAATGATATTGTGGTGAATGGCAAAAAGATTTCGGGGAACGCCCAAACACGGAGAAATGGAATACTCCAAATGCATGGAACCATTCTCTGCGATGTGGATGTAGAGAAAATGTTTTCTTTGTTAAAAGTCCCGAATGAAAAAATGAAAGGAAAAATGATTGAAACGATTAAAGAACGCGTAACGAGCCTAAAACAATTGGGTGTGAACAATAATGGAAAAGTGTATACCACCCTGCGTGAAAGTTTTTTGCAAAACAAAAAATTTACGGAAGGAAAATGGACGAAAGATGAAATAGAAAAAGCCGGTATTCTCTCGATGGAAAAATATGCTCATCCTTTATGGAATGGAATGCGCTAAACATTCTTCTTTTTTCTAAAAGGCAAATGAACGCATTTTCCTAATGCATCATCGGCTGCTTCCAGAATGGCTTCATCAAAAGTAGGATGGGGATGAATCGTTCCTGCCATGTCCTCGAGCCTTGCCCCCATCTCAATAGCAAAACCAATTTGGGAAATCATATCCGACGCATGCTCGCCAACAATGATTCCACCCAGAATGACATGAGAAAGCGGGTCGGCATTAAGTTGAACATACCCGTCGGGTTGATTGGCTCCGAGTGCACGGCCATTCGCCGAAAAAGGAAATTTTCCGGAAAGAATGGAACGACCTGCTTTCTGCGCTTCGTTTGATTGGATGCCCACCCATGCAACCTCAGGGTCGGAATACATGACGGCAGGACAAACGGTGGCATTATACGCAGAAGAGA
This sequence comes from Candidatus Iainarchaeum sp., assembly GCA_043803765.1. GTDB lineage: Archaea > Iainarchaeota > Iainarchaeia > Iainarchaeales > VGJJ01 > VGJJ01. The sequence continues at coordinate 48,267 of JAZDJQ010000011.1, read as the reverse complement.
GGCCGGCACACACTTCCCCTGCAATTTTTCCCATGTACATGGCGCGGTGCGCTAATTGCGGTTCACCGGTTACATCTCCAATAGCTAAAATAGACGAATCGGAAGTATAACACCGCTCATCCACGAGAATAAATCCTTGTTCATCCACTTTTACTTTGGTATTTTCCAAACTCAATCCCTGTGTTAGCGGGTCTCTTCCAATGGCCACTAGCACTTGTTCAAACGTCTTCGCATCACTCTTCCCGTCTTTTGATTGAAGACGCAATACTACACTATTTCCATTTATCTCGGAACTCATCACGTCTACGCCGGGGAGAAAGGAAACGCCTAATTTTTGAAGCAATTTTGTTTTCATTTCTCCTACTTGGGGGTCCAAATGATTGAGAATAGTGGGAGAACGATGAATAATAGTAACCTGCGAACCAAACTTTTGAAATGTATGCGCCATCTCCATAGCAATGTACCCTGAACCGATTACGGCCAATGTAGAAGGAATTTTTTTCAAACCAAGAATCTCGGTTGAAGAAATAATGCGTTCATTATCCACTTTCACACGAGGATGTTCTCTTTCCTTTGCTCCCGTAGCAATAATGATATTGTCTGCCGTTAGTGTCATCGTATCATGCGCCATTTCAACGTGCAATGTTTTTGAATCACGGAAATACGCATTTCCATACACAATATCAACGCCTGCTTTCTCGCACAACAATTTGATTCCATTCGTAAGTTGCGCAACCACTTTCTCCTTGAATGATTGCGTTTGCTCCATATCAATCGTTGCAGTAGAAATGAAGATACCCTGCTCTTTTGCATGCGTGGCTTCCCAAAAAAGATTCGCCGTATGAATAAGCGCTTTCGAAGGAATGCACCCGTGATGAAGACAAATACCGCCTAATCCATTCGGGTCCTTCTCTATCAGAATAACATTTTTTCCTAACTGCCCGGCACGAATCGCGGCAACATATCCCCCGGGACCGGAACCGATCACGGCGACATCCGCATGCTCGGTCATCTCCCCTACGACCATGGCTCATGAAAGGAATGGACGCTTAATAAAGGATACGACATTTTCTGAATTATTTCCCACGATGCAAATAGAGGCGTCTAATCAAACGGGGATAAAATTTTCCATACAACTGCTGCCTTCTTTTTAGATTCCTGTATGCTTTTAACGCTTCTTCAGTGGGTTCATGCGCTCTTCCAGGAGCAAAATCCCTGAGCTGAAGGGTGACGCCCTCCTTTTTTAGATGATATCCCCCAATCAGCATCCGCGCATGAACGGCGGCAGCCGCCCGTCTCCGCAACGAGGGATTTTGTTGGAGTCTTTCGGCTATCTCCTTGTAGTATATTGGCCATTTTTGGGGGTCAAATGGTTTTCTTATTATCTGGGTAATAAGGCGCGCGACCATACGATGGTTTTTGTCAACCACAAACGGATTGTCGAGGAATTTTTGTAAATGATCTTCCTTTTTTTTTGGAATAGGTTTCTCCTTTGTGGGACGTTGGAATAAAGGTAATAATTGTTTATTCTTTGGATTAGGTGGAAATTCTCCCTTCTTTATCCTCTGATGAACGGCATCATATACCCTTCCGTCATGTCCCACATTTTCTTCATACCATCTTGCCGGGCTTTTCAATCCTTCTTTCACCGTTTCAAGCGTCACGCGAACATCATCAAGGGGAACGGAAATACCTTGCCGTTGTAAAAGAGAATGAACTTCTTGAAATGTTGGAGGAGTCTTATTAGTAAAGTAAAGATATTCGATGACCCACAAAACCTTAGTGGTATTGCTGTTGAACAAAACCATATTTTACACCACTTCCACGAGGAATAATCTCAGGTCTTCAATGTGTTTCGCTGCTTTGTTCGTAAAGCGCATCGTCTGTTCCCCACCCCATTCATTGTTCTACGTTTAATAAAAGCAGTGGAATGGCACCCAAACGCTTTTATACTTTGTAATACGTTGTATTACAATATGACTTCTGATTCGGATATTTTGACGGTTCGTTTCGAGGGAGATGCCCGGAAGGAAATTTCAACATACGCTAGAAGAAAACTGCTGACGAAATCCGATGTTATTAGGAAAGCCACTCTCGAATTCATCCGAAGGGAAAACGAACGAAATGAAATCAAGGAAGTCATTTCCAAAAAGTTTTCCGAGGGAAAAATATCTTTTGACGAAATGGTTCGAGTATTGGGATTTGATGACGCAAAAGAAGTAGCCTTTTTCATTGATATCCTGGAAAAATCGCTAAAAGAAGGGATATAATTTGAAAAAAGCCGTGGCGGATACTTCCGCAATTATTTCCCTTGCATATAGCGGATATTTGGAAAAAATTTGTGAAACGATTGAAATTCATATTCCCCCTATAGTTAAAGTGGAACTAGATGAAATAGCATCCTATTCTGATAAATTGGCGCGTGCGTCAAGGGATTGTATCGCCCAAATCCAAGGAAAAAAAATAATCATCCAAGACAAATCAACCGGAGCAAAAACCAACAAGTATGTAGGTTCAAAAGTCGATTTGGGGGAGGCGAGTTGTTTTGAACTGGCAATCGAGGAAAATATCCCCATTATTTTGATGGATGATATTTCCGCTGCTACTGCATTATTCAGCGTCGCAATAGCCAAAAAAGTTACCATCAAATTATCGGCTGCCGCATTGGTTGAGCTCAAAAATCAGAAAAAAATTTCCAGCGCAGAACTGCGCAAGGGACTTGAATCCATGATTCAGAACAGGGAGTGGGGAAAATCAGCCATGGAGATGGCTATACGGAAATTTGTGGAATGATATTCTTCTACCCTCAATCAATTTTGAGCATCATAAAATCTTACTGAAGATATCCAATTACACTTATGCCTCAATTTGACTCTTTTTTTCTTCAATAATCGCACCACGAAGCCGATTTATTGAATTATTTTTTTATGTTATCTTTGCATGGCTACTCGATCTTCTTTTTTGGGAAAGGCTTTTTTCAGAGGATAGGTGATTTCAATTCGTCGGATGGTCTTCCTTTGGTAAAAACTTGTGTAGCGTGTTCGACGGTCTTTGGCGTTTAATGGAAGATTTTTCAATTCCCTGAATTTTAATCCACATTTGTGTGCCAATTCCTTTATTTTTTGCACATTATCATCATTTTCGGTTGTTATGAAAATTTTACCATTTGGCAAAAGCAAACGAGAAGCATTTGTGATTGCAGCATGAACCGTTGAACCAAACCCTACGGTAAGAGGCATATCAATGTTAATATGCCGGGTCCTCAGGTTTTTCCTAATCATTTCCTCCAAAAAGGGAAAAGCTCTTCTTGAAACTATTTGAACATTAGGAATGGTCGTGAAAGCAGTGGGATAATATTTTGACAATTCCTCATCAATGGCAATATATTTTCTGTTCGGGTTTCTCCTTGCCCTTCGTCTCAGAAAACTATCAATAAGCTTACCATGGGAATTCCAGTGACGATCGCCACCCGTTCCCAAATCAACCGTTTGATAGACATTCTTGGGCGTTGGTCCCCTGAATGGTCTCCTATGCTTATTTCCATAGCGTCGCGGATTTTTAGCAGCCCGTGTCATCTTAAATCATATCCACCAAAAACAATCCCGGGTCTTCGAGGTGTTGCAGCACTTCATTGGTGAAGCGCACGGCCTGCGCCCCGTCTACGAGGCGGTGGTCAAACGTGAGGGAAACATTCATCATGTGACGCACTATTACTTTTCCATCCTTTACAACGGGTTTTTCCTGAATTTTTCCTATTCCTAGAATGGCTACTTCCGGCCAATTGATTACAGGGGTGGAATAAGTCCCTCCCAACGATCCCACATTGGTAATGGTGAATGTGCTTCCTCTCAAATCATCCGGAGATATTTTTCGTTCGCGTGTTTTCTCTGCAAGTTGTTGCATTTCTTTTGCTAATTCCAAAATACTTTTTTGGTCAACATTTCGTAAAACTGGAACAATCAACCCGTCTTCCGTGTCCACGGCAATTCCGATGTGATAATATTTCTTCAATACTACTTCTTGTCTAGTATCGTCAATGCTCGCATTCAAATAAGGATGATTTTTCAATGCAGAAGCGCATGCTTTGGCGATGAATGATAAGTAGGTGAGATTAATTCCCTTTTTTTCTGCTTTTGCTTTTTCTTTAGCACGCAATGCAACGAGTTGCGTGACATCCGCTTCATCCATGTGCGTTACTTGAACCGCGGTGAACATGCTTTTCACCATTCTATCCGAAATAACTTTTCGTAGTCCTTTCAATGGAATACGTTCTTCGCTTCCTTCTATTCTCCATGCCACTTGTTGCGCGTTGGGATGAGATAAAGGAGAAAGAACATGGGTTCCTCTTTCAGTTTCATGCGTATTATCCGGATGCACAAAAGGTTGCCCGGAAGGGAAAAAAGACGCCGTGCGTGCTTCCAAGGGCTCGCGGTAAGAAGATATTTTTTCCTCTATTCCCATCGCATTTAACGATGATGATTTCTTCGTAATGTTTGTTAATGCGGCTGCTTTTTTTACATCCTCATCCGTAACGCGACCGGATGCCCCTCCTGTCCCACTAACTGTTTCAATATCCACATTCAGGGTGCGCGCCAATTGCCGCGTGGAAGGAGTAGCTAAAACGTGTCCACGAGAAGAAGATGCTCCTTTTGATAGGGAAGGGATGGGAATTTTTGATGCTTCCATGGACGCACGCGGGACGGTAGAAGAGGAATGAGAAAAGGGAATAGCCTCTCCTGCGTCTCCAATCGTAGCAAGAATATTCCCTACTTTAATCACATCGCCGGGATTCCCGTACAATTTGAGAATGACCCCCGCACGGGGAGATGGAATTTCAACAACCGCTTTATCGGTTTCAATCTCGGCTAATACTTGGTCGGCTTTTATTTTTTCTCCCTCGGAAACACGCCACTTCACCAGCGTACCTTCGGTCGTTCCTTCTCCCACGTCTGGAAACTTGAAATCGAGGGGCATGGATTGAGAAAATCATCCTGCCAATTTAAAGGTTAGGTAAGGCATTGTTTTTGCTGTCTATCCGAACGAGTAATTGCCCTTTGTGTCGAGTTGAATGAGTGAGTGAGCGTTGCATGCATTCCGCAACTCGGAGGAACTCCCCGCATAGAAATGGAGATTGACCACTGACTTTTTTAAGGATTGAACCAAATCCACGGCCGGAACAAAATCGGCATCACCAGAAGCCAATAAAGCGATATCATATCGGTCTTGAAAAGCACCCTTCACCATATCCGTAACCAGCAGGATATCTATCCCCTTTTCTTTAGAAAGTTTTTGCAGACCTGCATCCTGTAGAAATTGAATTAGTTTTGGCTGACATGATGCACAAAAAGAAGCATTTTTCTTCGCATTTTCTAATCGGTCATTTGCAAAAAGATACTTCAGCTTTCGCGTTCGAAGAACCAATCCGGGAATATCTTTCTGCAATCGAGCATGAAAAACCTGTTGTTTTGAATACTGTTCGGGTTCAATGTCCATGTTCTTAATGGCATCATAAAAATAGACTTTTTCAATATTGTATTTTTTGTTGAGTTGTTGAAAAAAAGTGGAATACGAAAATAGTTTATAAAAATTATTCTGCTTCAACCCGTGATAGAAATTGGATCCATCAACAAACAAATGAACACGTTTTTTGGTCATGAAAAGATAAGAATAAAGCCCGGGTTTGCCAAAGCAACCCCGGGGATACAATACAGTTGACGTACTCCTTCAAGTTTAAAAAACTAGGCAAAATTTTAGAACGCAAACCAGCTGTTGATTATAAAGGAGTAGTGGTGCCCAAAAAACGATCCCCTGCCCAAAAGAACCGATACCGGTCTCTAGGCTCTTATAAAAAATCAGGCTAAAACATCATCCCATTCCGAATGGCTTCCATTATTCGTTCGGTGTTGGGTAAATAATGATTTTCCAATTTGTACAGGGGCATGATCGTGTCGTATCCCGTTACCCGCTGTACGGGAGCTTTGAGATGCAAAAAATCCGTTTCCATGATTCGTGCGGAGATTTCACTCGCCAATCCTAATGTGAGAGGGGCTTCCTGCACCACCACGCAACGGCCTGTTTTCTGCACACTTGAATGAACGGTTTTCCAATCAATAGGAGAAAGGGAACGCAGATCAATCAATTCAATTGAATATTTTTCCTGCTCCGCGATTTGCTGTACTGCTTCGATGCACGTGCGGAACATGCTCCCCCATGAAATTAATGTGAGGTCTTTTCCTTCCTGATGTATTTTCGCTTGACCTAATGGAATAGTGTATTGTTCATCCGGCACTTCCTCACGGAATGCACGATAAACCCGCAATGGTTCAAGAAAAACAACAGGGTCGGGGTCGCGCAATGCGCTCGTTAAGAGTCCTTTTGCATCCGTAGGATTGGAAGGAATAACCACTTTCAATCCGGGTGTATGAATGAAAATGGATTCCATGCTTTCACTATGATGTTCCGGCGCCTTGATTCCCCCGCCGTAAGGAGAACGCACGGTAATCGGACACGTAAAACGACCACGCGAACGATTACGAATACGCGACGCATGAGAAATTAATTGGTCAAACCCCGGATATAAAAAACCGGAGAATTGTATTTCAGGAACGGGATGCAATCCCACGGCCGCCATTCCAATACTGGTTCCAATAATAGCACTCTCGGCGAGAGGGGTGTCCATCACACGGTTTTTCCCATATTTTGCCTGCAACCCTTCCGTAACACGGAAAACACCGCCATCTACCCCCACGTCTTCCCCTAACAATACTACATTTGGATTGCTCTCTAATTCAAGTGAGAGCGCGTTGTTTAATGCCTGCACCATATTCGCTTTCATGGAAAACCCGGCCCTTCCTTTTTCTTTTCTGATGTATTCTGATGACGCGACAAAAAAGCCAAGTACTCGTTTTTTTGCTCAGCTAAATCAAGAGGCATTTCCTTGTACAAAAAATCAAACATATCACTAGGATGAGGAAGAGGAATTTGTTCATATTCCTGAACGGCACGCTCAACGAGTGCAACACATTCATCAATTATTTTGTTTTCCACCGTTTGAGAAAGAATCCCCTGCTTTGTTAAATACATGCGCATACGTGCAACCGGGTCTTTTTTTCTCCACGATTCCAATTCTTCTTTGTTGCGATAACGCGTGGAATCGTCTGCAGTAGTATGGTCCCCCATTCGATAGGTATGCAACTCCAAAAGAGTAGGTCCTTTTCCATCACGAGCCTTTTCGATTGCATCATGCGTCGCCTTGTAGACTGCAAGAATATCATTCCCATCCACTTGTAATCCGTCAAAACCAAACGCAATCGCTTTCTGGGCAATTGTTTCAGCTCTTGTTTGCAATGAACGGGGTTCGGAAATAGCAAACTGATTATTTTGGCAAACGAAAACGACCGGTGCTTGAAATGCCCCTGCAAAATTCATCGCTTCTAATGTGTCTCCCTCACTGCTTCCACCATCCCCAAAATAACCCACTGCCACCGCATCGGATTTTTTGTATTGAAAAGCTATCGCCGCTCCTACCGCATGCAAGGGTTGACTTCCCACAGGAATGGAAACGGGAAACATGTTCACATCCTCTGACGCTTTACTTCCGCGCTCATCACCCCCCCAATACTGTAAAATCTTCGCAAGAGGAGTCCCTCGCACCATGAACACGCCATGTTCACGAAAAGCAGGAAATGCCCAATCCTGCGGTTTCATCGCATACGCACTCCCAATCGTACACGCTTCCTGTCCTAAACAAGAGGCATAGGTTCCAATCCTTCCCTGCCGCTGTAACTTTAATGATTTATCATCAAAAACGCGCAACAACGTCATCCATCTAAACAAATCAACACGTTGCGAGTTTGAAAGTGAAGGCGCGTTTTTTTCATCCACATTTCCATTCTCATCCAAAACAGAAAGACGATTCACTGAAAAGCCGGATAGTTTTACAAGAGGCATACTCGGGAAAAAATGAATTTTCCTATATAAAACGAGACCCTGTTCCCCTCAACACGGGCTCTCCGCACGGGGGGTTTTATTAAGTGAACTTTTTTCACTAAAAACGAGGGATGCACGAATGCGACAAGAATGGATTGGAGAAGGATGTCACTTTTCTTCCGACCAACCGGATGGACGATTTCTAAGTACGAAAGCCGCTCCAACGTATGCCCCGCACCGGCAATTCCAACCCTTGCATGTGATGCTCGAGGCGCGCGTGGATGTGAAAAAAAGAAAAATGGAAGCAGTATGTACTACGAACGTATTGCTTTTTGGGAAAGAAAAGGAAATAGGATTCGATGCAGTCGAATTGCACATCGAAGGCGTTCAGGTGAATGGAAAAAAAACAAATTTTCGAGTAGAAAAAGAAGAAGAAAAAATATGGATCGATGCAACAAAAATAAACGAAAAAGCAAGCATCTGTATCACGTATTCATTATGCAACCCAAGACTAGGAATTTTCTTCATCCATCCAACAAAACACCAACCCAACAAGCCCTACCAAGCATGGACACACTCCGAAACAGAACAAGCACGATTCTGGTATCCCTGCGTTGACCAGCCGGAAGTAAAGTGTCCTATCGAAATGAAAATCACCGTAGAAAAACCATTCCGGGCGATTGCAAATGGAGTATTAGTTTCCACTAAAAATTCAGAGGAAAAATGGAACACGTTTCATTGGAAGTTTGATGAACCGAATCCGAGTTATCTAAACGCATTCATGATAGGGGATTTTGCCGAAGTAAAAGATACGTTTGGAAAAACGGATGTGCTGTATTACTGTGAAAAAGGAAAAGAAGAAGACATCAAAAGAGCGTTCGGAAACACTCCAAAAATGATGAAGTTCTTCTCCGAATTTACGCAATACACGTACCCGCACAAAAAATACGCACAGGTAGCCGTAGCGGACTTCCTATACGGAGGAATGGAACACACGACGTGTACGACCCAAACGGATTTGTACCTGCAGGATGAAATTGCGCATAATGAATACTGGTATCCGGGAGAAATGCTCGCCTCCCATGAACTTGCCCATCAATGGTTCGGGGACTTGATTACGTGCAGGGATTGGTCGCACGGATGGCTAAATGAAAGCTTCGCCACCTATTTTAAATCATTATGGATTGAACACCATTTTGGAAAAGACGAATTTCATTATGAACTATTCCAAGACTACCGTTCCTATATTGAAGAAGACAAAAACAAGTACCGCCGGCCCATTGTAACCAACGTATATGCAGAACCAGGTGATATCTTTGACCGGCATTTGTATGAGAAAGGAGCATTACTCCTGCACAGCATACGACACATTGTAGGAGAAGAAGGATTCAAGAAAAGCATTCAGCACTACGTGAAAAACAATGCGAACAAAACCGTCACCACGGAAGATTTACTCGCCTCATTCAGGGAAGTCACGGGAAAAAACCTCACGCAATTCTTTGACGAATTCATTTACCGAGGAGGACACCCCGAGTTGCGCGTCACATGCCACTATGATGCAAAAAAGAAAGAAGCAGTAATGCGTGTCATCCAATCCCAATCAGGAGAATTATACCACTTCCCAGTGAAAATCATATTGTATCCTAAGAGTGGAAAACCCATTCTTGAAGAAAAAACAGTAAAAGAAAAAGAAAACACGTTCACATTCAAGATGAATGCAATGCCACGAAACATGGTGTTCGATTCGGACGTGAGCATACTTAAAACAATAAACCAGACTAAACCAAGAGAAATGTGGTACGAACAACTCGTACATGACCCGCACGTCGTGCACCGCATTTCCGCCGCAGGAGAAATCGCCAAGTATGCATCTGAAAAAGACGTTTTATTATTGGAAAAAAGCATGACCCACGACCCGTTTTGGGGAGTACGGGCAGAGGCGGCAATAGCAATGGGAACAACGAAACTGCAAAACGCATACAAAAAAATAATGCAGGCATTCCCCCATGAAAAAGACAACCGGGTAAAACAAGTCATGCTGCGTGCACTAGGAGAATATGCATCCCATGATATTCATGATTTCCTCCTCAAACAAATAAAACATGCGAACAGTTACATTATTCCTGCGGAAGCCTATACGAGCATTGGAAAATCACGGAATGCTGAAAAATTAAGCGTAATCGAAAAAGGAATGAAAGAAAAATCATGGATTGATGTTATTCCAATCGGAGCAATAAAAGGATTAGCCGCACTTCAAACAGAAGAGGCGATGCACACGCTGTTGAAATATGCGCACCCAAAATATTCCAACCGCATACGACAAGCGGTAGCAACCAATCTAGGAACAATTGGAAAAGGAAGGGATGCAGCATTATGGAAACTCATCGAATTGACTCAAGATAATTACATTAATCTCCAAATAGCCGCTGCCATATCATTAGGAGAATTAGGCGATTCACGAGCTATTCCAACACTTCAAAAACTACAAGAAGGGCATCGAGACCCGCGGATTATCCGAACCGCGTTAGAAAGCATACGAAAAATAAACGGAGTATTGGAATTACCGCCTAAAAAAGAAGAAAAATCACGGAAAAATTAGACGCATTACTATTTTTTATTTGTAATAAATAATTCACCCGCCTTATAGGAACTCCTCACTAATGGGCCGGAAGCAACGAAATCAAAACCTAATTCTCTCGCTTTTTTTCCCAACCAATCAAACCGTTCAAGGGAAGAATACTCCTTCACAGGAAGATGCCAACTTGAAGGCTGCAAATACTGCCCCAGCGTGAGCATATTCACTCCAACGGAACGCAAATCACGCAGAGTTTGGATTACCTCATCATTTGTTTCTCCATGACCCAATTGAATAGACGATTTAGTGTATTTTATTCCTTTTTCACGGGCATACTTCAATACGTTTAATGATTGTGCATAGGATGCACGAACGTCTCGTATACTGCGTTGCAACGAAGAAACCGTTTCAATGTTATGAGCAAAAACAGCAGGAGAAGACCGAATAACAATATCAAGGAATTCCCTTTTTCCCTGAAAGTCCCCCACTAATGCTTCGACCAAAAAACCATTTTCTTTCAATGCGGAAATGCATTTCCCCACATGCCCTGCTCCCTGATCGGGCAAATCATCCCGATTCACCATGGTTAACACCACGTAGTTTAATTTCATTTTCCGTGCGGCATCAACCAGTTTTTTTGGCTCATTCTCATCCACAATATCCCCTTTTGCCTCCGCATTTACCTGACAAAATTTACACCCGCGCGTGCAGGTTTTTCCCAGCACCATGAACGTGGCCGTTCCACTGCTCCAACACTCACTCTGATTAGGGCAATGAGCTTCCTGACATACGGTGGGAAGAGACAAATCACGCACTAGGGATTTGAGATGATGAAACGGCTCCGCATTAGGAGGACGAATAACAGGTTTGGCGATTGCTTCACGCATTCAACTCACTAAAAAAAAGGAGTTTTTAGTCTTGCCTATTCTTTGATACTGAATTTATCCATCGGGATAATTAAATTAAAAAGAATAAAATATAGCGAACCGTTTTGATCGTTGAATTTTTTTCGAATGGTTTGCTACAATGCAAAAAGCCCGTTAAATTGTTCAAATACGTAGGCTTTTTGCTATAAGTAGTTTTACACCCACCCCAACAGCATGGCAATACCCAAACCAAGCAACAGGAGGCCGGCAATCGCATGCAATCCGCGCGTGTTCTTCTCTTTCCACTCGGAAAGCTGCTCTACGCGAGCAGAACCCGCATAAACAATGAATGTAATAGCCAACATGGGAAATACAAAAATAAGCAAATAGCCTACCAGATAAGGAAGGGATTCCATCCATGAAAGATTCGCCAGAATGCCACCTGCCACGAAATAAGGACCGGAAGTGCAAGGGGTAAGGAAAAAACTAACAAGTAGTCCGGCAAGGAATGCCCCCTTCGTACTGACTACTTCTCCAATAATTCGCTTCATGTGCGGACGCCAGCGCATGGGAACTTCCATCACGAATCCTCCACCCCCATACCAGAATGCATCCTTCATGTTCAACAGACCTAGGAGAATAGCGAGCATCCCCAAGAAGAAAAACAATCCCTGCATGCCAAACGAGGTTATGCCCAATACCGTTTTGAATCCCAACAAAATAAGCAGACCAAAAAAGAAATAGGCAAGAAAGATAGCCAATGTAAACGAAAGACCGGCACGCAATGCCTTTTTCTTATCCCCCGGAAAACGAGAAAGAATAGCGGTCATTAGGATAATCAGAACGGCCAGTTCGCAGGGATTCACCGAATCAACGAGTGCTAAACCCAATAATTGCCAAACATTAACAGGAGAAGATGACTCTTCTTCCGATGGAACCGTATTATTTTCGATGGGTGTTTCTTGAGTATACTGTTTCTCTAAATAGTCGATGCAAGGGGTATCTCCTGCACAGTATTCTCCATTCGAGAAAAAAATTTTTGGCACTCCGCCCATCTGATTAAGAGGAATACCATACTCTTGTTGAATTGCATAAAATCCAGTAGGATCCTCATTCGCATTGATTTGATTCACATGCAGGTTATGATCAATTTCAAACGTATCCAGAAAATCAATTAGCTGGATACAATGAGGACATGATGGAGAATAATACAATACGGGATTTTCCACCAATGCGATGACGGGATGCCCGAAAAAAAGAATGAAAAGAAGAATGAATAATTTCATCATTTTGCCTCACTATCCTTCATCTTGGAATTTCCCATTTCCAAGCGTATCGCATGACCCTCCACCAATGCCTTGGCAACCTGCCGATTTGCCTCCAGAAGAATACGGTGAAATGTGGGTTGCGAGATCCCCATCTTCTGTGCAGCCGTACTCTGGTCAAAATCCAACACGTACGATAGACGGATTGCCTCCAATCCTTCCGGAGAAAGAGAAACAACCTTCATGCGGGCAAGCGGAACACCCGCCGGCTTAAAGAAAACGACCGACGGACGAAAAGAAACCCTGCACATCATTCGGGGACGCGGCATGAAAATCACCTCTCCTTTCCGATTGAATAAAATAACGTGGCTACTTATTAATTAATCTTTTTTCTCTGATTTTTTCTCTAATTCATTCAATTGTTGTGCAGCAAAACGCCGGCACCGGTTTCCAAAACCATTCCTGAAAAAAAATCCGGGAGCAGAATCATACGTTTTGTTTTCCGACATTCGGCAGGGACCCAATCCTCTTCCCTTTATATTTCGGCCCAATGGGCCTTTTCCATCAAATCCTGGCATTTTATCACCTCACTAAAATGTAATGAATTATTATTCATAATAGTTTTTAAGGGTTTGCTTTTATCCCCACTTAGATAGGGTACTTTGCTTCTCATCCTCGGGTTTTTTCTCTATTTTGTTCAATGCATTCGTTACACGAACATGGTCAAACCCATGCGTGTCGCAATAAAAAGCAATGGCCTTCTCCCTATTCGATTGTGCGAATGGAATTTCTTTTATCTCCTTCACACTGGGGTGCGTGAATAATTTTTCCACTTCCACCCAATCATAATCCACCGTTTGATTAATCCCATCTACTACTTCTTTGAACGATTTTTTTCCCTGCACGGCCTTCAATGCTTTTTTAGGCCCCACCAATGGAATTTTTTCATTAAAATCAGTACCAATCAACATGGCAATCCAAATGAGCTGTTTATGCGTAATATGCAGTTCACTTAATACGCTGTCCAACACTACTTTTTCGGGCTCCACGTTCACATAGGCATTACGATAAGGGAGTTTTCTTTTCCCCGTAATCGCCATATTGCGTATCACAATGGGCGTGTTGAACAACAACGCATCATAGTCTTGTGTTCCTGCCGCATACGCCATTTTTTTTTGAACGAGATATGCCGCCTGCGCTTCTCCTTCTTGTGCTCCTTCAATAAATGGCAAACCCAAATACTCCATTGCTTTTTTTGCTTCCTCAATCATTTCCTTATTCAAACTAACGGCACGCGCTCCCATCATCCGGGCTTTTTCAAAGTCGCCTGACGCGATGGCTTTTTCCATTTTTTCTTTTGCATCCGTACGAATCGCATGCCTTTTTTCTAACGTGGCTTTTTTGAGGGGGTGAGGGAGCCCGTCAAAAACAAAAATAGGTTTAATTCCCAATTCGATAAGAGAAGAAGTGCGATAAAGCAGTCCGGCAAGGTGACTTGTAATTTTTCCTTCTGCATCCATCAAAGGGCGGCCTTCCGGCCCTCGAATCGAAGTGAGAAATTGATAGAGGATGTTATGCGCATCCACTGCAATCGTCTTGTTGGTTAGCGATGCAAGGTCTATCTTCTCGCTCTCAACTAAATCGCCAATAGGGGTGCCCATGCGCATCCTTACTCCCAACTCTAATAAAAGAGGAATTTATCCCCTCTTGGAGGAATAGCCTGCTATGAGATAAAAGCTTATATACATGGTAGCAACACAATGAGCTCCACGTGTAATGTTCTCGATCGGCGGGTGAGCCTATCCTAAATTAATCGCCGTTCGAGCCACTCGGGGGGTGAGAAACGGATTTGAGCCGTTTTTCATCTCTCTTCTATTTTTTGCACCCCCTAATGAATTGGAAATACTCTCCCCAAATTGGCTCTGTTGTCTTCCTTTATGAAATGCCATAAAATGAAAAATAACCAACTGGCGCTTTGCCTTTTCATCGTATTTTATTTTTTTCAGAAGATTCCAACAGAGCCTTTTCTATGCAAACATTTTCTTATGCGAGAGCCCGTCTGCTTCGGAAAGAGAACGTGAAAGTAAGTATGCATCAAGGGCGTCCGTGAAATGCCGATGACATACTTTTTTAGCATCCTCCCGCATCGCGCGCATTCCAGCTTCCCCGCAAATGGATTTCAAATCGGCTCCTGTTAGACCTGCTGTTTTTGACGCAATATCAGTAAATGTTACATCGGCATGCTTGTTCATTCCACAAGTGTGAATATTCAAAATCTTTTCACGCGCAACAATATCAGGAAGAGGAACTTCTACAATTCGATCAAATCGTCCCGGACGCAAGAGAGCAGGATCCATTACATCAATGCGATTGGTAGCCGCGACCAATTTAATATTTTTCCTTTCTTTGAAACCATCAATCTCGGCAAGCAACTGGATTAATGTCCGCTGTACTTCCCTATCCCCTCCGCTGGTATCATCCGTACGAACAGTACCAATGGCATCAATCTCATCAATAAAAATAATCGCGCTTTCCTTTTCTTTCGCCATGGCAAAAACATCCCGAACGAGTTTAGCACCCTCTCCAATATACTTGTGAACTAATTCACTCCCAACGAGGCCAATAAATGCCGACTTGCTTTCATGCGCCATTGCTTTCGCCAAAAGTGTTTTACCCGTCCCGGGAGGACCGTGAAGCAGTAGCCCGGATGGAGGAGTAATACCCAACCGCTCAAACTTCTCAGGATTCGTTAAGGGTAAAATAACAGCTTCCCTTATTTTGTTTATTTCCTCTTCTAAACCGCCGACCATTGAAAAGTCTTCTTTTGGACGCTCAACTAATTCCATTGCTTTAGCACGAGAATCCTTAATATCCGGAAGCACTTCCAACACGGCTAAGTTTTTCTGGGACATTGCCACACGCTTCCCCACATCCTTTCCTGAAAGAATAGTATTCGCTTCACTCGCTACAAGAAATTCCACCCCATTTGAATTACGCACAATGATTTTCCCATCCACTAATACGTCTTGCACCTGCCCCACCATAAGAGGAGGCATCCTGAATCGCTCTAATTCTAACCTCAACCGCTTGACTTCTGATTCCAATTGTTGGGTGCGCTCCTCCATTGAAACCTTGTGTGTTTGAAGCGTGCGCACTTGCTCCTCAAGCGTGTATACGTAATCGTAAAAATTAGTGACTCCTCTGCGGGAAGCGGTTGCGCCCCCATTGGTTTTTCCGTCATCACTATAGTTTGAATCAAAGTCTGCCATAATGAGCCCAAATACGTAGAAGGTGAGAGACTTTATATAGGTTTTTCCCCTGCCTTTGGAAGAATACAACCCTTTCCATCAGGCTCATAAAAGAATCGCGATTGAGTTGTGTAAAAAAAAAGGAAAACGTGAGTAAATGTTAGATGCACTATCTTGGTTGATTGTCATCCTTGCCTTTTTTCTCTTATCCACATTTCTAATCAAAAAATATGTGAAAGGAAGTCAAACATGGCTTATTATAAGCATGCTGCGATTTAGCAAACCACTAAAAATTTTTGATATATTAGTCAAACACCCGCGCATTGTAAATGGTCTAACGGACATTGGATTAGTGATAGGATTTGGTTCGGTGGCCGTGGATTATTTATGGTTGAAGAAAAAACCATTCCCTGTTCGAGCAGGAGGTTTCCTCATCAGTATGATTGTGCTGGGAGGAATTACTGGACTCGTTTTTCCAACCACTAATCCCATTATTCCTATTCCCCTTATTATCATGCAGTTCTTCTTTGGTATTTTTGGATTAGCAGGAATTATCCTCGTGAGCTTGTTCTATTCGGGATTGGATATTATTACTAAAATCACCACAGGAAAGAATGCATGCGCAGGCGTTGCTCCTGTTATTCCGGGAGTAGACTTGCCCAATTCTCCCATTAGCGTTCCCCTGCATGCATGGTTATCATTCGTCATTATTCTGATTGTACATGAAGCATCTCACGGATTTGTTATACGAAAACTAGGAATGAAACTCAAGAGTTATGGACTATTATTATTAGGATTCCTTCCAATAGGAGCATTTGTTGAACCCGATGAGAAAGAACTGCAGGAATTAGAAAGAAAACAACCCAAGGAAGCACTCCGCATGTATGCTGCGGGACCGGCAAGCAATTTTTATTTTTTCATTGTGGGAGGAATCATTTTCACTTTAATCGGAGGATTTATTATAGGACCGCTCATCATGCCCGCACTTACAAGTATTCACACGCAGACCGTTTCAGGAGTGCAAGTAGGAGAAGTAGATGAACTCATCACGATATGCGGAACAGAGTTTCATGCTCCCGCATTTGGAGTACTGCAAAAAGGTGATAAATTAGTGAAAGTAGATGGAGAAAAAGCAAGCACATTACAGGAATATGCTTCACTTGTAAGCGGAAAAAAATCATACACTCTTCTTGTACAGCGAGGAGATGAAACATTTGAACACGTGTTTGAGCCTAACGATTTGGGAAGAATTGGAATTACCGTAGAAGAAATTCCTAATCACGATTACACCCCGCCCGAATGGTATGATCCCTTGCGAATGATGATGGGAACAATTGCAGGATTCCTAGGATGGCTGCTCTTGCTTAACTTCCTAGTAGCTACGGCCAACTTCATTCCTATTTCCCCATTTGACGGTGGAAAAATGGCCCGCATCCTTGTGGCACCGTACTTAGGATTTATTGGATTAAATGAGGAGGATACCAAAAAACTAATTGGAAAAATATTTGGAATCATTTTGATTATTCTTATTATTGTGAATGCGGCCCCACTATTGATCGTAGCAAAATAAAAGATAAAAAAAAGTAATGGGGGGAATGAAAAAAAATCATTCCCCTTCCTCATTTACAAATAATTAATTCCAAAGTCCCCACCCGAGGAACGAGACTTACTGCTTTTGGTATCGTCTCTTCCTGAATTAATGAATGGACTCTTAACACCGGTAAAGATCGTGATGACTTCGATCTTGTTCTCATACGTAGGGTCAACACGCGCTCCCCAGATCACAACCGACTTTTGGTCGAGTTGTTCCGTGAGCATGGTGCCAATCGCATTGGCTTCTCCCAATGTTAATTCCGCACCACCCGTGATATGAATCAACGCGCCTTTTGCTCCGCTAACATCCACATCCAATAATGAATTCTTGAGCGTGTCTTCCACCACTTCATTCACTTTATCTACTCCCTTACTTTCTCCTACGGCAATCATGGAGAGTCCTGTTCCCACCATCACCGAACGAACATCCGCATAATCCAAATTAATGAGCGAAGGCTGGGTAATGGTTTCTGTAATACCGCGCACCGTACGTGCAACGAGTTCATCCGCCACCTTGAATGCATCTTGGATGGGCAGATTGGGAACCAATTCCACCAATCGATTGTTGTCAATCACGACTACCGTATCGGCAATACGGCGCAAGGCCTCAATCCCTTCTTCTGCCTTAATGGTACGAGCCTTTTCCAAAGCAAACGGGTACGTCACCATGGCAATAACAATGGCTCCCTGTTCCTTTGCAATCTGGGCAACGATAGGAGCACTACCTGTACCGGTTCCACCACCCATTCCAGCGGAAACGAATAACATGTCCACTCCTGAAAGAACTTCTTCCAATGCTTGACGGGACACTTCAGCTGCTTTGGCACCAATTTCAGGGTAGCCTCCTGCACCTAATCCTCGTGTAACACTTTTTCCAATAAGGATTTTGGTAATATTATCATCAATAATCGACAAGTGCTGTTTATCCGTATTCACAGCAACCAATTGCGCACCGGCAATACCCATATGGGCTAAACGGTTGACGGCATTACAACCCGCACCACCGGCACCAATAACCATAATCTTAGGCTGACCAAATTCCTCAAATTTTTCTTCCACTTTAGGCGCATTATGCGTCGCATTCGAAATAATAGACTGCATTCGTTCTCCCCCTGTGAGATTTTTTTTACTGTAAAAACAGTGCTACTCACAACAAAATCGGACTTAAAATACCTTTTCTTTTTTGAATAGAGTTTGATTATCTCTCCGATTGAAAAAAACGAGTAAATTATGCTGAAGTTATGGGAAAATAGGACTTATTTTAGTAAAAAGCGTTAATTTTCCTCCATTAATAGGAATGCTGATAATTAATCTCCTTTTATATGGATTATGACGCACAATTAGTTGGGCTAGATGCGTGGGGTAGCCGTCCACGCCTGCACGAAACCGGCTTCACGCGTGCATCGAATCCCGGACGCAAAGGAAGAACATGTTTCACGTCGCACTCGGCGTTTGCTGACCTTCTGTCCGGGGAGACGGCCCTAATTGTTTAACCCCGCCAGGCCCGGAAGGGTGCAACGGCAGGCAAGTAGGATCGTGCTTCCCGGGACACGGAAGCGAGAACACGCGTGCATCCACGTGGAATATTTTCTTTACGGCGGACGGGGGCCCACTCAAAACGAATGGAGGAATACCATTATGGGAAGAGGGAAAGACACTCAACGGAAGGAACGAATGCCCCATGAACCCACCACCGAGGAGAAAATCCAATCGGCGCTCGTCCAGCTCCAAAAGAGACTTATCCAAAATGGGGTTGACCCGGAGCAAGCTCAGAAAATAATCACTGCCATCCGCATAGGAGAAGTACGGTATAATATCCGAAGAGGAATGACCAATCCTATTCATCCCGAAATGGTGAAGAATGCCATCCGCGAGACCATGTATTCGGAACCGGACGAAAAAAACAAATTCCCGCCCATGTTCCCTTTCCCCACCCAGCCCGAGAAGGAAACCCACTCCTATCCCATCGGAAGCGACGCCGCACGCAAAACAGGAGATAATACTCTACTAATTCGTCGGGGAAACGTGAAATCGCTTTAAAACGATTTACTCACGCGTCTTGATTGCATTCAAGTATTGCCCTGGTAGCTCAGTGGTAGAGCGCCCGGCTGTTAACCGGTAGGTCGAAGGTTCAAATCCTTCCCAGGGCGTGGTTTTCGTATTTGTGTTTTTTGCACGCTGTTTCGCACTATTCTGGAATATTTCCCAAAAAAAAGATTGATTTCCAATGCAAAAAAAATAGAACATTTTTATTCAATGCCTTTATGTTTTCCACTAGATACAGAATGAATATCAAAAAATATTATCCACTAATAATTGTAGTGCTGGCCATTGCAGTAATTGTTCTACTCCTTCAACAGACATCTCCACCATCTCTATTTCGTGATTGTTCTAAAGAAGATTCCCTCGTCTCAACGCTGTTCTACTCTCCACTTAAAGTAACCGTGATTGCTTGTCTCAGTGAAAAATTTGGATATGATACCATGACAAAAGGGACACTCTCCCTTGAAAACCAATCAACACCGTTTGAATACTCAATGGATGTTGCACGATTTGAGCAAGATTTCAAAGTGACTATTCCCTCTGCGCGCACGGAAAATGCCCCCCTTTATTCTGAAATAAAAAAACAATGGTGCACCGCAATCGAAAGAGCGAGAGAAGATTATCCCGATTCCCAATCACTCATTGACAAGTGCAACGAGGGAGCATTCGAAAAATGGGATCATGATACGGCAGAAATAGCGTTTCATACAATAATAGCGAATGGTGTCCCACAAATCTACGCGGGATCCAACCCTGCCTCTTTCCAACAAGTATAATCGGCCAGCGAGAACGGCCTAATTCCTACAATCATTTATATTCAGCAATTTATCATGGGAGATATGCGAGGAAAAAATAGGGCAGAAAAACGCACGAACACGCCTGCTGTTAGAAAGTGGTGGAGTAGAAAAAACCCAATACAAAGGAAACGAATCATCCGCATCGCATTAGCAAGCGCGCTAGCATTAAGCGCGGGAGAATTAGGAAGACGTGTTATGCATCTTGTACGAGAACCTATTCCAAGAGAAGCCATCATTCTAACACAACAAAAAACACAACATGTTAAAGTATCTCATTTCAACGAAGTGCCCGAAACAGGATATTATTGTTCGAAGTATTTCCGACACTCAACCTATACACGATTTGGATGCGTGTATGCACGAGAACCCAACTCATGGGAAATGCCAAAACGCAATCCAACCGTGTGGGAATATACAAAAGGAAATGAACACGAGTATCGCTCCAAGCTAAAACCGGGATATGCCGTATGCATTTTCCTTCCCGGTTCCAATTTTAGGTATGATGGAGAAAGAAAGGAACGCGAATTTACACATATTGCGGACTTCATTGGATTTAACCCTCAAGGAAATGCAATTGTCGAACATCGCGTGGGAAAAAACGACCGGTTGGAAACATTGGATGGCTTCCTGAAAAAATATAATGGAAGAGTGATGCGCATCCTGCGACCGGACCCAAAACAAAAAGAAAATGCAGCATACTACGCATGGTTAAGAATAAACTATCCATAAGAACGTTTAAAAAAAAATAAGAAAAATAAGAAAGGCCGCTATTTTTTCTTTTTCATTTCATCAAAAAAACCCATACGATGAGAAGCAAACACCCCGATGATGATGAGCAACGCATAGAAGACCACCCCAATGATGGAAAGATTACTATCAAATGTAAAGCCACTTCCTACTAATATAACGGAAACGGTTCCAGGGATAACACCAAAGAATGTAGCCAGAATAAACGTGCGGAAAGGAATTTTAGTTAATCCTACACCATATGAAACCATGTCAAATGACACCGAAGGAATCATACGCAAAACAAAAATGCTGAGAAAACCATTATTCGTTAAAAATTTGTGAATAAAATGGGATTCGGGAAAATATTTTTCAACTAAACGTTTGGCAATTTTCCGACTAAGAAAAAAAGCAACGCTTGCCGCTATCACAGATGCAGTGATTGCTAAAAAAGTACCAAAAACAGGACCATACGTCGCGCCAATAATTAAGGTAATAACCGAATTGGGAATGGGGGAAAAAATAGTGGCCACAATCATCAACACCACCATTACAATAGGACCCCATATTCCGGTTGCATTCACATTCTCCTTCACCCATAATGCAAAAGGTTTGGACAATTCGGGCACAAGGACAGGAATAATAGCAATAAACCCTATCGCAAGCAAAAAAAGAAGTTGGGGGCCGTCTTCCTTCCAATTCATAAAGAAAAAAGAAAACAAAACCGTTTATAATGCAGACCGCGCACGGGAAAAAAACAAAAAAAGCGGAAGGGGAAACACACGGCCTAGCTCCGCACGCTTCCCCGATCCAGTATAATTCGTCAGTTCACGGATGGTACTGCGTGAACCAACCTGAGCCATTCACACCATTTTACCGAGGTCCCTCCCCTCAGCGAACACTTGTTGTGTCCTCTGAGCCTATCCCATGTGCATTCAATACTTTGGATTTCCTATAAATAGGTTTCCCGCAAAAAAGAGGAAAAATAGCGAAAAAACACAACATTATAAACAAAACGTTGGAAAATTTCCAATATGACGTTGGATTCAACCGATAAGGATATTTTGAATGCGATTCTATGGGATGCTAAATCATCCTTACAGCAAGTAGCCAAGAAACTCCACATTCCGCTCTCCACGTTGCATCACCGCATTAAACGGTTTGAAGAATTAAAAGTTATCACTCGCTATGAGGCAAAGATTGATTATAGTAAAATTGGCCGACCTATTGAGGCATTCGTTCTCGTAGAAGCAATGAATGTCCTTCCATCTGGAAAAAAAATATATCAACAAGATTTGCTAGAGGAATTAAGAAAAATTGAATCGGTAGAAGAAGGATACATCATCACCGGAACCGCGGACCTCATGGCAAGGGTACGCGTGAAGGACTTGGACGAGCTGAACGAGCTGATTACCTATCGATTACGCAAAATTGACGGAGTGGGGGCCACGCAAACCATGATGGTGTTAAAAGAGAGTAATCACAAGCCCCTCGTATGATTGACAGATTAATAAAGGAAAAGAAAAATCATACCTGTTGAGAAAATGGGGATAAAAAATGGGAATAACCCAATTCGTCCAAAAAAAAGCAAAGCGCGCCCGAGTATTAGGCGGGTTTCTGCGCAACTCGATTATTTTCAAACTCAAACGACAGGCATTAGCACCCCGGTACTGGTTTAGAAAAGTCTCATTAGTAGTAGTGGATATGGACGGAACACTATTTGATGCCGACGCAGGAAACATCGGGCTGCGTTTAGCGTATCCTGAAAAAATAGACCACACCACGATGGGGGACATCTTGTATGAGGGAATATTGCACAAGCTTGCAGCCGGAACCACTACAGTAGAAGAAACCATTCTTGATGGAAATCGATTATTACAATATCAGAATACGCACCGGAAAGGATTTCAAAAAGTATTATCGGAAATGTGGCCCAAGCGAAGAATTGAACTAATTGAAGCACTAAGGGATTTGCGGAAAAATTATAAATTGAAAATCGTCCTCGCAACATTGTCCTCGGCAGAATACGCCCGAATGGTGAATGAAAAAATGGCCAAAGAACACCGTTTCTCATTCGACGGAGTCATTGGCACCCAGCTCACATTTGATACAAAAGGAAAAATGACAGGAGTAAAAGAAATAATGGGACTGCGGAATGGAAGCATACGCGGAGTGAAAATAAAAACAAAACTAACTGCGATACGCGAACTATGCAAATCAAAAAAATGGTCATTCAGCATGAACCAAACCGTGCTCATCACGGACAGTTATGGGGACATTGATATGGCCAAACATGTGAAAACTATCCTTCTCATGCCACTCAAACCAAGCACGATCCAAGCAGTAAGTGCAAAATACAAATTAGCAGACAAATTAGTTCCCGCTCACTCGCAACTGAAGAAAAACCTACTTGCTATTTTTGAACAAACGTCGAACGCGTGAAGGAAAAACAAAACGCCGTGCATCAAAATCAACAACATGATTATTCACAAATAATATTCCTTCTCTGCGCAACAATGCACTCTTTTTATTCAATCCATACGCATACCCGCCTAATGACCCATTCGATGCCACGACACGATGGCAGGGAACAGCAGGAGCAAACGGATTAGCATTGCAAGCATTTCCTACAGCACGAGCAGCATGAGGACGACCAATAAGATTGGCAATTTCCCCATACGTTGAAACTTTTCCTCGCGGTATACGCAGCAAGACTATCCACACGGCTTTCTGAAAAGAAGTAGCAGGATAACGCATAACACGTTGTGTAAGAGAATTCATCCTAATCTATAAACATCCTAGTCTAATAAAACAAGTTAATATCGACGGGTTTTTATTACCGGAATGATTTTTCACTGAATGAACGCAGTAGGCAACATTGGCCCTGAAAAAAGGAAAAGAAAAAAATGGGTGGGATATATCCTCCTCGTAACAGGGGGAGTTATGAGCGGTTTTTTCATTGCCGTGCATGCCGAGTGGTGGATTCGATTAATTGTCTTTCCACTCTACTTAGGAGGATTCCTAGAATTATTACAAGCTAAAACGGGCGTGTGCATGCGACATGCGTATATGAAAACAACAGGAGAAGAATGATCATGTCCCGTTTGGCGTATGGAACAGGCCTGCAGCACTCCCGCGAAGTGGAAAAAGTATCAAAAGAAATAGGAGTCGTTTCACTCATCGCAGCACTCGTGATTACGATTATTGTTGTGGTGGTATAAGATGAAAATCCCTTTTCCTATTCTTATTTCAGGATTTATTGGAAGCGGAAAAAGCACGCTGGCACAAAAACTCGCGCGAACATTTCGCGCAACCTATGTCTCGGCATCCCATATTCATCAAAAAATAATAATAGAAAAAATGAAACTCAACAAAACAAAAAAAATAGAACACGGCTTCTGGGAAACAAAAGAAGGAAAAAAAGGAACGGAATTGAGAGGAAAAGAATTAAGCATTGATAAAGAAGTGGATAAAAGATTATTACAATTACTGAATAGTAAAAAAAACATTGTTTCGGACGCACGACTCATGCCGTGGCTGTACAAAGGAAAAGCCATCCGCATCTGGTTATCAGCACCGGAAAAAACACGAGCAAAAAGAGTAGGAGAACGAGACGGTATTCCTGCGCGCGACGCACGAATGAGCATACGAAAACGAATGAAAACGGATGTTGGGATATTCACGAAATTGTATCACATTCGCATGGGGGAAGATTTAACCCCATTTGACTTGGTGATGAACAATGAAGGAATGGCCCCTCAAGAGACATATGCGGTTGTTCACACATACCTTACTCGCCGCCTTTCCCTGAGAAAATAAATGCCCTTAAAAGAAGTGCGCCCATTGTTGAACGTATGAATCGGTTGATTTTGGGATTGGGAATGGTCCTCCTCCTTTTTTCAGGATGTACGGAGTTGCCCTCCAAGCAAAAAGCGGATTCAAGCAATCAATTGGAGGGAACGATTGTGACGGACACCATTCAGAAAGGAAACTATGTAACGCTTTACTACAAAGGAACACTGGATGATAATAGCGTTTTTGACCAAACGCAAGAAGGAAGTCCGGCAACATTCCAAGTGGGAGTAGGACAACTCATCCAAGGGTTTGATAATGGATTACTCGGAATGAAAATAGGAGAGAAAAAAACAATTGTTATTCCTGCCCTCCAAGCGTATGGAGAATTTAACACCCAAGCGGTTATTGATGTGGATGAGCAGCAGCTCC
This sequence comes from Candidatus Iainarchaeum sp., assembly GCA_043803765.1. GTDB lineage: Archaea > Iainarchaeota > Iainarchaeia > Iainarchaeales > VGJJ01 > VGJJ01. Next base: position 23,001 of record JAZDJQ010000011.1, on the reverse strand, counting down.
TCGATGCCAACATCCCTGTATTAGTAGGAATAATTGTTAACTCGAGTGCGGGAAATGGAAAAATTATAAGCGTGGACGAAAACACAAACAAAGTCAAAATCGACTTCAACCATCCATTAGCAGGAAAACAATTAACGTTTGAAGTGGAAATACTGAAGATCGACAACCAACCGTGATGAAGAGAAAAAAGTTATGGCAAAAAGCCTACGTATTTGAACAATTTAACAGGCTTTTTGCGTATAGCAAACCATTCGACAAAAATTCAAAAAATAAAACAGTTTGCTATATTTCGTGGTGTGCCACTGGCGAAGAAGAATAACAGGCAAAAACAGTGTCTACGTTTTCTTCATTTATGTTGGAAAATGACTTCCCCCCCCTGCCTAAAGGCCAAGGAATTAAACCCGAGACTGTAGCGCTAAAGCGCTGCCGATAGAACATTTAAATTCTCTCCTGCACGAATAAGCAAATGGCAAAACACTTACTCAGTGGGAAAGGCAAAACGAAATTCTCGTTTGAGCAGGGACCAACGCAAAAGATGATTGATTGGCAAAAGTCAGTCGCCAATGTTATACGGGCTATAGGGAATTCACAACTTACTGAGGACGATAAAAAAGAGTTAATTGCTCACATCAAAAGATATTCCGACGCAAAAATTAAGTTGGCGGGACGTTATCCTGGTCCAAAAGGGAATGTTTTTCGTGAAATGGAACGAATAATGAAAGGAAAGGCGGGTCGCAGATACGGGTCACCAAAAAGAGGATGTGGGGCTGCATATTTCCAAGACATGCACGAAAACGTGATTGATAAATTGTGGGAACGAAGGAATAGAGCGGTAGATCTAATGGAAGCCCGAAAGACTGCCGCGCGCAATGGAGCGATCCTCCGAATCACGCCCCGAAGACGGCGGGGAAAGTAATCAAAAATAAATCGATCAATCGACTGTGGCACATTGGATGTCAATGCCATCCAACCGAGTGAGGGGGAGCACCATCTGCTTGTCTTTTTTGAGTTCAATGAAACGCATTCCCGAGAGGTAGTGAAGATCCCGACTAATAGCCTCCTGTTTCCGCTTCAAATCATTAGCAATCGTTCCTACTGTCTTGGATTCCTTTTGATGGCTCATCCAAATAATATATCGTAGCAGATCCAGCCGAGCGGGGGAAAGCAGTTGATGCAATTGTTCATAGGAATCAACGTACACCATTTTCTCAGATTGTTTCATGGCCACTTCGGGATTATCCCAAATTTCCTGTTCATCTTTCTCCATATTCCCACCAATAACAATAGTAAGGAGGTTTCGCTTTACTTCTTTCTTCTTTTTTCCCATAAACAAGATATATAACTTTAAAGTTAATAAAGGAATGGGTCGAATGTTCCCCTATTTGAATGCAAAATATTTCCGCGCATACCTATAGTGATAGTGTTTCCAATTATCACAAATATCTTTTTTAGCCAAATGAAACAACCCCGCCGTGATTGGCTCATCGGTCTCAATTACAGCAGAATGAAAACGTTCATAGTAACAATGAATATGGTATTTTCCGTGAGCAGTATCATGTTTCTTGACTTCATAGACTACTCCATCATACTCAAACAACTGAATCACGACAAAATTAACTATTTTTTTAACATCCCGGTCATACTGAACTTCAGTGTAAATGTGATCGTGCGGCGAATCAGACAACTGCTTCATCTTACGCCACCAGACAAAAACCATACTATTCCCAACCCAGAGCGAGCAGTGAATGAAAGATTATTAAAAATAGGGAAAATTTCAACCCATCCCATTCCGTATCAGAAATCTCGTACGACGCCCATAGTAGATGTCCCTGAACGACTTCTTGGAAAGGAATCTCGCGTTCTCAAGAAGACGTGATTTTTTTCCTGCATCCAACCGGAATTTTTTCTCTACTTCAATCATAAAAAAAACCTATTTCTTTATCGCCAACCGAATATCCGCACCCGTAATTGTTTTACGATTGGCATGCTTGGCAAAAACACTTGCTTCTCTTGAAAGGGCTAATCCAATTTCTTCCAAGTGTTCACTTAATACTTTAGCTGCTTCTTCCGAAACACGAATACCTGTAGCCTTTCGAATGATACGGTCAACTGCCGCTAATGGTAACTCTGCCATGGTCTCCCAACCCGCCATGTACGATACAAGGCAGTCATATTAGGAATAGCGGGAAATAAAAACACGATAGGTGCCCCTTTTCCGTTTAAAATCCTAAAACGCCTCAAAAAGTAAAAATAAAGGAGTAAAGGGGGTTTTTGCGGCGGAATGGTGTTAGTGGATTTAAAATACGCAGGAAGAAAGAATGAGTAAATGCCTACCTATGTAACCCACCCTCTTATCACGCCAAACAAAGTAGAGCGGCGTCTCTACCAAGAGGTGGTAGTAGCACAAGTAGAAGAAAAAGGAAACACGCTTGTTGTAGCGCCAACCGCATTAGGAAAAACCGTGATGGGCGTTCTATTATGTGCACGAATGCTCCAGCACCACCCTGACAAAAAAATTCTTTTCCTTGCCCCTACTAAACCATTAGCCGTACAACACCAAGAAAGAATGAGGGAATTTCTTACACTCCATCCTGAATCCATCGCCGTGTTAACGGGAACGCTTCCACCTGAAAAAAGAAGAGAAATATGGGACCATTCTACTATTATTACGGCAACACCTCAAACGATTGAGAATGATGTGTTAACGGGAAAATTAGATCTGAATGAAGTACAATTGGTTGTTTTTGATGAGGCACACCGCGCAGTAAAAGAATACAGTTATGTATTTTTAGCGCAGAAATACATGCAATCCCACGCCTCAACAAAATGCATCCTTGCATTAACTGCTTCCCCCGGTTCGAATGAAGAAGATATTCATGACATTTGCCGAAATTTATTCATCCAAAACATTTATGTGAAAACACTCGAAGATGCCGATGTCAAACCCTACATGAATGACATAAAAGTAGAGTGGAAAAAAGTCACGCTTTCACCGGAATATCACGCAATCAAGAAACATTTCCAATCATTCATGGAGGAACAAATCAATTTCTTCAAAAAAATAGGGTATGGGAGACAACTGCATGCATCCTACCTGCGAAGACAAGACTTACTCGCATTACAAGAAAAACTAAGACAGGACATGCTGAATGAAGGAAAACAAAAACCCTATTTGTATTCCGCCGTATCCCGCGCAGCGGCCATCATGAAAGTATCCCACGGAATTACACTCTTAGAGAGTCAGGGCGTGCATGCATTATTGGACTACTTGAACAAGATGGTGAAGGAAAGCGGACTCGCAACTACTTCTAAAGCCACACGATTCATATCCGGGCATCCTGAGATCGTGGAGGCAATGAAAAAAACAAGGGCGTTAGCAGAGAACAATGGAGAACACCCCAAAATGGGAGAGTTAACACGCATTCTTTCCACCCAATTTTCCACATTTCCTGATTCACGTGTATTAGTTTTCAATCATTATCGTGATTCGGCAACGCATGTAACGGAAATACTAAATCAAAACCCATCCATTCGAGCCGCACGATTCATTGGACAAGCAACCAAATCAGAAAAGGATAAAGGATTAAGCCAAAAAGAACAAATCAAAAGATTAGAGGCATTCAAAAAAGGAGAATTCAATACTCTTATTGCATCATCCGTGGCAGAAGAAGGACTCGATATTCCATCCGTTGACTTGGTTGTTTTTTACGAACCCGTTCCAAGCGAAATCCGCCTCATTCAACGAAGAGGAAGAACAGGAAGAAAAAGCGCGGGAAAAGTCATCATTCTCATGGCAGAAAAAACAATGGACGAAGCCATGTATTGGTCTTCCAGAAGAAAAGAGAAAACAATGCACGAAACACTACGAAGATTGTCCACTCGTATAACAAGTGAATGGAAACCCAAACAAAGACCTATTCCACAAAGTGAAAAAGGACAAGCAAAACTATCCCTTTTTGATGGAGAAAAAGAAAAATTCTTCATCTTTGCCGATACCCGAGAACAAGCTTCATCGGTAATGAGAGAATTATCATTCTATCCTGATTTACGCATGCACGTAAAACAATTAGAAGTAGGAGATTTCGTTGTAGGAGAAAACGTGGTGATTGAACGCAAAACAATAGAGGATTTTCTCCAAAGCCTGATTGATGGAAGACTCTTAGGACAATTGCTCAGCATGAGCCAAGCATACGCCAAACCATTACTCTTTCTCGAAGGAAAACCAGAGGAATTATTCACCAAACGAAACATTCATGAAAACGCAGTCATTGGAACACTCACAACGATTGCATTAACCTACCGCATCCCAATACTATTCACACAAGACGCACAAGATACCGCAAAGTTTATTCACCAAATTGCCAAAAAAGAACAAGAAAACAAGGAATCGGACATTCGCATACGATTAGGAAGAAAAGGGCTATCACTAAATGAACAACAGCGCTTCATCGTAGAAGGACTCCCGAATATCGGACCAACAGCAGCCCACGCATTATTAGAACATTTTGGAAATATTCAAGCAATAATAAATGCGGAAGAAAAAGACCTGATTAAAGTAGAAAAAATTGGTCCAAAAAAAGCAAAAAACATCGTGAATGTACTCACACAAAAATACGAATCAAACGAACGAAAAAGAAAAAAAGAAACAACACAAAACGAAAAAGAAAACATTCCAGAAAAAAAAGAAAACGAATCTTCTTTACTTCAAGACGAAGAATCACACGTTCCAATGGATTAATCCCAAACAAGAGCGGGCTGAAACACACACTAACGCAAGCACGATTCTTAACAAGGGGCTACTAAACAACCACACGCTCATAAATACGAACAGAATCCGCACTATATACAAGACGCATATCCGGGCACGCATCCAACGAAAGCAACCCAAGACGAGCAACAGGAGTTGCCATTTCATCCTTTGAAATGTAATAAAACCGCGCATTAAAACGATCCATGTTTTCACTCCAAACAGGACAACGAGAAGAATACAAAACATTCCACGAAACACTATCTCGTTCTTTCAACTCATGAGCAAACTCAAAATAACCGTCAATCACAACAGGCAGATGAGTATAGTAAGCAACCACATGCCCCTGATCCCAAACCGTGAGAACCGAATCATCAGGAGAAGCATATTCTCTCAAAAAAGAAAGAGCATTACGCTCCGACTGATTAAGATAGGGCCCTTCCCCGCTCATAAGCGAGTAAAAAGTAAAACAACCCAAAATAATAATAAAAAAAGCAAGTGCCGGAACGAATATTTTTCGCATATGAAAACGAGAAAGAAGATAATGTATGCCTAATCCGCCTAAAAGAGCAAGAAAAGGAATCATATACGTGGCAAGACGCATTCCAAATGAACCAATAACAACGGAAAGTATCACCCATCCGCCCAAAATAATGGGAATTTTTCCCCGCACTATTCCGATAGTAGTAAATGCCCACGAGAGAGGAAAAAAAACAACAAAACCCAATAACCAAAAACGGGTCAATTCCGAAGCAGAAAGAGAAAGGTCCGATGCATACGAAGAAAGAGGAAGGCCGATTGAATACACCCACCAAAAAAACATGAGAAGCATTCCTCCCAATGCAAAAAGAACCCAAAACGAAACACGATATTTTTGAATAAAAGAAAGAAGAAAATACACGCTCAACAAGAGAGCATAAATCACAGCAGAAAGAGGATGAAGCAACACGAGTGCAATACTCAGAATGAATGCCAACATATTACGACGCGTGAGCCAAAGATACAAGAGAAAAGAAATAAGGACTAATGCAATCCCATCCGGACGAGTAAAACCACTCGTGCGCCAAACCGCAATAGATGAAACACTTGCAAAAAAACCAGACCAGAGTGCAATTCCATCGGATTGACCAAGAGAACGACCTAAAAGGAATACGCTCACACCCAACAATCCACCCACCAAAAGACCAATTATTTTTAACACAAGCAACGAATCAAAACCACTCACACGAGAAAAAAAACCAACCAGCACATGCAAAAGAGGAGGATACGAATATATCCTTCCCTGCAACGAGAGCGAATCCCACACCGGAATGGATTGCGTACGCGCAATATCATTACTCAAACGAGCATGAAAATGAGAATCGGGGTCGAAGGAACCATCATACAAAAGAGGAACGGCACGCACTCCAATTGCAACTAAAAACAAAAGAAGAAGCAGAACAGAAAAAGAATAATTTTTTTCAGGCATACCTATTACCTTCCGTCCGTAAGAGCCGATTGCTCCATACCCCATTCACTAATGGAATAACACCAATCCAAAGGAAGACGAATGGATTTCCCCCATTCCATTTTCTTTGGAACGAGACCCCATTTCTTAGATAAAGAAAGAAAATTCATCGAAGTAAATGAAGGATCATCCGATATCCAAACGAGTACTACTTCACTATCCGAAGAAGAAAGACCAATATGATTACGCGCCATTTGCCATTGAGAATTACCCGCCACACGACAAAGAAATTCAAGAGAAGGTTGTGCATAATGAGCAAATCCCCCCTCCCCTGCAGCAATGGTGGAATAGGCCGCCCACGCAAGATGCTCAAAAGAAGAAATACGCGAAAGAGGGAATACTTGGCCAAAACCGGGAAGAGAAGAAGATATCTTTTTAAGGGTGTCCAAGTCGCTTTCTTCCGAACGCATTCCAGGAAGAACAAAAACATTCCAAAGAATGCCTCGTTGAGGGGATGTAAAAGAAGCCAAAAAAGGTTTCATACCCATCCTGACAACGATTTGAAATATTAACCCCGAGGATGGATAACACGATGACTCAATGGCATGAAAAAAGCCTACGCAAAATTAGCGGCGGAATACGCAACACAAAAAACAGGGCCACCAAGTATTTGAGCCAAAAAGGAGGCGAATTCGCCGAAACCACCCTCTCAGAAACGGAAGAAACCAAAATCACCAAGGGACGAGGGTTCGTGCATAAAGTAAAACTACGAAAAGCCCTGAATGCCAATGTAACCAATCATGAAACCGGAGAGACAAAAAAAATGAAAATTGTCTGGGTACATGAAAACAATGCGAATCGACTCTATGTGAGACGAAACATTATTACGAAAGGAACACTAATTGAAGTAGAAAAAGACGGGGAAAAAATATACGCCCGCGTCACAAATCGACCGGGACAACACGGACAAGTAAACGCCATCCTCGTCAAGAAACCAGAACAAGAGAAAAAAACCGCCCGCACAGGAAAAGCAGGACACACTGGCACAAAAAAGAAAACAAAGATTGTGGCGACAACCGCATCGAATTAAAAGAAAAAAAATTCCCTAAAAGAATGATAACAAATAGGGAAAATAACAAATAGGGGAACCTAACGGGCAGGGAATGCTGGCAACCCTTACTACTGTTGCTTCCCCCAAACAAAAAAAGCAGAATTTTAAACTAAACCAACAAATTGAATGCATGGCAAACGAAAAACTATTTTACGGAATACTCGTAATTGCAATAATCGGGGTGGGAGTAGGTCTTTTTGTGTTCAACGAACCCGCTGCACTACCCCAAGAAAACACAATCATAATAGAACAATCTGGAGGAATGGGAGTATTTGAACCCGAATGCGCTGACGCAGCGTACCTAACTAACACGGCGGATTACATACTCGAAGGAACTATTGGAAAAGTGGAAAGCAAAGAAGAAAATATCAATTTTACTTACAGCGACTTAACAGGAAATGTCATTTTTACCTACAGCGAATTAACCGTTGACCAATACATCAAAGGAACACCATTAACAGGAGACAAAATTCAAATCAAAACACTCGGGGGATGTATCGAAGAAAAATGCCTTTCAGTGGAAGACCAGCCCGTTTTTCACTCCGATAAAAAAGTGCGAATATACTTCCAAGAAACAAATGGAGAATTCTCAATCATCTGCCCCGGCCAAGGCGGAGCCGAAGAAATATAACTTTAGAAATTCGATATAGAAAAAAAAGAAAACTGCCCAAATTGAAGTGGATAAAAACAGTCGTTCAATACTATTATAGCAAAAAGCCCAAGTATTTGAACAATTAACGGGCTTTTTGCATATAGCAAACCGTCCGACAAAAGTTCAAAAATTAAAACGGTTTGCTATATATTGTCATTTACTATTGGTCATCTTTATGAAAAATCTGAACAAAGAAAAAGAAGTTGAAGTATTTTATGACCAACTATCAACAAAATATGAAGTGGAGCATTCAAAAAGAGTCTGTGATGAAATATTGGAATACTTTCTATTGAAATTCCTGCCGAAGAAAACTAAACTCAAAATAATGGATGCAGGAGGAGGAGTTGGTAGATTTTCTTTTCCCCTAGCTAAAAATGGCAATGAAATCGTTTTAACCGATATATCAGAAGGAATGTTGAGTGAAGCGAGAAGAATTGCCACTAAAAATAAATTACAAAATATTACATTCCTGAAAGAATCTATAATTGATATGAGAAACCAGAAAAACAATTCGTTTGATGTTGTTTTAGTAATGAATGCTATTCTTGATTATTGCGGGAATCACAAACAGGCACTAAAAGAAATTTTTAGAATCCTAAAACCGAATGGAGTATTAATAGGAAATGTAAATAACCGATTTATCTATTCTACAATGCACGAACTAAAAGAGGGCAGTATTGAAGAATTTGAAAGGGTTGCTAGAACGGGAGATAGGTATATCCGTTGGGGCGAAGCGAAAACAGGGCATCACACTCATGAATTCACATTAGAAGAATTGAAAAGTGATTTCAGTGAAGCGGGGTTTGAAATGATACACGTTTTAGGAATCTTTAATTTGTTAGGCAAGTATGCTAATCCTGAATGGTTGAGCGACCCAAAGAAAAGAAAAAAGTATTTAGAACTGCAAATCAAATATGCGCAGAAGGAAGAATACATCAATAATTCATGGGACTTCTTCTTCATTGCAAAAAAGCCCGCTCATTCCCTTTAGGGTAAAGTCGTTTTTGCCAGAGTTAGGGAAGTTATTGTATTATTCATTCTCGGCGTTGCCCATAAAACGAAATCAATGGTCGTACCACAAAAAAAACGTCCGAAGATCAATAGGCTCCAGCCAAAATTTTATTGGATTGTAATCGAATCCTTCCAACACCCGGAATTAACCGAGGCATGTTCGTGCCCGCAATACGACCTTTACGATCCACATAAACATATTTGTATTTTCCCAAAAAAGCCTTCAATTCAGTATTATGCATGGATTCCTGCCCCAAACGCTTCCCTACTTCTTGAGTCGCCTTGCGAACAAAAGAAGAACCAAAAGAATAAGGTAATACGGCACCATATCCAGTCAAACCCAAAGAAACTGCAACCACTCGAGCTAACCCCTCCCTAAATGAAGGATTAGAAATGAAAGTCGACAAGGCGAAAGCCCCAAAACTGAGAGGTGCCGCAATCTTCGCCATTCGCTTCACTCCCTTCGCACGAATTCTCCGTTCTATCAATAATACATCACGGATCCCATCTTGCACCCCTCCCCCACGCGGCAAATCACCCGAGAACCGCGGACGACGGAAACGTTCAACAACCCGTTTAACGACTTTCCTGACCATACTCGGAATAATCCAATTTTGTATATATATCTTCCGTCCGGCTGAACCTTGCCCGACAAGTGGCGTCTGCCCGAAAAGTATGAAAAAAAGAACTAAAAATAGAGTATTGCGCCCAATACCACATTTAATTATTTTTTTTATCCACTTTATAGGCAACGCTTTCATTCCCAAAAGAAATAATAACCACCCTATCTTTTCTTTATAAACAAAACCAGCAAGTATTTATATAACTTCAACAAGGAATAGTATATCATTCCTCTCCGGGTAGCGATTATTTTTTGACGGGGAAACAACACCCCCTATTGTTGCTGCTCCTGAGGGGTATATCGAGGAGAAGGTGGTACAACCATGGCGGGTAACGTTTGCCCAGAGTGCGGAAGCACCAAGCTGAAAAAGGATACCGAGAAAGGAGAAATTGTCTGCCAACAGTGCGGACTCATTGTATCCGAAGATGAAATGGATTTTGGAAAAGAATGGCGCTCATTCGATTCAGATGGATTTGAAGATGTTGCACGTACCGGAAGCCCAATGAAATACGTGAAACTGAATAAAGGACTTGTAACGGTTATTGATCGACGCGGGGCAGACTCACGAGGAAACAAACTCTCAAGCAAAAGCAAAGCCCAAATGTACCGATTAATCAAATGGCATAAACGAGCAAGCATCTCATCGAGTATGCAACGCAACCTTTCAATTGCATTAACCGAATTAAGGAGAGTTGCAAGTTATTTGAACATTCCAGAACAATTGGTAGAAGCCGCGGCATTATTGTATCGTAAAACCGTGAAAAAGGGACTCATTCGCGGGAGACTAATTGAAGCAGTGGTAGCCGCCGTCTTGTACACCGTATGTAGAACCTATCAGGTTCCCCGCACGCTCAACGAAATGGCCGAGGCCAGTGGATTAACGAAGAAAGAAATTGGGAGAACGTACCGCTTTCTCGTACGCGAGTTAAAATTGGAAGTTCCTCTCACGAATCCAATTCATTACATTCCGCGCTTTGCATCTGAGTTAAATCTCTCAGGTGAAGTGCAGGAAGAAGGAAGAAAAATACTCGAAGACGCTATCGGAAAAGGATTGATTTCGGGAAGAGGACCAACCGGAGTAGCGGCCGCCGCAGTATACATTGCGGGATTACTGAAAGGCGAGCGACGCACACAAAAAGAAGTCGCCAACGTTGCCGGAGTAACGGAAGTCACCATCCGAAACCGGTACAGGGAATTGAAGAAACGATTGGATATTGAAGTGAGCGCGTAACAAACGCTCATTTCAACTTATTTTTTCTTTTTTTATTTTATAATAAATTCTTCACGCCATGCGTAGCTTCTCTTTCCTCGTAGGCTTTGGCTTTTAGTTTAATCATGTTGGGTTTTTCCATTACTTTTTTGTGCCGAAGGAAAAACTCAACGTGCTCCAAGTATACTGCACCCCCGATTATTTCGGTTAACACGACGTAATCCACCCCCGCACGGTATAGGCGGAGCGCTTCTTCATAGTATTCGGCTTTTGCGAATATTTTCAATTGTGGAAAGTGATGTTTAACAAAATTCACCACATACATGGTTTCATCCACATCGGGGAGAGCACATATGAGGAGTTTTGCTTTCTCGGCGTGTAATTTTTCCAATATCTCTGTGTTATGCGCATTCCCATAGATGGCATGCTGTCCCTTGGCACGGAAATAGGCCACAATATTGGGATCGTGATCCACTACTATGACGGGGTGTTTTCGTGAGAGCTCAATCGCCAAGTATTTACCCGAACGACCACCTCCCATTACAATGATATGATTCCGCATGTGCAAGGAAGGGGTGTCCTGCATTGCCTCAATGCGGCGGGAAAAGATAGGGAAATGAGAAAAAATCTTTACACGCGACCATTTCTTTAATTTCCCATGCACCCATGGACCGGTTTCCATCACGTAAGGGGTAACCACCATGGATGCCGCTACTACCAGCAATAAAAATGAATAAATGTTCTCCGGAATCACTCCTGTTACACGACCCTGCAGCAAAAGAATGAGGGAAAACTCTGACATTTGGGTTAAACCAAAACTCACCCTGACCGAGGTAGAAGAACCGTATCCTGCGAGTTGAGTAATAATGTAGATAACAAGAGGCTTGAATGCTAACACCATGAGAATCGTACTCACAATGAAGAGCAATGGAACGGCCCCAAATGAAAAGGAAAGCTGGGTTCCAAGCGAAACAAAAAAGAGCATCACGAAGAAATCACGCAATCCCCGAATAGAAGAAACCGCTTCCACATTATAGGGAAGCTTGGCGATAGCCAATCCTGCAAGAAATGCCCCAATCGCAAGAGAGATGTTCAACGCATATGCTAATGCAATAAAACCAAAACAAGTAGCAAGCGCGGTAATATACAATAGTTCCGCATTCTGTGCCGACCAACGGAAAATAAGGGGAAATACTTTCTTGGAGAGTAATGCCACCAATGCCACAAGGAGAATCCCCTTCAACACAAGGGATTGGAGAAAATCAACATTCAAGCTGGCATTACCCGCTGCAAGAAGAGGAAGCGCTACTACAATGGCTAAATCCTGCACGAGAAGAAAGCCCAGCATGATTTGCCCGTGCAATGATTGCAATGTCTTCTTATCTTGGAGAATTTTCACCACCAAAATAGTAGAAGACAATGCCAATGCCAATCCCACATAAATGGCTGCTTCAAAAGAAAGATTGGGGAGAACGAAAAAGGTAATGAGCATGGTTAAGAGGACTTGTGAAAAACCACCCAGTAAAATAGTAGGACCGGCTTTCACAAATTTCAAAAAATCGGTTTCCGCTCCCACGGTGAATAATAAGAAAATGATTCCCAACTCTGAAAGAATGGTGATTTCCCCTGGATCGGAAAGAAGATTCAGGCCAAATGGACCAATAATTACACCGGCAAGCAAATACCCTAACAAGGCGGGCTGGTTGAGGGCACGGGCAATGAATAGGGAGAAGGCGGCCGCAATAACCATGAAACCAAGATTGAATAATAATACGAACTCGGACATGACATTGGTGAAAAAGAAACGGACTTAAAAATGCCCCCTATCCTAACACTATTTCCTCGATTTGGGTTTTCTTCTCCACATTTAAGGATACATGCAACCCATGCCCCGTTGGTTTCTCCCGGATGAACCCCTCATGAATTAGATGATTCAACTCATTCCGAACATCCTTCCAAAGATGTTTAGGAAAACCATGCGGAATGTTGTCATAGGCAGTATGTTTCTCCCCCCAAATCCTATGCCGCACTAACTTTGTCAAGATTCGCTTCCGAATATCAAATGTAGAAAGTTTCATTATTTGAAACACCAAGAAGTATATTTTTAAACTTAGGGAAGGTATTCTTCCATATGAAACACCCCCAAAAAATGGTCCCATCCGTATTCATCGAATTTTTCGGCAACTACCCCTATATCCGAGTTTTGGATTTTCTCATTGAGAATGATATTTTTGATTACAGCAAAAAAGACATCTGCCGGAACGCCGACGTTTCATGGAATACGTTAGAAACGTTCTGGGAACAATTACAACAAACCCAGTTGGTTATCCATACACGAAAAGTAGGAAAAGCGGAAATGTATAAACTAAACACACAAAATGCAATCGTCAAACACATGATGGAATTGAATAAACAACTAATGAAAAAAAGCATGGAACAAACGGGTAAACCAAAAGGAAAAGTATTGGTTGCGGCCGACTCCAACTAACGAATAGGCAAGAGTTCAAACCCGTCTTTCGTGTCGCTAACGAGGAATCCTTCCACGGCAATCCTTTCACGCAACGCATCGGCTTTCTTCCAATCCTTTTCCTTTCTCGCCTTTTCCCTTTCCTGCACCATTTTCAACACGTGCGCGGGAATAGGTGTTTCTTCCTGCTCAAAATTAAAAACATCAACAATTTCGTTCACATCTTGAAGCCATTCCACTACTTTTCGTGCATCGGCCTTAGAAAAGTTTCCCGTGCTCATTGCCTCATTTATTTTTCGTGAAAAATCAGACAAGATCGCCCACGCAAGAGGAGTATTAAGGTCATCATCCAATGCCAAATCTATTTTTTCATTTATTTCTTTTAACCATTCTCCAACAAGGATATTTTTATCATTTCCCTGATACTTTTGAAGACGTCGAATGAAATCATTCCACCCTTGCCTTGTTTTTTGGGCAACTTTTAACGAATCCCAAGTAAAATTAAGTTCGCTGCGATAGTGTGCAGTAAGAAAAAGAAAACGCAAATCCAAAGGAGAAAAACCCTTCTTTTCAACATCTGAGAGAAGGAACGTGTTTTTCAATGACTTGGACATTTTTTGATTATTCACCTGCATGAAAGCAGAATGCAGCCAATAATGAACAAATTTTTTCCCAGTAGCCGCTTCGCTCTGGGCGATTTCATTAGGATGATGAATAGGAATATGGTCATTTCCACCCGTATGAATGTCAAACGTTTCTCCTAAGTATTTCATACTCATGGCACTGCATTCAATATGCCAACCCGGATACCCTTTTCCCCATGGAGAATCCCATTGTTGAATATGATGAGGTTGATTCGTTTGCCATAAACGAAAATCAGCAGGGTGTTTTTTCCCCGGATCCTTTTCAACGTTTTTCCGGATAGTTTTCAACGCATCCATGTTAAGACGTGAAAGTTTCCCGTATCCTTTGAATTTTTGCGTATCAAAATATACTCCGCTTGAAGTAATATAGGCGTATCCTTTTTTTTTCCAGTTTTTTAATCAGCGCAATCATCTCCGGAATGTGTTCCCGCGCTTTGCACACTACTTGCGGAATAAGAATATGCAACGCATGCATATCGTTAAGGAAAGCACCCGTATAGAAGTCCGCTATTTGTTCCGGTGATTTTTTTTGTTCGCGCGCCGATTTTTCTATTTTATCTTCCCCCGAATCATCATCACTCACTAAGTGCCCTACATCGGTAATATTCATTACGTGCTTTACCTTGCAGCGGTGCTTTTCCAACACTCTTCGCAGAATATCCCACATCACATAAGGACGCAAATTCCCAATGTGAGCAAACTGATACACGGTAGGACCGCACGCATACAATCCTACTTTGTTTTTACTCATGGGAACAAATTCCATTTTCCCACGAGAAAGAGTATTGTATAAGTGGAGGGGCATACCCTGCACTAGAAGCTTAAGGAATTTAAAGGGGGAGTGGACAGTATGCGTATGGCCCCAAGACGCTTCTGGAGGAAAAAAAATGAAAGATCTCCCTTACCTTCAATGAGCACGATGCCTCCAAGAAAAAGATACCCTTTTCTTAGAAAAAAACCCGAGCCCCAACAACAATTGTTATTCTTCCTAGGAAAATCATTGAAAAAAGAGATGGTGATTCACCGTTACCGTGATGGACATAATGGAAAACAACGACAATTGATTGCCATGTGGAATGGTAATAAAGTGGCAACGCTTGATTACGAACCACGCGTCCTCAAGTTGAGATGGAGCAAAGTAAAGGTAATACACATCAGCAGGGTTCTAGTTGAAAACAGGGCCGCTTTTGGTGGAAAAGGAGCGGGACCCGAACTTTTGAAAGAGTTTATTGAACACATTCGGTATGTACAGTCTCGTATTGCAAAATCAGGAAAAAAGAAAAAAGGGTATTATGCTATTACAACCGATATTGACTCAAAAAATAGTCACGCAATTGCCATCGCAACGAAACTCGGATTCAGAAAGGTTGGATCCACCAACCAAGGAGCATGGGGACAGGATGATGTGTTATATCATTATGAGCTTGCCCTTTAGGCAATCAGCACGAGCACAAACCCTTGAACGAATACTACGATTAGCATCGCAATAATGGTTTTGAATGCGGTCGTTTGAAGAAATTGGTGCGTGGCGAGATACATTCCATATAACGCATACAGCCAAAATAATAATCCCAAAAGAACAATGGGAACAATAATGGGATTGAACTCATTCTGAGCATACGAACCAATGGACGCAGACAGAATAGCCGCCCATTCCTCCTGACCAATGTTTCCATTTGCCAATTGAGGAGCAGCAGCTAAAATGTCTGGAATCGCAACAGCAGGAAGCAAGAGTGCAAGCATGAGAAACATGAAAAAACCATACACGTTAATATGCGACAACATGGATAGAACACGCAGGAAGCCTTCTTTAGAAAAAGATTTTTTACTAAAAATAATCGTGAACAACACTAAAATCAATCCTGCTAATACCCACCGCAAAATATCCACTAAGAGAAAACCTAACACCGAGTCCCACCAAATCGTTCCCAATAAAAAAAAACTAGAAAGCAATCCGGCAACCGCGCCCAAAAAAACGAATGCAAGACTGCGCAAAAGAGAAGGATGTTCATTTGCATACTGCATGGCCTGCTTAGGCCGTAGGAAGAGGTCAGCATAGTAACTCATAGGACTGGTGGAGCGTTCTTGACTTTAAAAATACGTGCACATCTACCGCGTGAGTTTCAACCGCTCGAATTCCTTCTTATGCTGCTGCACTTTATCCTTCGAAAGGTATTTCCTTGCAGGAAAAAGAACCTCACTCAAGGAAGCAGTCATTCCCGCTTTCAAATCCATCGGGTGCAAGTCTCCTTTGGCAAAATCATTGGAAAGAGTAGCGTAATCCGAATAGGAAACGTTTCCCCCAAACTTAGCAGGGCGCTCTATTTTCATTTCCTTGATGAATGGAAACACTATGTGTTCGGCCCAGTTTAATACGGGATTGTATTCTATATTTTTTTCCACGCAAAACGCGGCATTCATTTTCTTCTTTATTTCCTCAGGAGAATCATCTAGGAATACGGCGCTTCCCTGCACGGACTTGCTCATCTTTAACGCGGAACGCATTTCCCCTATTTTGTCTTTTGGAATAGGCCACATTGGGGGTTTTTGCAAACCCATCACCAGATGATGATGCAACGCAATAGGGGTGAGTGTTTCCCCATTATGAGTGAGCGGATGGTATTGAAGCTTTTTTGCCACTTCCCTCATCACCACATGGGCTTTCCTCTGATCCATTCCGGCATGAGCCAATGTAACACGTTGGAAGTACACATCGGCTACTTGCATGGCGGGATAAATCAGTTTAGCAAAATCAAGATTTTCCCCTTCCTGCCTGCCTAAGATAGTAACCGAACGCTGCATTCGAGCAAGAGAAGTGTGTTTCGCTACATCAATAACCGTTTCCCAGTATCCATCCTGTTCATGATAGAGCTCACTCCCCAACACCCATTTTATTTTACTTACATCCGTATTCATGATGAGCGCACCGGCCATAAAACAATCAGTAAAGTATCCTCGTGCAATGGATTGAATGACTTCCTTATCCCCGCCTAACTTGTCATTAATCCACGTGTGCCAATCCGCAAGAAAAATTTCACAATCAACCTTTGCTTCTTGAAAATTACGAATGTGATGCATTGTTTTAATTACTGAACCAATGTGAGGCGTTCCCGATATTTCAAACCCAATATAATGATGCAGGGGAATATTCAATTCCATTACATGCGTTAAATCGGAAGGAGTAAGAACTTCTTCCAATCCACTTGTAAGCGTCTTAATCCTTTGGTCGGTAGACATACGGAGAAAAAGAAGTAACTGGGGAAATAAAAAGGAAGGTGTGTGAGAAAAAAAGGAAAAATGGGAAGCAACTTATTCCTCGTCGCCACCCATATCTCCATCTTCATCCGATTCTTCTTCCTCTTCTTCCCATTCGGGGTCCTCTTCCGATTCATCATCGAATCCTTCATCGGAGCCGCCGTCATCATCCATTTGTGAAACGAAATCGTTATCGACATTCATGGTTCTTCCCTCCCGGTGGAAGTATTACTCCTTGTTTTAGCCAACCATTTATAAATTAGAATGATTCCCACCGTTGTTATGTTGCACACTTTTTTAGAGAACGTGTAACGTGCCAAATTTTCCAGTGGAAAGCTGTAATTGCCCTTTGTATTCAGACACCCAGCCATTCTCAATGCGAATCTTCGCCCCTTCCTGGACTTTGTCAATATCATCATTCCATAACGAGACTTGAACCTCGCCCGTTTCATCCTTTCCTGCCACATTGCAGACTTTCCCCTCTCCTTTCGCAGAAGCAAACTCCCGTGGTTCTCCCTTGGAAACCACTTCTAACTCAATAAACACGTTTCCCATACGGGGACGCAATTGCTTTACTTTCATCAACTCGGCCATTACACCTCAACTCCTAAGTAGTAGTAGATACCCTAGACACCCTACCCCCTTAAAAATGTTGGAATCCACCCAAATTCTTTTTTTAATGAGGCGGGGCAATATAATAAGGTATCACACGAGGTGAATGAAAAAATGACAATCGTTGGACAAAACGCACCGGATTTTAATAGCATGGCATACGTGAATGGTCAATTCAAGAAAATAGGGTTGAAAGACTATAAGAGAAAATGGGTGGCATTGTTTTTCTATCCACTAGACTTTACATTTGTTTGTCCTACCGAAATCAAGGGATTCGCCCGAATGGAAGAAGAATTCAAAAAACTGAACTGCTACATCGTAGGAGCAAGCACGGACTCGGAACACTCTCATAAAGCATGGGTGGAAAGAGACATGCCCGAAGTGAAATTCCCCATTCTCGCCGACACCAACCATCATGTTTCTCGTGCATACGGTGTGCTGAAAGAAGACCAGGGAATCGCATACCGGGGATTATTCCTCATCGACCCAGAAGGAATCATCCGATACGAAGTGGTATCGGACTTGGGCGTAGGACGTTCTGTTAAGGAAACCATCCGCGTACTACAAGCATTCCAACAAGGCGGATTGTGTGAAGTAGATTGGCAGCCGGGAATGAAAACACTGAATAAGAAAAAATAGGTTTAGAAAAAAATAAAACGCCGCATAGACGCGGCGTTCAACTAGCAATTATACGTAACGTAATCCCATATCCCCACTACTCGAGCGGGAAGAACTCGTTCCACCGTATGAACTTGTTCCTCCCTTAGCGGGAGTATTACTCGTTTTCACAAATGGACTCTTAACTCCGGTAAAAACACAAATCACTTCAATCTTATTCTCAAATGCAGGATTGATACGCGCCCCCCAAATAACCACGGCATTGGGATCAAGTTGGTCGGTAAGCATCTCCCCCACCTTATTGGCCTCCCCCAGCGTGAGTTCAGGCCCCCCCGTGATGTGAATAAGGGCTCCTTTCGCTCCGGCAATATCCACATCCAAAAGCGTGTTGTTGAGACAGTCATTCACTGCTTCATCCACACGATTAACGGACTTGCTCTCTCCTACGGCAATCATGGACAACCCTCGGCCGGTCATAATACTGCGAACATCCGCGAAATCCAAATTAATGAGCGAAGGCTGAGTAATGGTTTCCGTAATACCGCTTACGACGCGGGCAATTAACTCATCTGCCACGCGAAACGCATCCTGAATAGGAAGATTGGGAACGAGCTCAGCAAGACGATTATTATCAATCACAATAACCGTATCACAAATTCCCGCAAGCTTTTGTATTCCATCTTCCGCTTTAATCGTGCGCACGCGCTCCAACATGAACGGATAGGTTACCATGGCAATCACAATCGCACCTTGCTCTTTGGCAATTTGGGCAATAATCGGGGCACTGCCTGTCCCGGTTCCACCCCCCATTCCTGCCGAGATAAACAACATATCTACCCCGCGAAGAACGGATTCCAAATCCGCTTTGCTTACTTCAGCTGCTTTTTCCCCCACTTCAGGGTAGCCTCCTGCTCCTAATCCTCGTGTAACACTTTTTCCAATAAGGATTTTGGTAATATTATCATCAATAATCGACAAGTGCTGTTTATCCGTATTCACGGCAACAAGCTGTGCACCCGCAATATTCATATGAGCGAGGCGGTTGACGGCATTACAACCCGCACCACCGGCTCCTATTACCATGATTTTTGGAGCAGAAAAATCGTCTATTAATCCCTCTTCACTTTTTTGACGCCCCACTTTAACGGCGTCATCAATCATCGAACGCATGTGTGCAACACCCCTGTTTTTTCCCCTAACGATTCCATTTTTTTAGGAAAAATGAATCTGCACTATGTTGCATTTGACGTTAATAAACATAGCGACAATCGCCGCAAATACGGGAGACAATCAACGCGTATTATGTTGTGATTTGAGTGGGGGTAGAAAAAGCAACGAGTGTTCCTTCACACAAAGAAGAAGAAAGAGAATAAAGGTCATACTTTACAACAGAGGATACATCATTGGTAATTGTTGGAGGAACACGACAATTGGTTGACTGTCCAGCAAACGCTGTTTCGTCAATGGAATCAGAAAAAACTACGATGCGTACTAAGCAATCCCCCGTTACTTCATCTATTCCTTTCGACTCGATGGATAATGGAAAACCATCCGGAGCCGACCACAAAACACCTACTGCGTGTTGACAGGTAGAAAAAGCGGATTGGAAGCACGATTCATTTTCAGTTAAATCAGCACCATTACAAAATAACACATCATCCCCTGGGAAATTTTCAAAAGAAGGATCTTTTACTATTTCAGATGTTATTTGTGTTCCCTGCTCAACCACAATCACATTTTTTTCAGGGGGAGGACTGGCAAGGCAGCCGGACAAAAATAGGAAAGCCACCCCAAGCAAGGGAAGGATGTTCATACACCCCCTACTGGACAAAAAGACCATTTAAACCCTCCACTTGGATAAGGGTTGCCTGCATCCCATAAAAAATAATCAAAATAATGATTTTATCATTTACACAAGGGAAATAGGGGAATTTATTAAACCCAAAGGAGAAGACTTTTCTCATGGTCTGGTCGTGGCTATCCAAAATCATGAAGGGGAAGAAGGAGAAAAATGCTTCACTCCATACCATGGGACCGGAAGAACTGCTCACGGATGAAGGAGAAGTAATAAAATCACCCACAGGAGAAGAAGAAAAGTATTCTCCAATCGAATCCGTGCATGACCCCAAAAGAACAAGAGAAGAGCACGAAGAAAAAGAAGAAGAATATGAACCCGTATTAGAAACAAATGAAAAAAAAGAAAAAACACTCAACAAGAAAGAAGCAGTAGATGTTATGACGGCCGCATTATTCATGAGCAGCAAAGCGGTTTCACCCGAAGAATTAGGAAAAACAGCAGGCATTCCATTACTAAAAACGAGAATGTATGCATCCGAAATGATTGATTCATTCAATGCACGCAACACCGCATTGGAAATAGTAGAAGATGTAGGGGGATATCGCATGCGAGTACGTTCCCCGTACGATGAACAAGTATCGCACCTTGCAGGAAGCGGAGAGTTGTCTCCAGCAGAAATGAAAACACTCGCGTTTATTGCATACAAACAACCCCTTATTCAATCCCAATTGGTACAAGTGAGGAGCAACACGGCATACGAGCACTTGCAAGTCCTTGTGGAAAAAGGATTCGTTTCGCGCGAACCAAAAGGAAGAACGTTCGTTTTACGCACAACCAAAAAGTTCTCGGAATACTTTGGAACGCACGCATTAAAACTTAAGCCAATCGTAAAAGAAGAAACGAATAAGAATGAAAAACTAGACTAGTTTTGTTTGAAAACGCGCATCCATCAAACGCACATTCGTTTCCCACTTCTTTCGTGCACAAGAAGGAAGCATGTTATGCATCTTCACATAGCGCTGAATAAATGAAATCGTGCGTTCGTCATGCGAATAACCCGAACCAATATCACCAAACACGGAAAACGCGGACTGTAATTCTTTTATGGCGGCATCGCGCTCCACTTTTGCTAATATAGAGGCCGCCCCGCAAATAGGATAATTAGCATCGGCTTTATGCTCCGCCACGATTTTAGGAGAATAGGAAATATAGTTTTCTATCCGCCGAGCAAAATGATCCGCTAATGGATCGGGGGAATCCACGAATACTACTTTTGGTTTTTGAGGAAGCTCATTCAACAATAAACCTATTTTCATTGCCTCAATCTCATTCAGGGAAATTTTCTCCATTAACTCATCCAATTCAGAAACATGAATATGATGTGTTTTATAGTGGGAAAGCGTGGACTGGAGCAATGGGTAAAGGCGTTCCCTCTCATGAATTGGAACAACCTTAGAGTCTTTTACTCCTAACTGGTAGAGGGAATCCTCTTCTTCCGAGTCAATGAGCGCAACCGCCATCACCATAGGACCTAATGCGGGTCCACGGCCCGCTTCATCAATACCGGCAATGAGCATAATAGTGGGAATAATGGAATAGGGACTCTTAAAGATTGCTTTAAAAGCCTGTTTCCTGGTTTTTTTGTTTATGATGCAGGGAATTTTGAAGAATTATCGCCGAGGAAAGAACACCCAACACCCTACCCAGTATGTAGTAGAAGTAGAGGGAATTGATTCGAGGGCGAAGGCGCATTCACTCGCAGGAAAGAAAGTCACATGGAAAAGCGTGGCGAATAAGGTGATTACGGGAAAAATCATGGCAGCCCATGGAAACTCGGGCGCTGTCCGCGTAAAATTCGATAAGGGGCTTCCCGGCCAAGCCATCGGCGGAAGCGTTACCATCAGCGCATGAAACCCTCTTTTTCAACGAAAGAAGCTCACCCCCGTATTCTTGTGGGAGGACCCACGTGTTATCTCAAACACGATAGTTTGAATGCTTTCTTTGCCGGACTTAATGCCCTTACGTATCCTAATTTTGACGTCGTGTTAGAGGACAACTCCCCTGCTCCCACGTATTCGGAGAAAATCAGAACCCTCGCACAAGATTGGGAAGTTACTCACCCGGGGAGAACATTCCGCGTAATCTATTCGGGGGAAACCGCGCATTATGCACGCAAACGCTTGGTGAACGGACGCAACAAGATACGGGAATTAGTTGTGCGTGAAAAATACGATTATTTCCTCTCCCTCGAACAGGACGTGGTGCCCCCGGCGAATGTGATTGAAGCACTTCTTCACACTGAAAAAGACATTGTGGGGGCCACCTACTACAACAAGACCCCTGAGAAAACACTCACCATCATGGCCGGGACGTTTGAGAATGAGGAAGCCAAAATGAAAAACATCGTGCGGAGCATGGGATTCCTAGAATTATTCCCCACGCGCATCCTCAACGTGGCCTACGTGGGATTGGGGTGCACGCTCATCGCCCGCACTGTACTTGAAAAAGTGTCCTTCCGCTACGAAGAAGACAAACTCGCGAGCGACGACATCTACTTCTGCCAGGACGCCCGAGAAAAAGGAATCGAAACCTACTTGCACACGGGAATGCTCTGCACGCACCACTTCAACGATGCGTTCAAGCAGACGAAGTATTGAACGGGATGAATGCCCCGAGCGGGGTAGGCACATTGGGAAAGGAGCCCGCGTATTACTCTATGATTCCATTAAGACGCACGAGGTAAATAACCCTTTCGTGATGTCCGTTAGTGTCCGATTTCTCAAACCCGTCAGGGACGTCAACCATTT
>JAZDJQ010000010.1:0-15517 GCA_043803765.1 Candidatus Iainarchaeum sp. | reverse complement strand
GCGAATAGAAGGAATTATATTCGACAGGAATCAGAATACTCATACGAAAACCACCTAAAGTAGGAGGCAAAACCTCCTATTTTAGGCTATTTATAAAGGATTTCAACAAGCCCGAATGGAGCAATCATAATTATAAGAAGGAAGAAAGAGTAATGGATATGCGTATGCAAATAAGGGGGCTAGCGGGAATCATTGGAGGAATAGGAATACTAACCCTATTGCTCAGCGGAATGGCATTTGGACAAGGCGCTTTCCGCATCGAAGAGAAACAAATTGCATTCCACGATATTGATATATTCATCCAAGAAAATGGAAAAGCACGAGTAGAAGAAAAATTCTTATTCAATTATTTTGCAGGACAAGCGGAATTATTTGAAACCGATTTTGAAGAAAACAACCCAAGCCTGTTTGAATGGAAAAAAGATTATCCGTTTATTCATCCGTACATTGGATTAGAAAGCCAAGTAGAAGGAATTGAATTCATCCTCAACCACACTACAAGTCAAGAACCTGCACTCACTCTGTCCTATGACTATCCGCAAAATTTGGTACAACCCATCAAAATAGGAACCGAAGGAAGAAGCACACGATGGAAGCTTGCCGACTTATGGTTAGTGCAATTTATCGCAGGAGGAAATATCAGCATCCCTATTAATGCCCAAGTGAAAATTCATTTCCCAAGCAATGCTATTATTGATACAAAACTTTTACCACCAAGCGTTGTCGTTTCGGGAAACATCATCACCATTACTAATTTCTCAGGGAACGCACTCCCAATTGAATATACGGTGTTAACTCCCATCGCCGACCCGATTGACGCAGGAAAAATATTCGAGGATATTGCCAGCAGCCCCGCATTCGCATTCATTATCGCTTTCCTGGCAATTGGAGGACTCTACGTTGGAATCAATAGGGAAAAAATAGCCCGAAAAATAGAAGAATATGTAATTGAACACTCGGAGTTCAGACCCCAACCCAAACAGGATATTGACGCGGACTTAGACAGTGAGAGTGGGTGAACATGGGGGAGAAAGAAAAACCATCTCCATTATTTTTGAGCATCGTAGCAGGAATAGGAACCGCACTTTTATCTCCTATTGCAGTGAGTGGAGAACCCGTAGTGGTATTGATTATTCCGATTGCATTGGTAGCAGCCTATTTGCACACGGCTAATGATGGAATACTAGTAGCGGTTGGAGGAAGCCTATTGGCAGGACTCACAACATATTCCATTATGAATTGGGAAATCATTTCGTATGCGTTAGCAGCAGGAATTAGTGTAATAGGAATGACGTCACTCTTCTCTAAAACAAGCGGGAAGCACGTATTAATATTTGGAATTGTTGGAACAATACTATTTCAATTACTTTTTGATTTGCAGGCGGGACAGAATATTTTATTACGACCTGAAGAGTTTCTAGGAACCTATCCAGGAGCAGGAATACGAATACTCGCCAATCTTTTCATCACGAGCATTGCATTAAACATATGGGAAAAAAATAATTAACGCCAGCCCACATTGGCCAAAAGAGTATTCCAAAAATGTCCGTAGCTCCCCTGTAACAATTCGCTCCAAATAGCACTCGATGGATCGGCCAAAACAAAAAGCGCGAGCAACCCCACACCTAAGTAGACCCAGTGTTTAGGAGTATTTTGAAAAAGAAGATGAAGTGCAAAATAGAATACGAGAAGCTCGAAAATGAGGGAGTAGCCAAACAAACCCGTAAGCATGTAGAAGCCGGGGGGATTATTCCTATAAACCGCACTCATACGGACTATTGTTTTAATCGTTTTTTGCCGAAAACACGTTTCTTTGTAATCCCCTTTTGAAGAATACCCGAAAAAGGAATACGCGCCCATTTCAGAATGTTTTGAATCGAATAATCATCCGTGAACACCATTACTTTCTCTTTCCTGTCAAAAGACTCAAAAGCAAGGGCCAAAACCGATTCATCTGCGGGAGAAAGACGACTATTCCCCTGAGCCTTTGCCCACATCCGCACGGTCTGAATAGAAGCAAAACAGGGGTCCGTAATCGTAAAATTGGAGTGCTGATCGAGTGCTGCGTGCAACCGCATCACCGCCACTTTCTCTTTAATTTCCTTCTCACAAGAAGAAGGCATCACATACTCATCTTTTTCATTGAAAGGAAAGGAATCCGAATTGATGAAAACAGCACTATCCAAAATGAAACGCATTCCTCATTGCTGGAAGGCGCAGTTCAAAAAGGAAACGGAAAAAAGGAATAGTATGGCATCCTTCAAAGAACAAATGACGAAAAAAATGGAACATACCCTCTCACCTGCTGAACAGGAAAAACTCCCCTCCGGATTTCAACGATTGGGAAATATTGCCATCATTCAACTAAAACCCGAATTATTAGAAAAAAAAGAATTAATTGGAGAGGCAGCCCTGGCGACCATTCATGGAATCAAAACAATTTGCCTAAAAACAGGAAAAATAGAAGGAGAAAATAGACTGCCAAAAATTGAATACGTATGCGGAGAAAACAACACGATTGTTGAACACCATGAACACGGATGCATATTCCGATTCGACGCAACCAAACTCATGTGGAGCAAAGGAAACATGAGCGAACGAAAAAGAATGTATGAAAACGTAAAAAAAGGAGAAACCGTAGTCGACTTTTTCTGCGGAATGGGATATTGGAGCATTCCAATAGCAAAACATTCGCAACCAATGAAAGTATATGCCATGGACAAAAACCCGGATGCAATCGAAGCCATTCGAACGAATCAAAAACTAAATCATATTCCAGAAAACACATTACACATTATGCAAGGAGACTGTGTTGAATTAGCCTCTACGCTTGGAAAAATAGCCGACCGTGTAATCATGGGATACATTCCCGCACCCCGCTTCGCATTACCCGCTGCATTTCATGTGCTAAAAAATAATGGAGGAATCATTCACTACGAAGGAGTATGCCACGCAGGAGAAGAAGAAAAACTATTTCAAGATGTACGAGAAACAGGAATACAATACGGGTATGCATGCACCCTCCTGCACACACAACAAGTGAAAAGCTTTGGACCTAAAAAATGGCACTACACACTCGATATACAAGCAAAGCGATTCTAATCAGATTGTTCCTTCAAGGTATAGAGAATTAGCTCCTGCTCAATTATACACTTCTTATTCCGCACGTGCTGCTGAAGAAAATGAGAAGCAGCATCTAATGATTCCTTTTCAATATGACGAGGAAAAAAAGTATTGGAAAAAACCTCTAATGCCCACTCTGGAGAGTTGAACTCAAAAGATAATGGAACCGTATGCAAAGAGACACTCAGGGATTCTTCCTTACACCAGGCAGGAAAAGAATGGTCAAAAGACTGAGCAGAAGACAAATGCCCTTTCTTTACTACATCCTCCAACCGAGGCAAATCCTTTTGTCCCGAAGCAAAACCAACCACAACAGGACTTCCAGAACGTGTAACGCGAACAAGTTCCCTCACTATTTTCTCCCAACGCTTCTTAGCATGATGAATAACCCAAATACAATACGTTGATTCGGATACACCATCATCAAAAGGAAGAGAAACAAGAGGAGACTGGGCAACCTGAACATTATCTAAACGATTTTCCTTAATTATCTTCTCAACAGAAGAAATCGCCCAATCATTCTCATCCACTGCTGTAATGGTTTTAGCCATTTTAGAAAAAGGAAGAATAAGACGACCGGGACCGCATCCCGCATCAATACTATTTTTTCCATTAATTTGAGCCGCATCCGCAATGGCCGGAATTTCCCTAGATTGACGATATACTGAGGCTTTAACCAATTCCTCCCAATAATTCCAATAAAGAGAATCCTTCTTCAAAGAAGAATGAGAAGCCATACGTTTCACGGGAAGAAAGGTTATTTTAATACACTCGAAAAAAATGAGAGAAAACGCTTGCGATAAAAGCTCTTTTATTCATTCCGATGTTCATTCTGGTGAATGAGCGAAGAAAATAATGCACCATTCAAAATGGTCAAAATCCACCACGCGCACACATTAGAAAAAGCAATACAAGAAGAAAAAATAGACCCGCTCATGATACCCTTTGCCCGGCACGTTGCACAAACAAAAGACTACTTCACCACATCGACTTGCTCCGGAAGAATTACTCTCATGGACTTACCCGAAAACGAAGAAAAAAGACCCGGGGCATTTTATAGAAAATGGCACCGCACGGTAAATAAAAAAGAAGTAGAGGAAGGAATCGCCACATATTCCAATAATAGGAACCTCTGGTTGAAACAAGACGCATTTGTATACGTGATAGGAACGCATTCCATCGAAAAAGCACAGCTTGTTTTGCACGCGTGCCAAGAAGCAGGAGTCAAACGAGTAGGAATTCACTACATCGGAAAAGGAAAAATACTCATTGAAATTTTTGGAACACACCGTATGAACGTACCCCTCATACTGGAAGGAAAAAAAATAGCCGATGCGGATTATATACAAAAAATAATTCCA
Source organism: Candidatus Iainarchaeum sp. (assembly GCA_043803765.1). Classification (GTDB taxonomy): domain Archaea; phylum Iainarchaeota; class Iainarchaeia; order Iainarchaeales; family VGJJ01; genus VGJJ01. Next base: position 11,033 of record JAZDJQ010000010.1, on the reverse strand, counting down.
ATTGCCAATAGAAAACTCAAACAGAATGAAACCAAAAGAAAAATACTAGAAAAATTCCTGCGAAAGGCAATGAAAAAATAAAAAAATTATTCCACTACAATAATTGGAGGAGCATCCCGACTTAAATGCCAGGCAAGCTCCGTACAATACGCACCAATGTTCTCCACTCCAACCAAATCCCCTTGCGTGAGCTTCCCCACCACTTGACCGGATTCATCCGAACCAAAAAGAAGAGGACCGGCCAAACGCAAAGAGACACGCTTCTCTCCCGATTCCGTGATAGGAAAAAAACGATACGGACTCATGCTGATACGAGGAAGAATATTGATTCCCGCATCCAGAATACCAAAAAAGGTTCCATCAATCTGCTTAAGGTGCTGAATACGCGCAACTAATATCATTGAATCTTCCACAAGAAAACGACCCGGTTCAAGAATAAGGGTTTTATCCCGAACATTTTTTCCTATTTTCTCATGAACAATTTTGGCATAATCATGCAAGGATTCCTTCCGCTCAACCAAACTTGTTTTTCCGGGAATACCGCCCCCAATATCAATCGAAGTAATATGAGGAAAAAGAGGAAGAACACCCGCTACCTTTTCCATGAAAGAACGATACTGATTAAGCGTACAATTCGTACCGGGATGCGCATGAAGAAAAGTAACACGCAGTTTGAGCGATTCGAGAATAGAAAAAAGTGAAGGAAAATCATCCGGGGAAAAACCAAAACGATGATGGTCCAAGCGCAGACGCAGGCCCACGTCAAGCATTTTCCCATTCGCGATACGAGAAACCTGATTTGCCTGAGAAAGAGAATCAAGAATAATCATAGCAGACCGAGAAAGCGCCAATGCTATTTCCTCATCCGTAGAGCAAGGAGCATTAAACAAAAGAAAACGAGAAAAAGAAGAAACCGCATCCAATTCCCTAAGGGAAGTGCATTCAAAACCCGACTCCATCCCATCTAATGCTTTTAGAATAGCAGGGTGAGGATTCGTTTTAACGGAATACCCTATCCTAACATGAGGAGAAATGGAATGGAACGCATCCAATAGCTCAAAATAACGCGCCTGAGCAACACGGGGAAGAAGAACCCCAAAAGGAGTAGAGTGGGATTGAGCTATTTCCTCCAACCAGCCTTTATCACGACTATTCATACCATTTCCACCTAGCACAAAACATTAAAGCGAGTCGCCTATGAATAGGGAGTATGCCCCCCATTTCCACAGGAAAAGAAAGCCTACCCCCAAGAAGGAGAGAAAAACAGATTGCTTCAACGACAAGGGGAAAGGAATCCAAATGGTTACTCGCGGCAACATGGCTGGCTAAACAAGCAACACACAATCCGGGAATGCGAACCGCTATCCACCCATTCAGGAGACTCGCACTCATTCCATCAAAAGAAAGAAACCCAACGCTCAACGGGAAAATGAAAGAAAGAATAGAAGACTATGTGGTGATTGCAGGAAACGAACCTATTCCAAAAGAATGGCTGCAACGAATTGAACAAATGGTGATGAGCAGAGGGTTAGATGAAACATCGATTCATATCGCACACCAGTTCCCGCGACTAACCGAATTATTAACTGACCCGAATAGCACCATTCAATTTGTGAATTCGCAAAAAATACCAGAAAAATGGCGCCGACCACTCGGAGCATTTGCACGATGCCCAAATGAACAATTGAGAGCAGTAGGATTACTGCTTTATTTACGCAAGGCTCATCGAACCTATCCAAACGAATTAAACGAACAAGCGATCCAACTCATGCGACGCATGCATTAATTAAAAAAAGAAGACAATGACGTCTGATTATGCGATTCCTTCTCATCAGAGGGAGAAGAGGAAACCGTTTCACTTTTGGATAGTTTATCAACCGAAAGCAATTCTTCAGAAAGAGGAGAAATAGAAGAACGAGGACGCGCACGCAACACAACGGCATCTTTCATAAGACGTTTAACGCGGACAGAAGAAGGAGTGGTTTGAAGAAGAAACGCCACATCTTCTGCCTCAAACCCAAAAAGAGAAATCCAATGAGGAGCATTCTTTTCATCCGCAAGAAGAATAGAATAATACACCAACTCTTGTGTGATACGAGAACGCGAACCATGAACATGAGACTGGATTTTTTCAACTACCGAACGCTTCGATGAACCTTTTTGAACCGACAAACGCTTTAGAATAGAAGGAAACTGATATGAAATGAAACCGTGCGCACGATCCGATGTATGCAACCCAACCGACGCCGCAATATCACCCGAATATTTGAGAAAACCATAATGCTGCCTCTTATAGATGCGCCCATCAAAAACATCACTCCTCGAAAGAGCATTAAATGCAGAGGCAAGAGAACGAATCATAGGAAACTGACGGGGAATATTTTCCTCAATCCACTTCTTGAAAAGACTATCATCCACTTCAACGCTCGAATGGGCACGACGAATATCATTGAAACTGGGGGAAGTGAACACGCTACGAATAACAGTAAACACATTCTCCGAACGCTCACGATAACCGGATTGCTGAACATCCTCTAACGTAATCTTCTTTGTTGAATGCGTAACCATATCAAAATCAAGCAGGGCGGCCCGCATGTCTCCTGAAGAGTTTTTTGCCAACTCCGTAACCGAAAGAGCATCATAATCAATATTTTCCGCATCCCCAATTTCACGCAAACGCTTCGCAATACTAGGATAGGGAATTTTGCGAAAAGAAAGCATCTTACAAAACGTCCGAATACCTGCAAGCTTAGAATCGGAGTAAATATCATTCGCAGTAAGAATAATAGGATTTTTTGCTTCTTTTAACACGGAAAGAATAGCCGACAAACCGCCTCGATCCATACGGCCTTGAAGACCATCCACCTCATCTAACAACACGAGACGAGGATTCCCTGAAAAACTAGCATTCGTTGCCGCCGCCGAAACCACTTTCTCAATCGTCTCCTTGTCCCGCGTGTCTGAAGCATTAAACTCAACAAGAGAAAAATCAAACTCTCTCGCAACCGTATACGCGGAAAGGGTTTTCCCCACACCCGGGGGGCCCACTAGCAAAAGAGGACGAGAAACCATTCCCTGCTTCCATCCCTGCGCCCACAACCGTATTTCCGTTATGACCTCGGGGTTGCCAATCATTTGGGAAAGAGACTGTGGAGTATATTTCTGAGCAAACATCCAACATCATATAAAGGGCAGGAAAGATAAAAGAGGGTATGGCGGTCATCACCCACGCTCCACGAAAAGCACCACGGCCCAGGGTATCCGTACGAAGAAGTGTAATCACGCCATGGGAAAGAGAACGAATAAGAGCACGCCCGCCTCCTATTCGAAAAGGACTATTGGTTTTAGGAAAACCCATGAAAAAAAATAGGATGATATATCGGGCATTTTATGACCAGAAGCAAAGGGAGAAGCCGGTTGGAGTAGAGGTATACAACGCACGCACCAAACAAACCACTCGGCATTATTTGACACGAACACAGTATTTAGAATTCAGACGACGGTTGAACGAGAGAAACCCTGCAACCATGGCCATCGCACTCGGAACAAACCCGCAAGTACTAAACTGGCTGATCAATACCGTGATGCATATTTAATCCAGAATAAAAAAACAAGAAAACTAATTTACTAAATACACATCAACCGGATTCTGCTGAGAGTAAAGTCCATCAAAATTCTCAACACGACAATTTTCTAAGGTAACATGAGGATTACTCACTCCTTCGGGAACGAAAAGCGCGCCCCCATTCCCTTGAATAGTAGAACCATTACACTTAATAGTAATCTGCGGAATTTGAATAGCGAAATAATCAACTTGCTGGATGGTATCAGGACACAAAATAATAGGGTCATGCGCCACCACAACAGGAAGTTTTTGGGAAAAAGAATAACAATTAGCATACTCGTTAAACGCCATACCTGTTACATTCCCGGTAGCAGTGCGTTGATTAATAAAAAAGAAAAAAGCAATAAGACCAACGGCAAACACCCCGACTAAAACCCAATCTATCAATGAACGTTGTTCCGCGCGCATAACTCGATCAAACCCTTTCACAAAAACTCCGCATTCTCTGTTGATTTTCCTTTAAGCGCTTTTAAACGCTCCGCTAATTCTTTTGCGGATTGGGAATTCACTCCCTCAACAGGAGAAGGAACAACGGGAGAAAGAGGGCGATTCCCTCCCCTCTTGCGAAGAATATTAATCTCATCCATCGACCCTTCGGATATCTTTCCTTGAAACGCGCATTTACGACACATTTTCCCATTAGGAATGGAAACGAACTCCATGGAACCGCACTGAGGGCAATATTTGAATAACATGTTACACTGCCCTCCTTTTACTGCTCCGGCAAGGGAAACAAATGAGATTTAGGTTCGCCCTGCAACTTGTTTTCTTCACGCTCCACTATTTTGCGCATAATATCCAACTCTTTTCCTTTGTTATGCAGACGCTGCAAACAATAATAATACGCGTTAATAATGGAATCAAAATCCAATCGACGCTTGAAGCCTAAACGTGCAATCTCTTCAAAATACAATCGAGTTAAACGAACGGCAACCTCCTCGTTGGAAAGTTCCTTGTCCATAAACATGGACGACATTTTTCCTGATTTCATGGGAGAGACCTCCTTCTCTAATGATGATGCACTTGTTTTAAGTGCGGACAATTGTTTCATGATATCATTCAACGAATCCTGTGTCTTTACCGAAGTAGACTTGCGCTTAACACGACGCACAACCGGTTTTACAATGGGAGACTTCACTTTACGCACAATCACTCTTGTTTTAGTAATCGTACGCGTTTTCTTCTTCTTGGCTAACTCAGGATTTTCAATTAGTTTACTTGAAGATTTCCAATCATTCACCGCTTGCTCAAATGTCCTGCCTTGCTGAATGCGCTTGCGAACAAATAAATTATACATGGACAATTGTCGGGTGGGCTTCTTGCCCTTCGACTTATTCAAATCCTCGCGCAACTTTTCCAGTTCAGTCTGAATGGCCGTGTTTTGGGTGGTGAGCTTCTTGGTGGTCTTCGCGAGAGACTTGGACAAACGCTTGTCTCCCTTGGCCACCTGCGTTTTGGCATTGGCAAGATCCGTCTTGACCCCCTTCAACTGCTTTCGAATCTGCTTACCTGAGACTTTACCCGCTGTTCGCTTCCTTGTCGCCATAAACAATCGCTCCTACTCATTAAGGACAAATTGATACTTTTAAAGACCACGCTCAACTTGAAGAAAAAAAGCAAAAAAAAGCAACTCGTTTGGTTATAGTTGCTTCCCGAATGGGCTAAAACCTTTCCGTTGAACATTTTCCAATGGAAGAAAAAGAGGGCGCGGAAGGGCACCCCACTCTACCCAGCGCCACTCCTTACATTTTTGGGGTTCCATTATTTTCAACTCACCCGATGCATAATCAGCAGTAAAAAACAAAGTGATGTAATGCTTCCCTTCTTTTTTGAAAATATCATTCGTGTAAGGACCCGGTTTAATGTTAGTGATATGAAGATTGGTTTCTTCTAACACCTCTCGAGCACAGCATGTTTCCAATGACTCACCAAAATCAAGTTTTCCTCCAGGAAGAGCCCATGTATCCGCTCCGTGGGAACCTTGACGCAAACCCAAGAGGACTTTTCCATCTTTTCGAATAAACACGGCAACCCCTACTCCGGGGTATTTCATCGAATCGGCAGGAGAATTCATTTCAACTCACTTTCGGCAAAATTAACCGTAATCACTTTAGTTCTTCCTCTCCCAGACGTGTCCGTTGTCGTAGTAATGGCGCGCTTCTTTTCCAACTCAACAAGCAGTTCGCGAACACGACGGTCGCTCAATCCTATGCCCGAAGCAGCAAGACGAGAATACAAATCACTTGTTGAAACGTTTTTCCCACCCAAAAGAAAAATACAGCGCAACACCTGTTTATGGGAATCAGACAAAAAGGGAACAGCCTTTAACATCGCACTCGTCTCGGTATCCTCAAACGCAGCACGAGCATGTTCGAGAGAAATAACAGAAGCATTGTTCTTTTCCGCATGACGCGCTGCCTTATGAAGCGTTTCAATCGCCACACGCGCATCCCCACCCCGCTTGGATGCATGAGCAGCAATCAATCCTACTACATCAGGAGAAAGAACATTAGGAAATAATGCCATTTCTGCACGCGTACGAAGAATATCCTTCAATTGGGAAGGAGAATAAGGAGAAAATTCAACCAATTCATGAGAAAAAGAACTGCGAACACGTGCATCCAAACGAGAAGGAATAGTAGGGTCATTGGAAATAAGAACAACTGGAATAGCCGTTAGACCATGCTCAGGAATACGAAGAATATCATACAATAATTCGTTGCCATCATTATCCAATAGTTGGTCAAACTCATCAAAAATAAGCAAGGGAACAAACTTAGAAAACTTTAATCCCTCCAACACTTTAGCAAACAATTCATTCGTACTCATTCCACGAGAAGGAACAGGACGCTCTACTAGCCGAGTGAGCTCCGCTAAAACAGACTGACGGGAATTGAAACCAAAACAATTCAAATAAATAGGCTTTACTCTCCCCGAGAATTCAGAGAGCTGATCCATAACATAACGCGATGTAACGGTTTTTCCCGTACCGGGAGGACCATACACAAAAACATGAGTGGCTTTTCCCCCATCCGCAAGAGGCTTCAATGCATACACAAGGGAATTAATCTGATTGTCACGATGAGGAAGAACATCCGGGATAAACTCAGAAGAAAGGGCACGCTCATCCTTGAAAATGGAATGCTCTTTGGTGATACGGGCAAACACATTTTCACGAACCATAACTCAAAAACACCGCCATTGGTTAAAATACTCACTATTTTCACGGCGGAGAAGGGTCTCCTTCCGGGAGTATATATACCGCTACTTGCCCAACCCTGTATCCCAAAAGGAGGGAAAAAGGATGAATCTTGAAAAATGGATGATAAACCGAAAGGAAGTCCTATTGCATGAGAAAAAGGACAAATTATTTGACTTGCTCCCTCATGCCCCCGATTATCATACGATGCGGGCAGAACTGCACTACATCCTAAGCCAAATAGAAAACGTGCGAAGAGAAAATGAGCCCATTATTGCAATGAATATACTCCCTGTACCCATGATTGCCTAACGCTTCTTAGCGGGGGGGTGCAGGCTCACACCCCCCCACTTCACCCCAAAAAATTTTCCATAGTTTTAAACCGCTTCATATGCACAACAGAAAAAAATGAGAGGATATGTTTCACTCCTTTTACTGCTCACGCTCAGCATGCTCCTCGCTACCCTTCATGCCACACAAGGGAATACAACTCCATACGAGGGAGAAGAACCCATATTGTTTCTACGACGAACCGAAATGGAGAACGGAATCGATTTAATCATCCACCAAACCCTGCATGAAGGACTCATTCTACAGCAAGAACCCAACACGATTCAAACAAGAATACATGAACGCATACTTACCTACGCGACTACATTTTCCACTCAACATGGGGAACCGATAACCTATCGAATAGGAATGGGAAACCTTACGCATACCCAATATCTCTCCCTGCTCGACCAGATATTATTTCCCACTACCATTACATCATTGAATGAAAATTCCCACGTCCTCATCCTCCCACTCACAGGGAATGCGCGATATGGAGAATACAGTTACACAGGAGGAGCAGGAGGAAACCAAATATTCCAAATCCAACTTGAAACACAAAACCACCAAACGATCGTAGTTATACCATCAGGGTATCGAGCATGCGTAACCACCTTTTCAACCAAATGGGAATGCGCCCCATACGAAGGAAAGTGAGAATATGCATTTGATCGAATTCACTCTTATTTTTGGACTTCTTCTAAGCATTGGAATTGCACTCATATATGTTATTCATTCACACGAAGAGGAACTCAAAAGCCTACAAGAAAAATGGAAAAGAGAAAAAGAGACGCAAGACTGCCACGCAATGAAAGAAAATGCCAATGCATTCTACGTACGAACACACAACAAGGGATGCGGACTATACAAATGGATTGAAGGAGATAGCGTACACTATGAATAAAGGATACGTGCACACAACCGAAGCAATAATCCTATTCACGATATGGATTACCCTGCTCGCAAGTGCATGGGAACAAACCTACACTCAATTAGAAAAAGAAAAAGAAAAAATAGGGGAATATACACGCATATCTTTTCTAATTCAAACGACCAATCAAATAATCCTCACCCATCACGTAAATGCGTGGAAAGGATGCGCAACCTATTCCGAGTCCGCAAGACGAGTCTATCCTTATGTTATTCCGTCTACCTGCCTTACGGCGTGGAAAGAAAATCAACCACCCGAGGAAATCGAAGGAATGATAATCCGAACAAAAGAAGAAAAAATAAGTGTGTATGAAAAAGAAAACGATAAAAAAAACTGCATTGCACTACCACGGCCCATTATATGGGACAAACAACCCGCCGTATTAGAGCTGATTGATTGTGAATAAGAAAGGATTTGGTTGGACAATAGAACTGGCAATAGGAATGCTGCTCCTAATGAGCGCATGGAACACCAGTATCGAAAAAACGAGCGACCGAGAAAACATGCTTCCCCAAACATGGTGCTACGACTTAGCGGCTATTGAAACAAACGGGATTTCTGCCAAAAAGTATGACGAACTATTATTTGGAGGAATACCAATCGAAGTAAAAAATAACACGTTTTCAGAAAAAAAAGGAGGAAAAATCACGTGCCATGTACAGAAAAAAACAACGAATGAATGGGAAAACCTGTTCATCCAGATTCCAACTGAATATAATCACGTTGACGCACAAGACGAATAAATAAAACGTCCTCATCCACTACCCCAACTATTGGAATAATAGATGCTATTTCAATCGACTGGTTTTTACCGGAAGGAGAAACCCATTCCACGAGAAGAATAGTATCACTCCCGCTTAAATCATAGGAAGGAGAAGAAGGCAAAGAAAGAACACGCACGGAACCTTCTCCCATAAATGAAAGGGAATGAAGCGCATACGAAAGAGAATCAATGAACTGCACACGATTAGACTTTTCAATAAGAGCTTCCTGAGCATGAAACGCATCAATAAAAAAAGGAGTGATGCCGGCCAAAATAGCGAAAAAACCCGCCCAAAGAAGCAATGCTTCAAGAGAAACCTGCCCGCGCATACGATTAATCGATCTTCTCGATCTCATCAAAAATATCCTTCGTCTTTTTCTCTAATTTATCAATGCCCGTTTTACTCGAGGACTGAAGCTGGGTAACGAGAAGCAACACGACTGCCACAACGGCCGCCATCACAATAATAAGTTCGACTGAAATCTGGGCACGATTTTCTTTTGGGAACATAACCTTTTTTTTCTCCAAAAAAGACTTAAAACTAGGGAAAATTTTTGAAAAAAAGACTTTCCTTTTAACCTTGTCTCCCCTTTTTAATAACATGGAGAATAGGGAACTAACCGATTTGCTCATTTCATGGATATCGCTATCCGCTGCATTTGCATTCGTCTTTGCAGACGAAGGATTTAACCTAATAGGATTTTCGGACGCACTGGCCATTGCCGCATTAGCGGTAGGAACAGGATTCTTGTTGCATGAAATGGCACACAAATATGTTGCCATACACTTCGGGGCAAAAGCAGAATTTAGAGCATGGAACACGGGATTACTTGTAGCACTCGCAGTAGCCGTACTGTTTCGATTCATTTTTGCCGCACCCGGAGCCGTATACATTTACGGAAAACATGTTACGCTAAGAGAGAATGGGATTATTTCCGCAGCAGGACCCCTCATGAACATCATCATTGGCATAATCGGCATTGGACTTTCTTCCCTATTCGCAACAAGCCAAATAGGACACGTCGCATTGATTGTTGGAAGCATCAATCTCTATTTAGCCATGTTCAACCTACTCCCATTCTTCATTTTGGATGGAGCAAAAGTGTTTGCATGGAACAAAGGAGTATGGGCCATCCTCTTCATTCCATTACTCTTTTTCCTATTCCTGTAATAATCATGTCAAACAAAAAATAATATAAAAAATGACGGGCAAATTAGTATAATACGAAAAATAAGAAACTATCAACGAACGTAGTTAGGCTTGTACCCTTCAGGAGACTTTGATTTTTTGTACTCAGTGTAGGCTTCCGCCGCTTCAACTGGAACGGAAGAACCCATTTTTGCAAGAACCTGATCCAAATGCTTCTTCGTAATGGGAACAGGTTTCATATCCGACTCCTGCAATGCCAATAATGCCGCTTCCCGAACAAGATTTGCCAAGTCCGCCCCGCTAAAACCAGGGGTTCGTTTAGCAAGGTCTAATAGAGAAATACCCTTTGCTAATGGCACCCCCCGTGTGTGAACCTTAAGAATAGCTTCCCGCGCACTCTCATCCGGAATCTTCACTTCAATCGCTTTATCAATTCTGCCCGGACGCATAAGACCAGGATCAATTAAATCAGGACGATTGGACGCTGCAATAAAAACAACATCACGCAAACTTTCTGCACCATCTAACTCCGTTAAGAGCTGATTCACCATTCGTTCTCCAACTCCTGAATCGCCCATTGTACCGCCGCGAACCGAAGCAATCGCATCAATCTCATCAAAAAAAACAATCACAGGGGCCACTTGCCTTGCCTTCTTGAACACTTGACGAATTCCTTTCTCACTTTCACCCACCCATTTAGAAATAAGCTCAGGTCCCTTAATCGAAATAAAATTAGCCTGAGATTCCGTTGCAATTGCTTTAGCCAAAAGGGTTTTTCCCGTACCGGGAGGACCATATAATAACACTCCGCGAGGAGGACGAATACCCATTTCGGTAAAAGCAGTAGGATACTTAAGAGGCCACTCCACTGCCTGCTTGAGCTCCGCTTTCACTTCTTCTAATGCACCTACATCCTCCCATTTGACATTAGGAATTTCCACCATTACTTCACGCAACGCAGAAGGCTGAATCTCACGCAACGCGTCCTCAAAGTCTGCCTTCGTCACCTGCATCTTCTCCAACACACTCTCAGGG
>JAZDJQ010000009.1:0-36191 GCA_043803765.1 Candidatus Iainarchaeum sp. | reverse complement strand
GTTGTGTAATAGGAGTGGCCCCGGGCAGAATCGAACTGCCGCCTAATCCATGTAAAGGATTCATCCTAGCCGTTAGACTACGGGGCCTGCTCTTTCAAAAATCGTTAATAAAGGGTTAAAAGCCCGCTCCTGGAATGCGTGTGTAATGTCCCTTATTCCTCTTTCTCAAATGGTCACGTTTTCTCCTAACAAGAATATTCCCATTCATCGCTGGTTCTATTATCGGGAGGGTTTTTCCAAGGCTTTTGTTGATTGGGCGATTGAAACGTATTCGTTGAGCAGTCCGGTATTGGACCCTTTTTGCGGGGTGGGAACAACGCTTCTTGCGTGCAAGGAAAATAGTCTTTCTTCTATTGGGTGTGATGTTTCTCCTTTGGGTCGTTTTGTTTCTCAAACCAAAACGCGCAACTATGACATAGTTGAGTTGCAGAAAGAATTTTCATTGTTGAAAAAAATTGATTTTTCTTCTCTTCATGAAATAAAATTGGAGAGTTGGGTAGCGAAGCGTTTTCACCCTCGTTCATTTCGTGAACTTGTTACGGTTAAGAAATTCCTCAATCATGAGTACAAGAAAAATCCCTTGCATGATATTGCATTGCTTGCTCTTATTGACCAAACGTTGCGCGTCTCAAATGTTAAACGCATGGGCGCCTCGTTGAGGCGGGTGAAAAAGGGATACCTGCCTGTTAAGAAATTTTGGTTGAAGAAGATTGAGCTCATGCTTAAGGATTTGAAGAAGTCTCCTTCTCTTGGAATAGAGTCGGTTGTATTGGATGATGATGCTCGTTTGCTTCGAAAAGTAGATACTGCTTCTATTTCTTCTATTATTACGTCTCCTCCTTACTTGAATAAGATTGAGTATGCGTCCGCGTACAAATTGGAACTGGCTTTGTTTTTTGATGAACCCAAAACCCAGCTTCGTTCTTTTGTTGGAGAGAATGTTCATGATTCGAATGGAGAAAGCGCTCTTCCTATTGTGGATGCCTATATGCAGGATATGGAAAAATGTTTGAAACAGATGCATCGCGTACTAGTTGAGAGTGGAAAGGCAGTTATCAATGTGGCGGGCGGGGCATTCCCTGATCGTATTGTGAATAGTGATGAATTGCTTCTAGAGAAAGCGATTGAATTAGGTTTTACGGTTGAAGATAACCATGTTGCGCGTACTTTGGATGCGTATCATCGCCACTCCGGTTTTGTCGGTAAAACAACCGAGCGCGTTTTTGTGATAAAAAAAGAGTAGCCGTTTTCGTGAACGGCTACAGTAGTACGATATTTCTTATCCTTTCATCATGGGTAGTAATGCCTTTAGCAGGAAAAACAGCCCGATTAGGGTATACAAGTTCCACCATGCTGGGGCACCGCTCCACAATCCTAGTCCCATTATCAAGAACAGGATGGCGAACAGCCACATCATGGGATTCTCCATGTCTTTTGCCATAGTCTATCTCCTCTCCTTTTTACGCCATTTTTGGCGTTAGTTGCAGATGCCATTCGGAGGGGGAATATAAACTAATCCCTCTGGTCTTTTGGCGATTGTCGTGATTCCGGCCTATTTGGGTCGTCTTCTTGGTCTTCCTATCCATTGTCGGTTGAAAGGGTTTGGTTCTTTTCTTTTTTTGTGTTGTTTTGCCAATGCGGTGATTAATGCTTTTTCCCTTTCGAGTTTTTCCTTTAGTTCGGCTATCGGGATATCGATTGCTCGGATGCGTTGGAAGATGGTTTTTTCGCTTTTACCTGCTGGTTTTCCGTTAATGATTCGTTCAAGTGATTTCAATACCTCTTTGTCTATCATGATGCTTCCGCCTGTCATGAGATGATAGAGTTGTTGTTGGAGTACGGAAGTGTATATCCTTTCCGCTTCTTCTCGTTCCTTTGGTCTCATGTTGGTAAATGTTTTTTTCTTCTTTTTAATCCATTCTATTTTTTCTGGTTGATTTCTTCTTTTATTTTTGTGATAAATCCTGAAAATGGGATTCCATTTTCTTGTTTTCCTTCTCTTGTTCGGATGCTGATTGTTTTTTCTGATTCTTCTTTTTCTCCTACAATAATCATGTAGGGGATTTTCTCCATCTGGGCATTCCGGATGCGGTAATTCAGTGTTTCGTCCGTCGAGTCCATTTCGGTTCGTATATGGTGCGATTTCAATGTGTCATGCACGTGTTGCGCGTATTTTTTGTATTTTTCACTCAGCGGGAGGACTTTTACCTGCACGGGGCTCAGCCATGTGGGGAATTTTCCCATTGTCTGTTCGAGTAAGAAGGCGATGAATCGTTCGTAGCTTCCCAGTATGGCGCGGTGAATCACGACGGGGGTGGCTGGTTGGTCTTTTTCGTCGGTGTAGTGCATCCCGATGCGCTTGGGTACCATGATGTCTACTTGCACGGTAGCAATCGTTTCTTCTTTTCCACGGATGTTTTTTGTCTGGATGTCTATTTTGGGTCCGTAGAATGCCGCTTCATCTTTGGTCTCGATGCAGGGAATATTAATATGTTGTGCGGCTTTGCGTAGGGATTCGGCTGCGGCTTCCCATCTTTCCCTGTCTCCAGAATATTTTTCGGGGTGTCCCTCAAAGTCAGGGAGTGATAATCTGAACCAGTAGTTCGATACTCCTAATTGTTTGTATATGCGTATGTTCATCTTCAGGACACGCAGTACTTCGTCGTGCACTTGTTCCATGGTGCAGTAATTGTGGGAGTCGTTCTGGGTGAATCCTCGTGCCCGGATGATTCCGTACATTGTTCCGCTCAACTCAAATCGGTATACGGTTCCTGCTTCTGCGATGCGGTAGGGCAATTGTTTGTAGCTTTGCACTAATTCGGAGAATATGGCGTGGTGGTGCGGGCAGTTCATGGGTTTGAGGTAATAGTTTTCCCCTTCTATTTCGATTGGGGCGTACATGGATTCCGTGTAATAGGGGATGTGTCCTGTCTTTTCGTACATTTTTCCATTGATGATGTGGGGTGTTCGTACGTAGTGGTATTCCTCTTTTTCTTCTTCTTCCCGCATGTATTCTTCCAGGGTATGGAATAATTGTTCCCCTTTAGGCATCCACAGCGGCAGTCCAATTCCAATGTCCTCGTTGAATGTGAAAATTTTCATTTCTTTTCCTATTTTCCGATGGTCTCTTTTTTCTCTTTCTTCCAATTCGTGCAAGTAAGCATTCATTTCTTTCTGCGTGGGGAAGCTTATTCCATAAATGCGTTGTAATTGCTTGTTTTTGGAATCTCCTCTCCAGTATGCTCCTGCTGTTTTCAATAATTTTACCACGCCAATTTTTCCCGTGCGGATAACGTGGGGGCCAGTGCATAAATCCGTGAATTTTCCTTCTTCGTATAGTGAAACGTTTTCCGCGTCTAATTCGTTGAGTATTTCCACTTTGTATTTGTTTTTTCGTTTCTCGAAATAGCGGATTGCATCCTTCCGTGGTAACTCGATTCGTTTTATTGGCAAATCTTTCTTTATGAGTTCCCGCATTTTCTCTTCTATTTTCTGCAAATCTTCGGGAGTGAAGGGTCGTTCAAAGTCAATGTCGTAATAAAATCCTTCTTCAATTGCCGGTCCGATGGTGATAATAGCATTTGGAAAAATTTCTTCAATGGCATACGCCATCAAGTGGGAAGTGGAATGCCAGTATGTTTCTTTTCCTTCTTTTGTGTTAAATGTGAAAGCGCGGAATGATGCATCGTGTTCTATTCGGATTGTTAAATCAACTAATTTTCCATCCACTTCTGCGGAAATGGCATCTTTTGCCAATCGTTCCCCTATCTTTTCAACTGCTTCGAGCGCGGTCTGCCCCTTGATGATTTGTACTTTTTTCCCGTCTGGGAGGGTCAAGTGCACGGTCTCCGGCATATTCGGATTAGGCATCGAATGGTTTAAATGACGCAGGGTGCAAGGCTTTTCATTCCCTAGATTGCGTGGGGTTATTGGGGTGTCTTTCTCTTTCCAGCCATCTTCTCATTTTTTGGAGTGTTTTTTCTTCAATCTGCTGGATTCGTGTATGGTGGAGGGAGAGTTTTTTCCCCGTTTCTTCGAATGTGAGCCCTTGTTCATACCGATAGCGAAGAATCCTTTTTTCCCTATTGGACAAGTGGGCAATCATCTCTTCGAATCGTCCGGGGTTAGACATGTGAGGTGTTCGAGTGGCTATCGCAGAAGATTGCAGGTCCAATGGCACGATATTTTTTCCTTGGGAACGGCGTACTTCTCTAAAAATCACTTTTTTTGATCCTTTTTGAAGGAGTTTGTATAGTCCTCCTGCGGCGTTTTTGATTCCATGTTCCTTCACGGCTGATAGGAATCCGGGGAAAAAATAGTAACAGATTGAGGAATACGCTTGTTCGAAGGAATAGGAGACTTCAGGGTATCTTTTGAAATGGTATCGTAGATAGTTTGCCGCCAAAAAATTGAATTCCTGTGCAATCCGATCCATGGCCCATTCCCTCATGTGCGGGTCATTGGCCAGTTTGCGTTTTTTTTGATGGGCCCAATACGTTATCAATTATTTCGTATTCTGCAGGGACTGTTTTTCTTTTCGTGAAGCTTATCTGTTTTGGTTTTCCAAACCATTTGGGCGGCTGATGCAATTTTTCCAACAGGGATTGTTTCCCTTGCTCATGCATCGCTCTTGTCATTTGTTGTCGCACCGTGCGGTCCAGTCTTTCCGAAGGGAGCAAAGTATATCTTTCCTGCCACTTGGATACTATTCGTCTGGCCATGGGAGAGATAGTCTTCCCCTTGTTTTAATTCTTTTCTCGGCGATTTTCTCCCGTTTGATTCAAAAGGTTCTGGCTCGCTCTTTTTGTATCATGTCTTTTGAAAAACCCAGTCCCAGCACCTGCGTGCGTTGTCGTGGCCGTCAATGGTGTGGTCCTACTTGTTGGATACTTGAAAAGCATGAGACAAAGCAGAAGTCTATTGCTCAAATGAATGGTAAATCTTTTGCTGGGAGTTCTCCTCCCTCTGTTTTTGTTTCGCATTATGGTTATCCTAAAGTAAAGATTGCCCCCATGGCTCCCACGAATTATTTGGATGCCAATCAGGCGGATCTTTTGGACAATCCGGAACGATGGTTCGGCAAAAGCTTGAATGAATTGGTGGGTTATCGTTCCCAGCTCATTCGTTCCAATATTCCCATTTCCATTCACGAAGCGAAAGATCCGGGGGCAGAGTTACAAAAAATCCAAGAGATTGCCATGGCCTCCGAGAAGGTGGATGTGGAAGTGGAGCTTACAAAGAATCCTATTTCTAAACTGGAGTTCTCGCATGATGCTCCTCCCATGGGTCCGCAGGCTCCGATGAAAAAGTTTGATTTGCAGGAAAATCCAAAAATTCCGGACAAGGTGGAATATTTGGTTAACGATCGACATGCAAAGGCAGCTACAGCTATGAGCGAATTATATGATAAAGATATTCCAGTTCACCATTTGTATAAATTATTAAGCGCTGGAACTTTAGGTGAGAAAGAAAACCGAAAGTTAGTCCCAAGTAGATGGAGTATAACGAGTGTCGACAGTACAATTGGAAATCAAGTTATTGATTCGATTAAGGACTTCCCAAGTATTAATGAATATCAACTTTACGAATCTCATTTTATTGATAATCATTTTTTTGTATTATTTTTACCTAGAGAATGGGCATTCGATATAATGGAAGCATATCGACCAGGAAGTTTTTGGGCGCAGGAAATGAAAGAAGTTTACATGAGTACAGATAATGAATTCTATGAGGGAAGGAAGAATTATGCCGAAAATGTGGCGGGGGGATATTACGCTGTGCGTCTTGCTGTGACTGAAAAGTTAAAAGAAATGAGAAAACAGGCCGCCGTTCTGGTGTTTAGAGAAATTGGACCATGTTATCAACAATCTTTGGGTGTTTGGTTGGTGCGCCAGACAGTTCGTGATGCAATGGAAAAAGAGCCAACTATTTTTGATTCATTAGAATCTGCACTTACTGGCATAGGAACTAAATTAATAATTCCAATGAAAGAGTGGAAAAAGAATAGTAAATTACTGGATAGAGTTTACAACCAGAAGCGTTTAGTTGATTTCTTCAATTGATGGCCTTTTTGGAAGAACCCATTCTATCCACTTTTTGTCTGCTCTTGGTGCCTTTCTTTCAGAAATCGCCTTGGCAATGATTTCGCTTACTGGATGGGAATAAAAAACGAGAAATGTTCTTTTCTTTTCCTGGATGCCATAGCCTTTCTCATCCATCGGTACGTGTGTTTTGATTCCAAATACTGGTCTTCCATTCCTATCAGTGAAAAGTGCATCATCAAAAAAGGCCCTTCTTGATTTGGGAGATCGAATTTTCAATCTTTTACATTTTAAATTGAAGAAACGGCAGAGCACATCCGTGTTTTCATATTTTTCAACATCAAGTCCCTTTTCATGTGCATAGTGTGCGGGAATTTCTATGATTCCATATTTCGCTTTCAACTGTGTGTTTAATACTGGAATTTTGCTTTGTTGAATAATTTCTATTGCCCTATTTCTCTCTTCAACTTCCCTGCCAAATTCGAAAAAGCGCTGATGCTGATATTTGTATGGTTTACGGGGAACAGGTAATACTTTTTTTCTACCAGCCATTTCTCCCTATTATCGTTCGGCTTATTATTTCTTCTCACTCGCAACGAGGCCAATCTGTGCGAGCAATGCTTCTATTTGGATTCGTTCATTTGCCCCCTCAACGAGGCGAAAATCGTATTCTCCGATGCGGTCAACGAGGCGTATTTTTGTGGTAGAGTCTAATTCTTTTTCATCCCAATCTAATACTTCTCGGTGGATTTGTTTAATCACATCTTCTCCTGATAAACCATTTTCAAGCATTAAATAATCTAGTTTTTCCCGTGCATCCATGAATTTTCCTTTGAGTGCGAGTTGAATCATTTCTTTTACTTCTTTTGGTTTGGCTCTGTTTGCAACGGAATACACCACGTCTTCGGTTATTTTTTTCTCTAGTGCTGCTGATGCTTGTAGTACGTTAACGGCTTTTCTTAAGTCCCCTTCTGCGACATATTCGATTGCGTCAATTGCTTTTGGTTCTACTGTTAGTTTTTCTTCTTTTGCTATTTTGTGAATCATGGTTTCCAAATCTATTTTTCGTAGTGGTCTAAATCGGAATACGACGCATCGGGATTGTATGGGTTCAATGATGCGTGAGGAATAATTGCAGCTTAATACAAATCGGCATGTTTTGGAGTATTTTTCCATCGTCCGTCTGAGTGCTTGCTGGGCATCAGCTGTTAGTGCATCGCTTTCATCTAAAAAAATAATTTTGAAATCGGCATTGAATGCAAGGGTGCGTGCGAATTCCTTGATGGTGCTTCTCACGACGTCAATTCCACGATCATCGCTATTATGCAGGAGAACGGGGGTGGTTCCTCCATAAAATTTCTCACTTTTTGGTACAGAGAAATCGTATACATATTCAGAATAGGGGGTTTTTGTTATTTTTTTGATAATCGTACAAGTTATACCTGAACGTACTATTTGTTCAAGCTTTCCTAGTCTAACACGTTTTTCAAATGGCATCTTATCAAAAAATTCTACTAATTTGCTCTGTGCAATTCTTTTTGACTTTTTGCCGTATAATGAGTGTCTAAAGAAGTGTGTGCACTCAATTCCTTCGCGTTTGAATGCGGTAATAAAAGGCTCAGCTGGAAGCAAATTAGTGTTATCTTGTTTATAGTTGGGTACTCGCCATACTAATCTTATTTCTTTATCGAATACAGTGGCTCGCAGTCCGCATGTTTGAGCGAGCCATGCGATATCAATCAGATTTTCCTTTGATCGGGAGCTATAGCGGACATATTCTCCCCATTTTCCGGTGGCATCCCCCATATATCCCTTCAAAAAAGCAATGCGATGGGGGATGGGTGATTCAAAAATAAATCCAGGCACCCTTTTTGTTCGTGCATATTTTCTTTCCCCTTCTGAATAGAATTCTTTTCGAAAGAATTTAGCGAGCTGAGTATTAAGCACCTGTACTTGGATTGATGATTTTTTGGATCGATCGAAACCAGACTTGCCAAGCACGTAGCGTGTCCTTAGTCCAAATTTGTTTTTTACGATGTTGGAAACGCGGTCTGCAACATATTGTTCTTGTGGATAGGCTAATGTAAAAATAGTGTTGCCACTTGTGTCCACATTGCATCCTTTACGCATACCAGTGCACCCTTCAGCTAAGTACAATCCAAAAAGCCAAGACAGATCCTCATCCAGTTTTATTTGATTCAAGCAAACACTTACTTTTGGATTTTGAATGAGCCCGCTTCGTAGTTGATTGGCGAGTTGCACAGGGAATTGATTAAAGTCAAGTTCAATTTGTTTTTCGTTTGTTTCCTGATGGAATGTTAGAAGAACATCTCCAACAGTCAAATCACGACATTCCTTGCTAATTAAATTGCCGTAAGAATCCAAAACAATTACTGAATGATTGAGACTAGTCTTAATCTTTCCACCTTCAAAATCAATGGTCTCGATTTCAGAAACACGGTGTTTTGAGATGAGCGATACCGGCATAAAACACACAATGTTATTTTCATCTATGGACAATGTTTCAAGTTTGACTGGGGTAGAATATTTTTCATCACCATGGAAATACTGCTTATCTAATTCTGCGAAGTTTGTTCGTTTGATTTTGCCATTCATTCGAACAAGCACTGGTGTGTCACCCGTAACACTCGCATTGAGTTCTAAAAAATTCCGTGAATATTCCTCTCCGAATAGTTCTCTTGCTAATGCTACTGCTGCGCTCGTTTTTCCTATTCCTGCATGCCCGGCAAACATCAAATTGGGCAAATCCCTTGTTTTTACATAACTTTGTAGGCGGGAGGTGATGGTTTCCTGTCCAATAACGTCTTTCAATACCTTAGGCCGGTATTTCTCTACCCATGGTAGTTTCAGGTTTATCATTTCGCTCATACTGTTCAAACTAGTACCCTTCCTCTTTTTTACCTGTGCTATTTTTGGGCGATATTTGTCCCTCTTGCTTTTATTCCCTTGACGATTGGATGGGGGTATGCATTCTAGTAATAATGCGGGTCAGGGATCATTAGAATATTTGCTCCTTATTGCGGGCGGGATATTAGTTGCGATTATTGCTTTTCTTATTCTTCTCTTTCTTGGTCCGTATGGTGGTGGGCTTATTCAGGAAGACATTGATGAATATAACAAAATTGATCTCTGTACGGGTAAATCAGCGGAGTGTGAATTTTTCCTTAATTGGGATGAGGGATTGGCTTCTGAACCGTATGGTTTTGTTGTAGAGAATACTTCCAGTTGGCGCACGCTCTACCTTTCCAGAATGACTCTGCGGTTGATGTGTGGTAATGAAATTTGCACCTCGTCGGATGTCGGGCAGAGTATTCCCGTAACTAATATTGAGTTTCCACTAACAATTTTACCAACTGGCCCCCCTTATTGTCCAGAGTCACCGAGTGGTTCTGGAATATACACTTGTCCTTATTGTAATGTTACTACTGAAAACTGCTTTTCTTTTCCTGGTATCCCTTTCTGCAATGGTGGTGTGTGTCAATTCGAGTATGATTTTTCGGGTGTAGGTATTGGTATAACTATCCCCCCTAACTCTTCCCAGAAGTTTGGAGTGGAGATTGGGGGACTGGGCAGGAGTTCCAATCTGACGGGTATTCAGTATAGTTTTGAGGTAAAGCAATTAGAGAACGGTTCCCTTTCAGGTACTGGAACGGACAACGATTCCGATACTTTGTTCTGGTTTTCCTCCAATCCCGATCACGCGGGGGCGTTGTATGCGTGCAGGAGTAATGCGGGGAGTTGGACTAATCTCTATGGGTGTACGATAACGCCGGGTTGCGAGTTGCATCAATGTAGTGAAGGGGATCCACTGGATCCAGATGATCCTATTACTTCATACTGCGGTCCCAATCCCCCCCTCGACAAAATCATCTGTTTTTCTCACGATACTGGCATATACTCAACTCCTTTTTGTGAGAACACAGACAGCCCTGCTAATAATGGATATTTCGAGATAAACAACACAAATGGTTTTGCGTTGCAGTTGGAAGTTGGTCCGTTTACCAATGTGGAAAAGTTTGTTTCATCCGTTCCTACAGGCATCTATGCAGTGGTACACGATTTTGATACCTTATCGGATTGTGGTCCTTCAACCAGTTGCGGGGATGCCTGCGAGCAGTTGGTGGACGCTCAATTTTCTGATGTGCTATTGTATGACATTGGGAATCCGCTTCCAAATAATATGTGTCCTAATATTTCTACTGCTTCTACCCCACTTGTGTATGAATTGAAGGGTATTGGTAATTGGAACGGGGTGAGTTCAACTAGAACATGCACGGCTGTTTTTTCGTTTACACAACTCTCGCTGGATCGTTTGACCGCCAAGGCGGCTACCGGTCAGCATTTGTTTATCGGCTTGGTCAATTCAAATGGGAGCTCGGGAAAATTATCCAGTCCATACACCATGAATGATACCCTGCCCGGCCGTCCCTCCCTGCAGTCATTGTATTTCCCTAAGTGAACGGGTTGTTTTTTTTGGGTTGGTGGCGCACTGTTTTAAATGCTCTTTCTTTGATACGTTTGTTCATGAATTCCCGAATGCTTAAGGCTGCCGTTTTTGGTCTGGTTTCCTATGTTTTTCTTTATTTTCTTTACTCGACTCAGGATTTTCTTCCTAAGTGGGATGGTTATGGTTCTCGTATTCTGAATGGGCAGCCCCTTGAGGGTTATTTGTTTGTTGATCCGTTGTTTCTTTTTATTCCTGTTATTGGTTTTGTTTTTGCTTGGCTTTCCGTTTCCTGGTATTTGCGTCATTTTAGGGATGAGCAGATTCTTTCTATTCCTGCTGCGCTCGTGTATGTTGTAGGCTCTTATTTTGCTTTTTTTATTGCTGTTTTGTTTTTCTTTTGGAATAATTCTTTTCTTGTGGTTATGTCGCGGGGTAGTTCCAATGCTACGATTGAATCGTTTGGTTTCGCTTGGGAGTATACCCTTACTAATTTTCTTGATTTTCTTCTCCAATCTCCTTTCTTTCTTTTTGTTTTAGCAGGTCTTTTGGGTTGGGTTTCGTATTGGATTATTCATCGTTATTGGGGGGAGAAGCTTCCTCATCTCGCATCCACTTAATTATGTTGAGTAATTTTTCTTGGGTTGAGTTGTTTTCTTTTTTTTGCGTTTGTTTTCCCACAGGCTTTTAATGCGGTAATGGTATACGTATCTTGTTATGAGTCGTGAGGAGTTTTCCCTGGTGAAGCAAGTCCATCTTCAGTATCGTGAGAATCTAAAGCTTTCCCTTTCGTTTGCTATTCTTCTTGTTTTTGTTTTCTTTTTTCTTCGTTTTGGTAATATCGCGTTGTTTAATGGCACGATGTTTTTTGACTATTCTTTTTCCCCTATTTCGTGGGAGGTGATGGTGGCGCAGTTTTTAGCTGGATTGGTTTTCATTTCGATGTATTCGATTCTTCTTACTCTCTTGTTGTTGGCCGTTCGGAATGATCTTTCTCATATTAAAGTGCGGTATTATTTGCGTGAAATGGTTCAAAAGTTTTTTGTCAAGATGGTGTCTTATTTCATTATTCTTTCTATTTTGTTTGTAGGTCTAGTGTTGATTGGGTTGGGATTGAATGTTCCGATTATCTGGCTCAATCTCCTATTGCTTCTTATTTCTCTTTCTCTTGTTTTTGTTCCCCAATCATTAGTGATTGATGAGAAGCCTATTTGGGAATCCATTCAAACGAATTGGTATGTGATTCGTGCGCATCCTTCTGATTTTCTTTTGGTGATTGTATTAGGAACCGTTCTCATTGGTTTGCTTCCTCTTGTGGAGGCGTTTATTGATTCATTCATTTATGTTGGGAGGTACATTACGGTTCTCCTTATGTTTGGTTTTGTGATTCCTTTTCTTGAAATACTCAAAAGCATTCTCTACATGAACCGTTTTGAGCTTGTTCGCGGTCATGAGTATGCGCGGAAAAAACACTTGGGATTAAGGGGATTAGGAAAATAAATTCCCGTTCCATGCATGGTGACCGTTAGTCCGAATAATGCACGGAAATCGAGCGATTACACGGATGACAGCGGTTAAAAACGGATTGGGAGGATCTTCTATATTTGTTTGGCAGCCAGATCTGTTAATTTCTCATATTTTTTCTCATAATCTTTGTTTTTCTTTTTTCTGATAGCCGTCGCATAGGTTCTGGATAAGTCATTTCGATTCAAAGATTTTATTTTCAACCCGCCAAAATTAAAACGGACACATTTTTCATTTTTTTCATGAAACCAAAATTCCTTGGAATCCAACTCAATTTTCAAACCATCTTTTTCAACATGAATGGTGCGCCATTTTTGGTAAAATCGGTGTTGGATTTTAGCTTTTTTCAATCCTTCTATTATCAAAGGGAATGCCTGTTCGGAAACCAGTAAGTCAACATCATTAATTTTTGCGTGTGTATCCAATGTATGCCAAAAGTAAGCCATGCTTCCATAAACAACAGGATTAGCTTTTGCTTTACGGCAGATGCGAAGAATGTCATGAAAAAACTCCATAAGTTTCCTAAAATGACGTTTATTTGATGGAACGGCACTGATCATTTCCGATTCGCCTCTTTTCCTCATTTCTTCACCCATTTTTCCATGTAGGTTTGCAGGAATTGGTTGATTTTGATAACCGATGTATTGGAATTCAACAAAATTCATCCCGAGCAATTTCAGTCTGTTTGATAATATATTGGGGGACGAAAATGGTCACCTCTTTTCCTTTGGGAACCCACGTGGTCAAGACTTTCCCGGATGGAAGGGTTTTCTTAAAGGTGATATGTTTACTTGACCGTTCTTCGCGAAAGCCATGTTTTTCCAAAATGCGAATGACTTCCTTAGTCGGCAACGGCTTTAATTTTCCCATTCTCGCCACCCTTTGGAATTTTTGCCTGGATAAATGAGATAGAACTCAGCTCGGCCAACTTTTCAGGTTTAGGGGTGTCTTTATCGGACAAGTAATCCTGGATCAAGTCCGCCATGTTTTCCTTGACTTCTTCTTCTGTCTCTCCTTGAGTAGCGATATCTAACGGGGGGCAGGAAGCAACAAACCATTTTCCCTCCCGCATAATCATGATGGGGAGTGAGACGAGCATGTTTTTCATGGCATACCTATGTGCTTTTGACGGCTTATTAATATGATTGCTCACGTCGAAGGAATTCGCTATATCATGGTCTGACCTTCAAATCGTATACGGCTGCACGGTCTTTAATCTCTTGCAGGGAGGGGAAACCGCCGAATTTCTCTCCATAAAAGGTTCGATTCAGCTTTTCAAGAATGGGGTGTTTGATTTTGGAAAGTTTTTTTCGGTGTTTAAGGTAGAATAGCGCGACAAAAATGATGTGTCGGATTTCACCCTTTTTTTCAGTGATGTAAAGCGAATGGCGGAATACTTCTTCGGTCGTTAATTTCTTTTTTGGGTATTTATCCTTTCGTATAATAGTAGTCTCCTTTCTTTTTCTGTTCCATGTCTTTCACGCTTCCTTGTTTGTTGATGCGTGGTCGTTTTGTATTCTGGTCTCTTCTCACGGTGATTCCCAGTTGTTTGAGTAGTCCGTTCATTCCTTCTTCCATTCCTAATGGGCCGCGCATTCTTCCTTTTATTCCGGGTTCTCCTTCGAATAATAATAGCCTGTCTGAAACATAGTCCATGAACATTAAGTCGTGGTCTACTACTAATACCGTACGAGAAGTGTGGTCCACGATGTTGCGGATAGTCTTTGCTACTTGTAGTCGTTGTTCTACATCGAGCATGGCGGATGGTTCGTCGAGCAAAATGAGCGGTGCATCCGTTCCCATGGCGGCTGCGATGGCAACGCGTTGCAGTTCCCCTCCTGATAAAGTATCGAGTTGTTTTTCATACAACGAAGGAAGGTGTAATGGTTCGATGAGTAAATGTTTAGTGTCTCGTATTTCGGTTGATAGTTTTCCATGTAGAAATTCTTCTACGCTTAAGTTAGGGGTGGCTTCTAATTGTTGGGGTTTGTATGCTACCGGCACTTTTTGGGGAAGTGTTCCTTCCTTTGGTGTTAGTATTCCGGCTATTGCTTTGATGAATGTTGTTTTTCCTATTCCATTTGGTCCAAGGATTCCTATGCTTTGATGGGTCTGGATGTTTCCCGCGTCTACGGATAGGGAGAAATCTCCTTGTTTCACGTTGAATGCGGGCCAATACAAGAGGGGTTGTTGTTTTTTTGTGTCGTGTGCTCCTTTTTCCATGAATGTAATCTCGTGGTCTCTGAATCTGAAGTTTTCGTCCCGTGCGTATCCTTCTAAGTACGTGTTGATTCCTTCTCTTGTTGGGTGGGTGGATGATACGACGCCGAATACGGATGGCTCGCCAAACATGAGGTGAATGTTGTCGGATAAATAATCGAGCAGCACCAGGTCGTGTTCTACGGCAAGTACGTTTTTTCCGTCGGTTAGTATTTCTCGTATGAATTCGGCTGCGCGTAGTCTTTCGCGTATATCGAGGAATGAGGATGGTTCGTCAATGAAATAGGTGTCGGCTTCTTTTAGTGCGGTAGCTGCGAGTGCTACTTTTTGTAATTCTCCTCCTGATAAGTGGGATAGTTCTCTTTCCGCTATTTTGGTTAGTCCTATTTTTTTCATCACGTTTTCTGCTTTCTCTGGGTTTATTTTTCGTAGTAGTTCTCTTATGTTTCCTTTGTGGATAAGCGGTATTTTTTCTACCATTTGGGGTTTGATGGAAACCGTGTTTTTGTGGTGTGCGATGGAATTGAATAGGTTGGCTAATTCTTTTCCTTTGTACTTGTTTAGTACTTTTTCGTATGTTGCTTTTTCTTCCCATTTTCCTAGGTTGGGGATGATTTGTCCTGATAATATTCCAATCGCAGTTGTTTTTCCTGTCCCATTTTTTCCTATTATTCCTACTACTTTTCCTTGTTGGGGGATGGGCAGGCGGTGCAGTCTAAATTGGTTTTCTCCATAGGTGTGGATGGGTTCTCCAAAGTCTACGTCTAAGTTGATGATGGTTATTGCTCCAAATGGGCATATGCGTGGGCAGATTCCGCATCCGGTGCATAGTGGTTCGGATATGACGGCTTTCATTTTTTCCTTATTCTGGGTGATGCAGTCTTTTCCGCCTCGATTCACGGGGCATTTTCGTTGGCATAACCAGTTGCATTTTTCTGGGGAACATTTGTCGTGGTCGATGACCGCGATGCGTTTGAGGCTCATATTTTTTTTTACCTGTGCGTTTTTCTTACGCACTCAAGAATAGGATGGCCATTCCAATAATGAGTATTCCGGCCCATGCTATTCCCCCCCAGAATAGTGTCCCAAGTAGTTGGGTGATTCCCATCCCCGTGTTATCGAATCCTCCGGCGTGCCAAAAGGCAATAATGAGTAGAATGATTCCTATTCCTGCTGAAAACCATCCAATTCGGGATAGGGGGCGCATATCTCTTACTTATTCCCATGCGTATTTTAAATAACCCCCCTGCCCTCCCTTTTTCATGAAGATTCTTTCAATCAAACCTGCTGAGCATTCTTTTCGTGTGGAGTGTCATACGGTGGAGGATATGCATTTTCTTGCTTGTTTTATTCATCCGGATGATTTGGTTTCGGGTGAAACGGATAGGAATATTAAACCTAAACAGCCGGGTCAGAAGCCTTTTCGTTTGAAGATGCACTTAGTTATACGTGTTCATGATGTGAGTGTAGAAGATTCGTCTTCTTCTCTTCGTGTTTCCGGGACGATTGAATCGGGTTCTCCTCCTGAGTTTGTGGAGTTGCGTGCACAGCATTCTCTTCTTTTTCTTCCCTTTCAACCTATTTTGGTTCAGAAGTCCTCTTTTTTTTCGCATGAAATAGACCGTTTGCGTCAGCATGAAAAGGAATCTCAATCCCCTCTCTATTTGGGAATAGTATTGGATGATGAGGAAGCACATCTTTTGCAGGTGTCTTCTTCCGGTTTGAAGGAATTGGGGAAGTTTTTCTCAATGAAGTCGGGTAAGCAGTTCAAGTCGGATTCTAGTGATGGAAAATACTATGTTAAATTGGCTGAGATTGTTTTTGCGTCTCCTCAAAAGCAGATTATTATTGCGGGTCCTGGTTTTGCGCGGGAAGGATTACTTTCATTCCTTAATGAGCATCGTCCTAAGGGAAACACTCAGGCGTTTTTCAGTGTTGCAACAAAAGATGTCGGCCCAAAAGGTATTCGAGAAGCATTATCCATGTCTTCTATTACCAAAGTGCTTGGAGAGAATCGTCTCGCACAGGAAGCATCACTGGTTGAGGAGGTTCTTCTTCATTTGGGTAAGGAGGATGGTCTTGCAACGTATGGTGTGCGTGAGGTTGAGCAATCCGTTCAAGTGGGGGCGGCTCGTCATGTGCTTCTTACTGAATCATTTCTTTCTCAGTCGCGTGAGCGGTGTAATCGGTTATTGTCTCTTTGTAAGCAGATGGGCATTCCTTTTAGTGTGGTGAATGAACAGCAGGAGCATGGGAAACAGCTTGCTGGTTTAGGCGGTATTGTTTCTCTTCTTCGTTATCGGTTGGAATAATGATTTAGTTATGTTCTCAGCTCGAACCATTCTATTTTTTTTTCTTTTACTAGTCTTTTGATTTCTTCTTGTTTTTCAGTTAATCGGCTTGTATTTGATTTGAATTCGCAGAATACTATTTTGTCATCTAGGAATGCAATTCCGTCAACAGGGTTTCCTATGAATCGAAATCGTTCTTTTTCGTATGGGAATTTTTCGGATAATGGTATCCATTGTTCGGACATTTTTCCGTATTTTACGGATTGGGATTGTTTGGAGAAGGAGAGCGTGTTCACATATTCCCCTAATTCTTGTACGCGTTTCCATAGTAGGAATGCTCCGATTGCTAAAATGAGAATGATTCCTCCCAGGATGATTTCAATCATTCAGTAGGGAATCATTCATCCCTTTAATTCCTTTTTGACGTAGAACCCGTTGGGCGTGTATCCTAGCTTCCAATAGTATTCTCTTACGCCTATTCCTGCAATGATATTCATTTTTTCTTTTCCGTATTCTTCTTTTGCTATCCTTTCACTCTCGATAAGTAGTTTTTTTCCCCATCCTTTGTGTTGTCCGCTTTTTTCTTTTTGTTCTCCTAGTGGAGTGCTGTTTCCGTATACGTGTAGCTCGCGGATATAGGCGCTTCCTTCTAATTCAGGGAATAGTTCGTGATAGGGTATTCGGAGACGGGCAAATCCCACTAGGATGTCCTGTTCCACGTCTTCGGCGGATAGGAATATTTCTTTTCCTTTTGATGCGGAATATTCTCTTCGTACAATAGTAATCTTTTTTGGCCATGCTCCTTCTTCTTGGTGTTTGAATCCTACTTCTCTGCACCGGATGCATCGGCATTTTTTTCCTTCTTCTTTCATTCTTTTTTTGACCATTTGTCTCAGGTTTGTTTTTTTTACTCCTCCTGAAATATTTTGTGTTGGAATATCTCGCTGTACTCGCATGATGCGCACCCATTCTGGAACGTGTTGTTTTACTTCGGCATAAAATGAGATGGCTTCTTCTTCTGTTATTTCAGTGTAGTTTCCTTTTTTCCATTCCTGATAAAGCGGGGTGTTTTGGACTACTGCAAGCGGGTACATTTTTACCATGTCGGGGCAGAAATCAGGATTCGTGAATATTTCCTTATGTGCTTTCATGTCTTTTTCAAGTGTGGAATAGGGTAGCTTGCTCATCATATGATATCCTACTTTTAGGCATGCTTCTTTCAATCGTTGAGTGGCATCAATAGTATCTTGAATCGTGTGTTGTCGATTGAGTTTTTCTAATACTTCATCATCGATTGTTTGCACTCCCATTTCGACTCGTGTGGTTCCCCATGTTAGCATTTGTTGGATGTTTTCTTTTTTGGCTACGTCGGGTCGTGTTTCCATGGTGATTCCAATCACTCTATTTTGGGATGTTTCGCATGCGTGTACTGCTTCGTGTAATGTGGTGTGTTTTTTTCCTGTAATTCCATCCAAGCATCCTTTCATGAATGAGAATTGGTATTCTTGTGGCATGGATAGGAATGTTCCTCCCATTACGACGAGTTCGCATTTCTCGGTTGAGTGTCCTGTTTTTTGTAATTGGTCAATTCGGCTTGTTACTTGCTTGTATGCGTCAAAATTATTCCGGTATCCTCGTTGGGCGGCAGGCTCGTCTCCCGTATAAGCGGGCGGGGACGGATGGTGTATTCCCTTTGGGCAGTAAATGCACGTTCCATGAGGGCATATATGGGGTTTGACCATGGCGGCTAGTACGGCTATTCCGGATATGTTTCGTATGGGTTTGATATGAAACAGGTTTTTCTGTTCCGGGGTGAGAGTAAAACGGTGTTGTATGAGTTGTAGCAAGTCGGGGTTGGTAGGAAGGTGTTTCATTTGTAATCCATCGGATAATTCTCTCTTTTTTCTATTGAGTTGTGAAATAGTGAGTATTTTTCCTTCTTGTATCTCGTTACTTATTCGCATGGCCAACTGCTCGACTTTGGAAATGGCATGCATATACCCTCGTGGGGTCGGAAAACTAATAAACGCCTCTTTTTAGAGTAGGAAGCTGAAGAATGCGTTTGCCAAGTAGTGGGATACGAGTGAAATTGTGAAGAATGGGAAACCATACAGTCCTGCCGAATACCTGTCTTTGAGTGTGGGATTAGCTACTAGCGTGGCATCTAGTTTTCGGATGGTAATTCCATTGTCTGCTCGAATCACATTGATTTCAAATCCTTTTGGTCCGGCAAATCGCGGTGTTATTATTAGTGGAATGCTTTCAAATGAGTGGGGTTTCAGGGTGATTGTTTTTCCCTCGGTCCACGATTGGGGGAGCATGGGTTCAATGAATACGGGTACGGTTGCGCTTGAATCATTCACTAATAACACGTAATAGAGTAGTGGTTCATTCACTCTTCCTTCCACGCTTTCTGCGGATAGGCTGGCTTTCATTAATCCTTTTTGTATGTTCAGGGTGAGTGAGACATGTTCATCGAGTAGTGTTTCTCCATCTCCCTTGAGTGTTACATTAAACGTGTAGGTTCCTTCTTGTTTTGCCGTGGTTGTGCGTATGCTAGTGATGAGGGAATCGGTTCCCTCTTTTGAGTTAGTTGTTCGTATGCCTGTTCCATTTCCATTGAGTGTTAGTATGGCTTGATTCCAGAATGCTGTTTTTCCATATCCGCTGATTCGTGAAAATATGAGTTCCGCCGTGTCTCCTGGGGAAATGCTTCCCGCGTCAATGATTCCATTGGGTCGTGCTTTGGCTACAACCGGGTCTACAAGTGACACGTCTGCGTATACTACCCCCATGAGTAAAAGCAGGGCGCTTCCTACTAGTATCGCGTTCCATTGTCTCATTTTCCTATGACTCATTTGGTTATTATAAACCCGTGCCGTTCTCTCAACAAGGCCCCGTTCTCTCCCTTCATTTTCCCTGATGCGTCATAACTCTTTATTGATTTGTTCTAATACCGCAGTAGGGTCAAAGTAGTATTCTTGGATGACTTTCTCTACGTCTCCGGACTGATGAATGTGGTGTTTGAGCATCCATTCTAGTATTTTTTCCCGTACTTCTATTTCACGCATGATGTGCTGTTTTCCTTTTCCTGAAATGTCCGCTAGTTCTTGCATGATATGAGAAGGTGTATCCGTTCGCAACACTACATCCGTGTCGGGGTTTCGTTCAAAGAGGTTGGATAACAGTACATTTTTATCTAAGTGGGATACTTCAGCTACTTGCATTACTCTTCGTTGCATTCCTCTTTTTGGGTCGTGTACTCTTTGTAATACTACAATAAGATTGAGTAAGTGCAATAATGATTGGGGTACATTCATCGGTTCAGTAGTTAAGCGGACCAACATCTCTCGTGCCGTGTTGGAGTGTAATGTTCCGAGTATTCCTTGGTGTCCTGTGTCCATTGCTACGAAAAGGGTTTGGGCTTCTTCTCCTCGTACTTCTCCTACGATGATGCGGTCGGGTCGCATGCGCATGGCATTGGTTAATAGGTCGTTCATGCTTGTTCCTCGCATGCTTCCTATTCGTGGTTTTGATTCGAGGGATACCCAGTTTTCCCTGTGTTGGAATTGCAGTTCGGTCGTGTCCTCGATGGTGATGATGCGTTCTCGATACCGTATGACGGAGGATAGTGCATTCAGTAACGATGTTTTTCCGCATCCTGCTCCTCCTGTTACGATGAGGTTCATGGGTTGAACATTCATTCCTTCTACCATGGTCCATAGGAATGCTGCCAGTTCGGTTGATAGTGTTCCCTTTGCAATGAGGTCGATTATGGAAAAGCTTTCAGCAGTAAATTTTCGTATCGTGAGCGAGCGGCCAAACGGTGTTATCGTTTCAAATGTTGCATTGAGTCGTGAACCATCGGGCAATCGTGCGTCGAGCAATGGTTCTTTTTCTCCAAATGTTCTGCCTGCATAATTGGCTGCTTTGTCAATGATGCGCCCCATGTTTTGGTCATGTCCTTCTATGAGCAAATCCGTTTTGCACATTCCGTGTTTTCGGTGGTATACGAAAATGTTCCGTTGTGTTCCATTCACCATTATTTCTTCCAATTCGGGGTCTCGCATGGGTGTTCCGATGAAACCATATCCTATTCCATCGTCTAATACTTTTCCTACGAATCGTGGTATGTCATTCACGTTTGGTTTGAATTCGTTTAATAGTTCTTCTAGTTTTTCCCGCAGCGTGTCATATTCTTTTTGTGTTGGTAATTTTTCTACTACTTCCATTGAATCGGATAGTGAGAGAATTCTTATTTTGAATGCGCTTGGAAATGATTTGCCTATCATTTTTCCAAGTTGGTTTAGCCATTCGTCTGTATGAATACTTCGATTGAGTGCTCCTGCTAATTGGGCCGCCATTTTTATTTCATCTTGTGTGAAGGGTTCCTCTTGTGTCAAATACTCATTGTAGGGGAATCCCTCTTTGATGATGGCATACGGGCTTTGTTCCAATACTACCCCGCGCACGGACGGTATTTCCCTCTCCATTTGGAGGGGATGGCAATGGATTATATTAAGCCGATTGGTGGGTTTTCCTGCATGGTTTCCCCTGTTCTTTTGCGTAGTGTCCTGAAACGGATTACTCCTTCTCCTGTGGATCTCACCGCTGAGGAAAAAATGGCTCGCTTTCTCATTCGTAAAATCAAATCCACGAAGGGGAAGCATCTTCATGCCATTCTGGCGGGTTCTATTGCCCGTAATACTCATCTTCGCGGGGATAGGGATTTGGATATTTTTGTTTTTTATCCACCTACACTTTCTAGGGAACGCTTTGAAAAAGAAGGATTGAAACTAGGTCATTCTGTTTTTGGTGATAATGAGCATGAGGAAGCCTATAGTGAGCATCCTTACATTAGGGGGGTAATAAATGGTTTCAATGTTGAAATTGTTCCTACCTACAAGGTAAAAACGGCTCGTGATAAGATGGCGGCCGTGGACCGCACTCCTTTTCATGCGGAATATATGCGTAAGCATCTTTCCAAGAAACAACAAGGGGAAGTGCGTCTTCTTAAGCAATTCATGAAAGGGGTTAGTGTTTACGGTGCAGATGTTAAAATGCAGGGCGTTCCGGGTTATCTCGCTGAAATTCTTATTTTGGAATATGGAACGTTTGTTTCGACTCTTCAGCACGTATCAAAGTGGGGCAATCCCACTATTGTTGATGTTGAAAAATATTATGCGAATGCTCCTGCCATATGGAATGCATTCTCTTCCACTTTTTTGGTGGTAGTAGACCCTACCGATCCTTCTCGTAATGTGGCGGGTGCTCTTTCTCTTAATCAGTTTTCTCGTTTTGTTGCTTCCGCGCGTGCATTTCTTTCTAAACCCTCTGAGTCTTTTTTCTTTTCTCATTTGCAACATGCGTTTGCTCTTTCGGATATTCGTCGCATGCTCAAAAGGGAAGAGTGGGAAGGAACGTTATTTCCTTATCCTAGTAACATATTAGAGGATGTAGTGTGGGGTCAATTAGGCCGTATTAGTAAGAAGTTTGCGCATGCATTAGAACGGCATGATTTTGTTTTTCGCCGTTATTTCATTTGGACGGATGGTAAGACAAAGTGTGCTATTCTATTTGATGTTGAAAATCCAGTACTTCAATCCTCCAAGAAACGCATGGGCCCGCCCGTTTTGGATGAAAATGCATGTGCTCGTTTTTTGAAGGCGCATCCTTCTCCGATAAGTGGCCCCCGTATTGAGGATGGGAGAATTATTGTGATTGAGAAGCGTCCGCTTGACACGATTGGAAAAGCGCTCTCGCATGAATGGAAGGCTCTTGTTCTAACGGAATCAAAAGAATGGAAACCTTTTCTCCAGAAAGGGGAAACATTGTCCGAGTCTCATATTCTGGCATGGGCAAAAAAAGACACTGCTTTTTGTCAATCGCTCGGTCATTATTTGCGTGGAAAGGAATCATTCTGGTGAACAGTATGGTGTGTATTAAAATAGGGGATTTTTTCTTACAGTGAAAGGCGGGTGGATGCAATGGTTTCAGTGAAAAAATTGAGTTTGGTTTCTCCTCTTCCAATAAAACGGAAAAAGATTATTATCATGGGGGCGGCCGGTCGTGATTTTTTTGATTTTTTTCAAGTGTATGCGAACAATCCCTATTATGATGTGGTGTGCTTCACGGCTACCCAAATTCCTGGAATTGAGGGAAGAAAATTTCCATCTAAACTTGCAGGAAAACTCTATCCTAATGGTATTCCTATTTTTCCTGAAACCCTGCTCACTTCTTTAATCAAAAAGTTTTCCGTGGATGAAGTTATTTTTGCTTATTCGGATGTTTCGCATGAGTATGTAATGCATAAAGCTTCTCAATGTTTGGCCGCAGGAACCAATTTTCGTTTACTTGGTCCTAGTGCTACGATGCTGCGTTCAACAAAACCCGTGATTGCCGTTTGTGCCGTCCGCACGGGTAGTGGAAAGAGTCAGACGACTCGGAAAATTGCTCTTATTCTAAAGAAAGCAGGCGTTCGTGCCGGTCTCATTCGTCATCCCATGCCTTATGGTAATCTAATTCATCAGGAAGTGGAGCGTTTCAAGAAACTAAGCGACCTAAAACGATATAAGACAACGATTGAAGAGCGTGAAGAGTATGAGGAACCCATTCGAAATGGTATTGCCGTGTATGCTGGAGTCAATTATGAGAAGATTCTTCGTCTCGCAGAAAAGGAAAATGATGTTATTTTGTGGGATGGTGGAAACAATGATTTTTCTTTCATCCAGCCTAATTTATTATTCGTAGTGGTTGACCCCCTGCGTGCAGGGGATGAAATGAGGTATCATCCAGGGGAGGTTAATCTGCGCATGGCGGATTATGTGATCATTAACAAGGAAAATTCCGCCCATTCCGCTCAAATTAAAACAACAGTGAAAAACATTAATCACTTTAATCCTCGTGCAAAAATTATTCATGCCGATTCTGTGCTTACGACCGATAGTTCCATTCGTTTGGCTGGGAAAAAAGTGTTAGTAGTGGAAGACGGTCCTTCGGTTACGCATGGGGGGATGCCTTTTGGTGCGGGTTTCAAATTCGCACAAACCAAGAAGGCTATCATCGTGGATCCTCGTCCCTTTATTGTGGGACGCATTAAGGATGCTTTTACCAAATACCATCATCTTGAAGCAGTGGTTCCTGCGGTGGGATATTCTAAAGAAGAAATAAGGGATTTAGAAACTACTATCAATAATGCGGATTGCGACTACGTGATTTCGGGAACTCCGATTAATCTGCAAGATGTATTAAAAGTGAAGAAACCCCTCGTTCGTGTGAAATACGAGTTGAATGAAAAAGGAAAACTGGATTTGAAGAAAATCCTTAAGCAAAAAGGGTTCCTATCAAAGAAATAGGGCATGGTTCGGCGATCCGCCTCCAAAACAGATATATATGGACATGTATATATAGCAGGAATGGCATTAGTTGATATGAAGCAGCGATTGATCTCCCTAAGCGAAGAGAAGGATAAGTTGTTGATGGCGCTCGTCAAAGAGCGGGGCGGGAAAAAGGGGTCCATTTCTTCCACGGTTGAGGAAGCGTTGGAATTATTGGCCTGCCAAAATAGAAGGGAGTTGGCATGGAAACGATTGTGGGAATTATCGGATAATGCCAAGAGTTGGGGAATTGGAAAGTTCAATCGAAAAGACGTGTATTCAGGTTCTCGTTTCAAGAAATTGGAAAAAATCCTAGCGGATCGTGACGAAAAATAGTATTCTCCTATACTGCGGAATGACTTCTATGCCACGCACACTCATCGACACTAATATTCTAGTTTATTTTGCTGACAAAAACGATATTGTGCGACATGAAAAGGCGAGAGTTATCATAAAAAATGTTGAGAAAAATCCCTCCGCGTATGTGATTGCCCAGCAATGCTTGCGGGAATTCGGAAACGTGATGGTAAACAAGAACATGCCTGCAGTTGAGATTAATGCGTATATCCAAGAATTTACTTTTGCCTTTCCAGATATCCTATCAGAGTCTATAGGTGGTTTGCAGCGTGCAGTAGTTTCGTCTCGTGATGATGGTGTTGATTTTTTTGACGCCCTTCTAGCCTACACGGCCCTCGATAGGGATATTTCTATAATCTATACGGAAAACACGAAGGATTTTGAAAAGATTCCCGGAATCAAAGCAGTGAATCCGCTGAAATGAGCTTTAGAAGTAATGGAAACTCCTTATACGGTTGATTAAATGTATCCGATCCCATGTGTCCTTCGTGCAATACAATGAGTTCGCCCCCTAGTTTTTCCTGCATGAATCTTCCTTGCGTGTCGTTGCACCCCCACGGATCGTTGTCGGAGTTGATAAAGATGAATTTCGATGCGTGAGATTTGATGCGTTCCCATTCATAATTATCTTGGAGTATAGGTTCCGGTTTTCCTTCTTTCAGCGGCATAGAGAATCCAGCTACGAGTATTGCCTTCTTTACTCTTACGGGAATGTTCTCCAGAATACTTAGTATGAGGGGTCCTCCTGCCGAGTGTCCTATCAAAATGGTATCCTCCGTAAAGTGAAATTTCTCGAGTGCGAAAGATAACCATGTTTCAATCGCGGGGCTTTTCGCATGTGGGAATTGGAGCGACTGAGTGGTGTGGCCGGCCTTCTCAATTTCATTCCTCAACCACGGTATCCAATAGGAATGGGGAGATCCCCCTATTCCATGGAAAATGATGATATTTGTCATGAGCGACCCCGGAGGGATTTGAACCCCCGACCTTCGGGTCCGAAGCCCGACACTCTATCCAGACTAAGCTACGGGGCCAACCGTACTGGCCTATTGTGGGTTTGTTAAAACCCACCGTAGTCCTTCGGTGCCGCCGGACGAAACCGGCGAGACTTAGCTACGGGGCCATAGGAACGAGGGAGGTAAAAGGTCTTAAACGGGATTCGTAAATGGCTTTCAAATCATCTTTTGGGGGTTCGATTCCATGCTTCAAAGCTCTTGTTTTTAATCGTTTCCCACTCGTTTTCCCTAGTATGCGTGTATGTACTTCCTGCAATAAGCATGTCGTCTCTGATTTTGTTGAGTTTCCATGCCCCGGCAATCTGAAGGTGAAGATTGTTCGTTGTCAGGCCTGCCGGGAGTCGGTCAAGCCCTATTCGTGTGAAATGGAAGATGGCAAGGTCTATACCGGCCCCTAATGGTTGGTCTTTTTCATGGGTAAGACGTTTGTTATTTTCAAGGTGAACCCTAAGGATATGGATAATTTAGGTGTTTGCGAGAAGGAAATTCGTTCTTGCGTAAATGGGGAGTGTAAGGATGTTCAAAAGGCCCCTATTGGTTTTGGTATTGTGGTGTTAAAAGCGGGTTTTATGATTCCGGAGAAGAAAGAGGGTGCTCTTGATCTCCTCACGAAAGAGATTGAGTCCCTTCCATCCGTTGAAAGCGTTGAAGTGGAAGGCATGACGCTCGTTTAATAGTGGGGTGTTTTTATTCCCCTGTTTTTTTGGGACGTTTTCTTATATGTCTCATTGTTGTAAGTATATTGAGCGTTCATGATTGATTCTATTTCATTAGAGAATTGGAAAACTCATCGTCAAACGACCCTGCATTTCAGGAAGGGAACAAATGTTCTAGTGGGGGTTATTGGTTCTGGAAAGTCGAGTGTGATGGATGCGCTTTGTTACGGTCTCTTTGGTACGTTTCCTGCTCTTCAGAATAGGCGCGTTTCAACGAATGATTTGTTTATGCGCAAGCCTTTTCCTTCTGATACGGCTAAAATTAGTGTTTCTTTTGGGATAGGTGATAAAAAATACCGTGTTGAGCGTATCCTTAAACGTACCGGGGCGAATGAAGGCCGTTTGTATAGAGGGGATACTCTCTTAGCCGGTCCTAAGCCTAATCAAGTAACCGAGCGCATTGAACAAGAATTGCAAGTCTCCTATGAGTTGTTTTCTCGTGCCGTATATTCGGAACAGAATCAGGTGGATTATTTTCTAAAGCTCAATCCCGGAGAAAGAAAGAAGAAGTTTGATGAGTTGCTTGATTTGCAGAAATATGAGGTGGTGCGTTCTAATGCGAATACGTTAATGAATCATTTCAAGAAATCCCAGGAAGGATTGCGTCAATCTCTTTCTCATTTGGATGCATTGCTTGGGAATGAGGATGTGAACGCATTGCGTTTCAAGATTGAATCTCAAAAACAAAAACGTCAATCGCTTGAATTAATTCTTTCTAAAAAAAAGGAAGAAAAAGCAGTATTAGAATCACGTTTAATAGAATTAAAACGTCGTGTGCAGGAACGCGAATCGATTGAGCATGAACTTCATTCTTTGCGTGGAAAATCACAATCAATTAAATCGCAATTGGATTTTTTTTCTCAATCAAATCCTTCATGGGATGCTCATTCTTTGGAAAAGCTCCTTGTTGAGAAGTCCTCTACAATTGACCGTTTGGCTTTTCTTATTCGTCAGCAGGAACAGCATCGTCTTCTTGAAATTCAGCATCAGAAAGCCCTTCAGCGGTTGGAATTGGCTGAGAAGCGTCATGCGGAATGGTCTTCTCGTACGAAGGGGGAGACGATTGATAAAGTGGAAAACATGCTTCATCAATTAAAGAATCAAAAAAAACAATTGGTTGAAAAACAGCTTTTTTTACAGAAAGAGTTGGCCGAATGCGTATCCATTCTTCATCTTTCTCAAACACAATTGAATGAATTGGATAAGGAAGAGTCGAACGTTCGTTCTCTTCATGCTCATTGTCCAACGTGCCGGCAGGAAATCCAGCCTCAGCATGTTGCCCTTATTCTTGAATCAGTCGTGGAGAAGAAGAATTTTTTTTTGCTGCAGGAAGAGGCTGCGGAAGCGCGCCGCCGTTCCTTGGTGGGTGAGGAATCAGGTGTTCTCACCGTGTTGCGTGGTATTGATTCGGCTATTTCAGAGCAGGAATCGGTTCTTCTTCGTTTGCAAGATGGTCAAACTATTTTGGATGATGTTTCTCGTGCCCGTGCGGAATCCCAATCGGCGGAGAAAAACATTCTTTCTCTTTCTCTTGTTTCCGTTGAAGAATTGGATGCTCTTCGCACGCGTTTGCATTTCTTTACTCGTGCAGAGGAAATGTTTCGTATGAAAAAGGAATGGAATAGGGTTACTGAT
Source organism: Candidatus Iainarchaeum sp. (assembly GCA_043803765.1). Lineage (GTDB taxonomy): Archaea > Iainarchaeota > Iainarchaeia > Iainarchaeales > VGJJ01 > VGJJ01. The sequence continues at coordinate 8,550 of JAZDJQ010000009.1, read as the reverse complement.
GCTATTGCATCTAGAGAAAAATTAATGGATTCTTTTTCTCATGTGAAAGAAGAATGGGATGGATGTCATGCGGAATGGTCTCGTTTTGAGTTTGAGTGGAAATCATTGCAGAATGAGCATTCGATGCTTGTTCAGATGGAGAATGAGCTTTCTTCCAGGCTGAAGAATATTGATTCGATGCTTGCTAAGCGGAAAGAATTGGAATCGGCTCTTCTTCTTCGTGCAGATGTAGAGGAAGGGTTGGGTGTTTTTTCTCGTGCTTTGGTTGAAACGCAGCAGCAGCTTCGTGAAGGGGTTGTTGAGGCGATTAATGCCGCATTAGTGGAGTTGTGGCCTTCTCTTTATCCGTATCGTGATTTCACTCTTGCTAAAGTGTTGATTCAGGAGAATGATTACGTTTTAACGGTGCGTGAGCGTAGTGGTAATTGGGTTTCGGCTGAATCTTCTCTTTCGGGAGGGGAACGCAGTGCGGCCGCGCTTGCACTGCGTATGGCGATTGCGTTTGTTTTAACTCGTCAATTGAGTTGGATTATTTTGGACGAGCCTACGCATAATTTGGATGCAAAATCGATTCAGTCTCTTTCTTCCATGTTGCGGGATCGTTTGCCGGGTCTTGTGGACCAGGTTTTTGTAATTACTCATTCTCCTGATATTGAGAAATCCGCAACCGGCTCATTATACGTGTTAGAGCGTGAGAAGAACGAGGATGGTGTCACCAATCCGATAAATCATGTGATTGATTTGGGCACGAGGATTAGTTAATTTCGTCCTTCTTTTCGTCAATTATTTCTTCGATAGGAATTCCTTCAACTTCTTCTTTCTTTTTTGTTTTTCGTGTGCGCGGTTTTTTCTCGGCAACCATATCGGGTGCTTCTTTCATAACGGCTTCTTTTTTCTCTTTCTCTTCTAATAGTTTTTTCTCAGCAGCAATCGTTCTTTTCTTTCGTCTTGTAACGAATCCCGCCATTACATTAGTTGTCCATTTTGAAAACGGCAGTTTTAGTCCTCGAATGGATGATTTGTTTCCCTCAAAGCTTGCGGAGAATGAATCGGGAATCTCTTTCATGATAACGTTGGCCTTGCTTTTGATTCCTTTTGGGACGGATTTTCCCATTTAATTCACCTCAATTCGGATGTGTTCTCCATTTGGGAGGTTTCGTATAATGGATAATGGGATTACTTTTTCATCGAATTCTTTTCGTGCTAATTCGTAAGGAGTGCGCATCTTTTTTGCCTCAATGAGCGGAGGTGCCCCGAATGCTAATTGGAGGGATCGTGCTCCCATAATGCGTGTTTTTTCAAATCGTGTCATCGTGTGCATGGATTAATACCCCTTATTACCCATCATCCGCGAAGAAACGTATAAAAAGGCGCTGTCCTCTTTTCCTCTCTTTTCTTTCCCCTTATGTGCTATTTTGCACGCTTTCCGCCCATTCTCTATCCCTCCATCGGGTTTCTCCGTTTTGGAGGTGTAATGGGAGTTGTTCCATCCATCGCTGAATAGTGTTTCTTCCTTCTTGGTGGAGTAGGGCTTCGGGAGACTTCCATACATGTTGAGAGTAAGCAAGTTGATATTGTGAAATATAGGGTTGTAATACTCCTCCTGCTTGCATGTCGTGATAATTTCTTCTCTGCATAAGTTCTTCTTTTAGTTTTTCTAATATTCCTTTTTCTTTGAGGCATTTCCACGTGCATGCGTCCATGTTTTTTTCCATTCTTCCTAATCCTGCTTCATGCGCATCTCGTGCTTCTTGCAATGGCAATTCTATTTTTTCTCCTCGTGAAAAAGGTCCTAGTGGGAAAATATCTAATCCCCATTCATTTGCACGCGTTATTCTTTTTCCTTTGTGAGGGTGTGTAGTGTGATAGTGGTGGCTTAATGCTTCATGTTGGGTGTGAATGTACACTCCGTCTTGGAGAATGGTTACTGTAATTCGGCTTCCTTTTGTTAGGTGAGCTTCTATTCCTGATTGGGGAGTACAACAACTGCATTTTCCTTCATGTTGTAATGGTGTTTCCCATCCTTTTTCTTCAGCATTTTTTCTTTTTTCGATGTTCCATTTTCCTCGTTGTAAAGGTAAAGTTGATTGGAGCGGGGCAGCAAGGTGATGCTGAAAAAAAGTGTTTTCGAGCAGACACTCCATTTGTTCATTTACATTTGTTGAAGTGGCGTGCGGGGGAATGCCTAATTCATGACTTATTGCGAGTTGTCGTGCTAATTGTTTTTCTAATTGGGAGTTGTGCTGATGCAGTCCGCGTAACGTAGTAAGGATTCCTTCTGCCATTCCTTCTATTTGTGTTTCTTCAAATGCTCCTGTTTGAGGAATGCGTTTTCCATCAAATGATTGGAAGTATCTCCATTTTTGTGTTAATAGAAACTGTCTTTCCGGTTCGAGGAGGGAGGGATAATAACCCGTAAAGGTGTGGATTTGTGTTGCTATTTTTTTGAGCGATTCCCATGTTCCGCTTATCACTTGAATACTGTGGGTGTGGGCAATGGTTTGGTGTTTTTCTTCCACTCCTTTTTCTAATACGGTTTCAAATGTATTAGTGGAAGTGTGGGGGAGGTAGAAGGATGGGAAGAATGTGTAGAATTCGGTTCTTTTTTCGTGTGCGTTTGCAAAGCTAACATCAACTCCTTTTCTATCTGCGCGGGCCGAAACTGATGTTAGGCTGTACGTATTGGGGGACATACGAATAACCCCTAAATCCCCTCGTTATATACTCCATAACCAGCTCCAAACCGCCATTGGTTCCGCTGATAGTGGCATCACGTAGTGCAAGTCCGGGGGGCGGGACATTTTTTCCCGTTGCTTCACAATAAGTCTTCCGTTTCTTTTCTATTTGCTTCCGCGTTTTCTTCGAATGCGATTCCTGCTTTTTCTAAACTTCCTTCGTGTTGCGAGGGCTGGCTTTTTCGTTGGCGTATTTTGAAAAAAGTGGGGGCGTTCACGGCTTCTCCTATCAACAAAGCCTCTCCTACTTTTAGTGCGGTGAGCATTCCAAGGCTTTCACTCGAAAGGCCTTCCGCACTCTCTCCAATATGTTTAATGTCATACGGATTGGTGATGCGTAATAATAGTTGCGTGTTGCATTGGGATAATGTGGTGGTATCAAGTTGAATGGGCCGTTGTGAAATAAGGCATAGGCTTACTCCAAATTTTCTTCCTTCTCTTGCAATTGTTCGGAATACTCCTTTGCAGGATGATTCGCTTTTGCTTGATTGTTGGGGGATGAATTGATGGGCTTCTTCTAATACGATAGTGGTGGGTGGAATCGCTTTGTTTCTTCTTTCATTGAATATGCGTTGTGCTAAGTATCCTACCATTACTTGTTTTTTTCGTTGGTGAATGATATCGCTCAAATCAACGATAGTGAGTATTCCGGGTTGTATTAAGTCTATTAATGCGGGGTTATCTGCTTTTCCAAACATTCGCAGTTCTTCTAATTCATAAAGCCATCCAATCAGCGCATTTACTACGCTGTCTTTTCCTTGTTTTGCGTCTAATTCTGCAAGCAATTCCGTTTTGATATCCTGTAAGTCATACGGTCCTTGTCCGTCCCTCATTTTTTCTTGTAATGTTTGAATGGCTTTTCCTAATTCTCTTTTTTGTGCAGGTGACATGTTGGGCAATAGAATGGAAAACATTCCTAATGGTATTTTGGGAACGCCTATTCTCAAATCTCTTCCTCGAATCAATCGTGTTCTTCCCGCATAATCCGAAAATTCCTTCTGCGTGGGTGGTTCGGCAAAATGCGTGTATTCTCCATGCACATCAAATACGACTACTGCGATGCGTCCGTTTTCTTTTTTTCGTTCTAATAATTCTTCTAGTAAGCATGCAACGGAATGGCTTTTTCCTGCTCCGCTCATTGCGAGTATGGCGGCATGTTTTTGTAAAAATCGTGATAAATTCAGTCTTACTTTCACCGGGTGGAATTCCATTTCTCCTAATTCTATTCCTTTTTCTTCGTCCAATCCTAAAAATCGGATGATATTGTCCGGTTGCGCGTTGAATACTTTTGTTCCCGGAGAGGGTGGAAATGTGGTGCGTTTTATTTTTTCATTATGGAACACGCCAAGAGGGTTGACTTGTGCCAATACATACTCCCAATCGTTTACTGGAAACTGTTCGAACAGTTTGGCCCCCTGTGTTTCAAATTCTTTTACCGCGTCCGCGCGTTCAAAATACTTGTTTGTTTTGATTACGTTCTCAATCATTCCAACGAGCAACCCTTCCGTGTAGGGTATTTCGACAAACTGTCCGCGATGAACCTTCCCGTTCATCACCACGAAGTCTACCTTTGATGGAGACGGGCTCTCGGAGGTGGAAACGACGGTTCCTATTTCCCCTTCTTTTTCATTGGTCATAAATCACTACTCCTTTTACTCGTTTTAAGGGTTTGGAGGGAATACCGCCACTTCTATATAGGTGATTTTCTATGAAGGATCACATATGTCAGCGAGGAATACTCCTCACGTCAACAAGAAAGAGTATCGGGAGATGCAGAAGCACCCTTATTCTCTTTATGAATTGCTTGGTTTTTATCGTGCATGTTATGCAGTGTATCGTCAAATTATTCATCGTCGTCCTACTGTTATTATTGCCCCTTTGCGTGGGGCAGAGCCTATTTTGAAAACGATTCATCTCATTGCCAGTCTTGAACGAAAAAGTTCTCTGATGCCTCCCGTCATGTATCCGCGTACGGGAGAGCAATCGGATTTGGATAATGGTTTGGTGTTTGATACGATTCCTGCAAGATTTAGGGAATCCATGACACACGCCCAGAAGAAAAAAGAATTAACCGACATGCTGGGTCAGGTCATGTCATCTGTTAAAAGACAGAAGCCGGTGCGTGTCATGTTGATTGATGAGGCATTTTCGGGTGGTTCGATTTCTGAACATTTTAGTCTCCTAGATGGAATTATTCGGGAAAGAAATTGGAATGCTTCTCTTTTTGGTGCAAGTGTTACTACTAAACGTACTCCTAAGAGTAAAGTTTATTCTAGATTATTGTGGGAAGGTCGTATCAAGCAATATGATGTTCCTTGGCTCTTCACTACCGATTCGATGAAATTTCTTTTTCCATTATCGGGTAAGCGTAAAAAAATTCTTCATTTTCTTCTTGGAAAATCAATTTCCCGTCCGGGGTTGGTATTATCACGTGAAGCGATGGTGTGGCGTCATATTCTTCTTTCCGATATTGAAAAGTTATGGGAGTTTGGCTTGCGTGACAATATTACTGGAAAAATGCTTCGGGTAATGAAGGGAAAGCGTAAGATTGCGCGGATGCGCCGAATGCCACTGCACAAATCTCGTTGATTTTCATTAATCAGAACGGTCTCCTATCCCTTCTTTTCAATCGCAGCGTGTTTCGTCCTATTTTGGATAGTATTTTGTCGCTCACGAGTTCTATTTCTTGCGGTTTGAGTCCTGCCCGCATGTCGGCTTCAATGAGAATGGAAGGATACGCATAGTCTTTGTGCAAATTACTTTGTGCGTGTGCGATTTCTGCTGCGCGTTGCCCGTCCTCTATCGTGTTTCCATTGCTCAAAAATTCAATGCGTAGTGGATAATCCCATTGGGATGGTTTCACGTAGCATGCAAATAGTTTTTCTCTCCATTCGGTAGGAAAGTCGCTCAAGATGGGGTGTTTTTCATTTTTTTCTGCGATTGGAAATATCATGCTTCTTTCTCCCGGCTGTAATACTTTGTCCAGTAATGGAATGTCGTGCATTTTTTCGTTCTGTAATTCTTGTGGAAGCGTCATGTTTTTTTGTATCCATTCGCTTAATCGAGTAGAGCGGCTGTCTTCGATTGCTCCTATCAGCATGCATTTTTTTTGTAATGCTGTTTTATACAATTCTACAAATCCTGAAATGGTTTTTTCATATTCTTTTTTGAGTGGGGAATCGCTTCCGGGTTTATCAGCCGGGTGTAAAATGAGGCTTCCATCCATGAAGCACACATCCGGTTTCATTTTTTGTATTACTTGTATCGCGTTTTCTGTTTCCGCTTGGAGTCGTGTAAGGGAAACGAATTTGTGAAAATCCTCTCGTTCCAATCCTTGTCCGTTTACAATGGGTTGAGGCAGTGAAAAACTCTCGGGTTCGTATTCCGCTTTCGTCATGACCCCGTTTTCGTATGTGAAACATGCTCCTGCTGCCCGCAGCATCATAATATCCATTGTATAGAATGATTGTCCTGCGAATCCCGAATCCACGCCCGCAATTTTTCCATCATTCATTTTTTTTTGAATGGAATGAGTTAGTGTGTTTTCGATGAATAGTGGTTCGTTTCCATTATGAGGGATTTCTCCCTTTGCCTGTTTTCGGATGGTGTTTCCTATCCGTTCCTGTTTTTCTTGTACTCCTCGAATGTGAGTGATAACATTTTCTAAGAATTGAAAGAACCCCATGTTGGAGAGGGCTCCTTTTATCATTTAAACACCTTTGGAAGGGTTCTCGCCATATGTAGCGAACCATTAAATACATGAGAAACGTTAATCCTCCGATGCGTAAAGCAGGGTTGGAATGATAGAGGGGTTGAGTGAATTATGCAGGCCGTTATCGAGATTGAGTCATTGTCCCAGGACTGGAAGCCTCCTTTTCAGAAGAGGAAAGAGTCCAAATCGGTTACGATTAATGAGGGGGAGACGTTTGAGACATTGAAGAATGGTTCTCCTTTGTTCGCGTTGCATTCTATTCAGGGCGGGCGTGCTCTCTTAGAATATAATCGTGCATTCTCGTTGAAGGGGTATGAGCACCCTACCGAGCGTGTGATTTGGTTGGATATGCATTCTCCTGTGAAGTTTTCTTCTTTGTGGGAGGATAACGGAACGACTAAGACGATTACATTGCGTTCCATTAAGGGTTCTTCTTCCGATGAGGAATCTCCTTCAGGGGTGCAAGTAGTGGAAGAAACTCCTCGTCAGGGGATGGCAACCATTTTGAAAGGGGATAATGTTACTTCTTCCGTGGATACGGAGATTTCTCGTCCGAGTGCATAAGCGTTCTTTTTTAATTACTCATGCACTACCTTAGAGTATCATGTCACACGTCCAGTTTCTTGTCGTACGAAATGATTTGAAAATGAGTAAGGGTAAGATTGCTGCGCAGTGCGCTCATGCGTCTATTTCTGCTTTTCTAAAATCCCAGGAAAGAAAATACGGCAGTGTATGGGAAGAATGGTTAGATGAGGGAATGAAAAAGATCGTGGTAAAAGTGAATAGTGAAAAGGAATTAGTGCTGTTGTTTGAACAAGTGAAGAAACACTTTCCTGCTTCCCTCATTACGGATGCAGGCCACACGCAAGTCCTTCCTGGAACGAAAACGTGTGTTGGTATTGGTCCTGGGAATGAAAATGAAATTCAACGATACACCGGTCATTTAAAACTCCTTTGATTTTACTATCTTGCTATGTCTTCCTTTTTCCGCCAGGCCTTTGATGCGTTGAAAGAAGCCAATCTTGTTTTGGTGGTGATTGATTCTCGTTTTCCTCAGATGATGCGTGTCTCGGATATGGAGAATTGGTTGAAGAGGAAAAAAATTCCTTTCATTCTCGTGTTGAATAAAATGGATTTGTTAATGGGTAAAAAGCCTGATGTAAAGGACTGGTTGAGTGAAGAAATTCCAATTGTGTTAGTTTCGGCTCTTCCCAAGCGTAATATTATTCGATTGCGCAGTCTCATCTTTTCAATGTTAAAGGATGGAGGAAATGTTGCCGTGGTGGGTTATCCTAATGCAGGGAAATCATCCTTAATCAATGCGCTTGCGGGGAGGCATGCCGCTCCTACTTCCAAGCAGGCTGGTTTTACTCGCGGTCGTTCAAGAATACGGTTGCGTGAAGGAATATACTTGTTTGATACGCCAGGTGTTATTCCCCTTAATGAGAATGATTCGTTTCAACTCATGTTGATGAATGCTCGTTCTCCTAACCAGTTGAGAGATATTGAGAGTTTAGCCATGCAATTGTTGGAATGGTTGCCCAGTCAAGAAATATGGAGTGATTGGTTGCAGCGAACGTATGGTTTTTCTCCAAAAGGGGGAAAGGATGGAGATGAGCAATTGGCCGAACTTGCTATTCATTGGAGGAAAATAAGGAAAGGGGGCATTCCTGATTTGCATACCGCGGCAATCAAACTTGTTTTGGATTGGCAGGGGGGATCCAAAAAAAGCCGTATTGTCTAGTTTTTTGATAATACTGGGGGCTTGCACACTATATCAGCCGATGCATGCCCGTCACTCGCTCCACAAATTCCCGAATCTACAGGTCTTTTCTGTGTTTCATGTCTGCAATCCGACCACGTCAACTTTCCATCTTCATCATACTCATATGTACAAACTGAGATAAGATAGTCACCGCTCGAATAAGGACCACCTAAAGTTCTAAAGGTTGTACACGTTACGGGCTCTGTTGACTTCCTCTTTTAGAGGAAGTTAATCGTTAAAGTGATTTTTCGGTTGATTATTTCCAAATTGTAGGTTAGTGCCTTTAGGAGTGCTTGTTTTTCTTGGTTCCCGCTCGAGCGGGAACCCACGAACCCTCC
>JAZDJQ010000008.1:0-21044 GCA_043803765.1 Candidatus Iainarchaeum sp. | reverse complement strand
CATTCCTTGATAGAATTGGGCATTGAACTCTTCTACTTTTTTCCTGCTGAGCAATCCCATAATGTAATCCGCATAGGCATGCACCATTTCAGTCATATCCACAAGTCCATTCTGGAAATCATCTAATTCAAAAACAATCTTCTGGGGTTTTATTACTTCAACAGAAGCAGGACCGTAGAAGAACATCAATCGTACTAGGCCTCTAAAATCACGCACGGACAAATTTACATCGGCAAATGTAGAATACTTGTCTTCTACTTTCTCAATCGGCTCAATCGTGGAAGCATAGATTTTGAAAAAGGGCTCCTTCCGTAAATTGTCAATAATTTTGTCAACTTGGCGCTTAACAAGTTCTTCTTCTATTCCCTGCACCTCGATAAGAATACGAACACGGAATGGATTATCATCATCCGCTTCAATTCCCTTACGCCGTTTAAGTTCTTGAACCACTTCTTCTTTTAGAATGTATAATGGAGGAACCCCCTCCAGAGTAACCAGTTTGAGTTGCATCAAATGCTTCAATTCTATTTGTAATTCCGTCTGGCTATGATGCGTGCGTTCCGCCATCGTTTCCAAACTCATGGGACCGTTTAACAAGGACTGGCAAATGGTCTTTTGAATATCGGTGAATTGCAATGCCATACTATGAAAACGTGCCAATGCTTTATATGAGGGGCAGTGATACAAGGGGGTTTTTAATTGGAAAATAATTAGGAAATGAGTATGACACTCTTTCTTCAGGCGATGGAGACGATTAATTCTTCCCTATTAGGAAACTGGGGATGGTTAGGAATAGGAATTGCATTCGTCATCGTAGCACTAATCGTGTTATATTTTCTCAAGAATGTGATTGTGAATACGGTTTTAGGATTACTCGGATGGGGAATTTTAGTATACGTGTTTAATGTGCAACTGCCTTTCTGGCCATCGTTGATTGTGAGCGCCATATTTGGACTCGCGGGATTAGGAGCAATGCTCGTGTTGAGCGTACTGGGAATTTTAGTCTGATTTTAATCAGAATCATATTTCCCAGTACTGCTTTTCCAATGACAATAATCGTTTTCGCATAAAATCTGCACGGAGCGCAGGAACAAGGTACCAAGGTCGAAATAGGTAGTAGTTCATACTCGCCGTCTTGTAATCAATAAGCACGGGAATAAGTCCCCCCGATTTTTTCTGCACGAGAAAATTGGGGGATCGAATATCAAAGAAGGGAATTCCACGGCTAATCAACCATTCAACCAGCCGATGAAAGTGGTTCCAAAATACGGGGTCGCGTACCTTCCCAAAATGCTCCAAACTTTGGGAAATGGTTCCATCATCATTCCGCACCGCTTCCATTCCAAGGAATACGTTCCCTTTTCTGCGCCGAATAGTTTGAATGGGAGCAAAATACTTCCGAAAGGCAGGCGGAACATGCTGGAAATAGTGGGTGTAATTCTTCCATTCGGCAATATTCATATCAATGGACCCAAATCGTTTCAGCCCGCATACGGCCATTGGAACAGAGTAGTCGCGCCCAAGAATGGACATCGTATGAGTAGGATATTGAATCTTCCACAACAGTTTCCTGCCACGATACACTACTCTGCGCCACCCCGAATCATGAATCGCACGGGTTGAATGAGGAGGAGTTGGTTTTGTTCGACTCATCCTTGAAAATAAATCAAGGGATTATTAACCATTACCGCACATACGGAAGATGCAGTCCATGGTCCCCTTTCTCGTCCGCTTGCATTGTTTCGGATAGTTTTTGGAATGCTTTTTCTATTTCTTTCGCTTCCGCATCCATTTTATCCATCTTGAGTTTGAAACCAAACGTTTTAGCAATCAAATCTAATACTGCTTTGCACGCACCGGGGTCACCGTACACTAAACGGGCGGATGTTTCTCCCATCAAACATACGCCGGGAATGCCCTGCATTTTCCCAATTCCTAATAACAACCCCGCATGACCGAAAATGGTTCCTTCCGCGGAGGGTTTTATTCCTCTTTTTGTCCATTGCTCTAATGTAGCCTTGTCCGTAGCCGCTCCGATTACATGCGGTGTTATTTTCATGCGCTCCTCTCCAACATTCAGCCCGGCAATCGTACAAATGGAATTAATTTTCAACTCTTTGAATGCCGCAACAAGGGTCCGGGAGAAATCATACTGGTCTACGATGGTAGCACCCTGATCCCAATTAGGAATAACAGGACCGGCAACAAAATAATAGGATTTTCCATCCTGTTTGAGATAATACACATGGTCTTTGAATAAATCCGCTATTCCTGCTTTGGTAATAACCGCAGGAGGAAAAGAATCACTTAAAATATCCCCAATCTTCTTGGGCTTGAGTTCCTTAACCAAATAATCCACCACGATTTTTCCAACTAACCCTATTCCTGGAAGCCCGATGAATACAATTCCTTCTTTAGAAGGAGGCTTTTCATATAACAAAACTTGAGTAGACATCTCACGCCTCCTGCCGGACAAAAGACATCGTGCCAAAAGAACCAATGTTTTTCTGAACCTTTTCCTGAACGGAAGCAAGGGCTTTCTCTGCTAATTTGTAGTCAAATGAAATAACTTTTACCAAATATTTTCCTGCACCCAAATAAGAATAGCACACATTCGCGTTATGCACCCCTTTTGCCCCACTCAATAAAGCGGACTTCACACGCTCAACACCGTCAGGAGCCGTGCACGCAATGGATAGTGTTCCTTTCACTTCTTTTTCAGTAGGACGAACATTTTTTTGAACCGTTTCCACGAGAATGGGAATCCATTCTTTAGCAATTCCTTCAGCTGCTGATGCACCATCCATTGCAATGGCTTCAAACGCCAGAGGAAGAGAACCGTACATTTTAATCAAGGGTTCTGCTACTATGGACCAGCCTTCCCCTAGACTCTTGTTCAGCGTTTTGGCCATCACTTCAACTAATTTCTTATTTCGTTCAAGTTGTTTGTATTCTTCAATACGCAATCGCTGCTGCCTCTCTGAAACCTTGGTTAATGACAAGTCGATTTGAAGTTTTTCCAAATCCACTTTTTGTACTAATGCAACGCGCAACTGTCCTTCTTTGACATGGTTGCGGATATTCTTAATCCATGCACTCTCGACTTGGGAAATGTGAACAAAACCCGTTGCTCCCTCATATTCTAATAGCGCACAAAAAACACCATAATCCAATACTTTATCGATGCGTGCAATAACAATTTCTCCAACCTGCGGCCATTTTTTTACATGCTGGTTGCGCAGATTAGGCGCTGCTGAAACAGTATGCGTGTTTCCCTTGAATCCGCTCGAACGACTGCGTGAAAAACGATCGTGTTGAAATGGACGACGAGAAACCGGAGACATGGAAAAGAAAGGAAGACAAACGATTATAAACGCCTTGTTATACAACGCTCTCCCCTAACTTGCGGGAAATAAATAATTGGGCAATCTTGGAAGGAAGCGATACGACTTCTCCCGTTTTGTAAGGACCATATTCTTTCAAATCCGTTCCAACGAACGAAGGAATTTCAGATAGAATACGCACTGATAGAATAGCAAGAGAAGATGAAGAAGAAGCGGATTGAGAGTGAGCGGAAGAAGGAGAAGAAGCGGAATGAGAAAGAGGAGATGAATTAGAAAGCGGAATATTGTGTGCAATAGAAGAATTATTTGAAAGAGAAATGGTTTCGTTTTCAACAGGAAGAGAAACCATCCCAACAAATGCACTATTCGCATCTAATATGCTCTGCGTAAGGTTTCGGTGCGCACGCAAAGTATCATACAATTGCGTGAAGAGTCTTTTTTCCTCTACCGTGAGATGCGCAAGATCCATTTCTCCTAATTGTGCGGAAACAAGAACCGTGTTCAGTAATTTTTTTTCACGCACGACAAACCATTCATCTACGAGCTTTTTCAAATTTCCAAAATCACGCGCACGAGTCGTATTCAAATCATTCAAAGAATCAAAATACTTTTTGCGCTCATCCTCAACTAATGTGTGAAGAAGAGTGAAAAAATCCTCCGGAACATCCACGAGACGAGCCGTACTTTTCTCTAGCCGGTAGATGCGCCGCATTTCCTCGAAATCGAATGCCATCCTTTTTTCCACCCCTTTTCCGATACTACCTTAATGTGGCAGCACCCCACCCAACAAGATAGGCTGCCATACTCTCTGAAACGAGAACCTCTTTTTCACTCAAGGGGTCCAGAGTTTCATCCCCTATTCTAATCATGGGACTTGTTTTAACAAAAACCTTTCGCTTAATCGAACGAGAAAAGGCTACTGCATCAACAAATGGGTCAAACGGGGAAAGCGTTTCAAGAGAAAGCGATTTGGATACGAATCCTGTGCTTCCATGCAACGTATCGGGTACGCGGAGGAGCTTGTAAATATCCCCCGACGTCTGCCGGTCAATATTAAGCTTAATACGCAACGAAAGAGAAGAAAGAACATTCCCCCAAAAGGATTCCGTCTTTTTTCCGGGAAGAGGAGGAAGCACTCCAGCAGATACATCACGGAGCAACCGTTCCCTATCCAACAGAAAAGGTTTGAGTACACGAGGAATGGTTCCTGAAAGAACAGCCCATTCTTCAATCGAACCAAATTCCAATTTATTGCGTATCTCATTCAATAAACGACTCGCAAGTCCTACTGCATGATTCATTTTGGGGCAGTGAAATTGTTTACCATCAAAAAAAAATCCAGCACTGGCCACATCCCACTCATGAAGAGAAAGATAATCCATCAACTCGATACGAGCCGATTTTGGCAATGAAAAAATAGATGGAGAGGAGACATGAACATGATAGCCCTTGCTGCCAGAAAAATTAATGCGTAAATCGTTTGAAGTAAAACCAAAATCATCCTGCAAGACGTTTAACAAGGAAAACGTTTGTTCTTTTGTTGAGGACAAACAAGAAGAACACACCCATTCATCTAATTGTGTTCCATGGCCACAATAAGGACATTTTTTCACATGCCCCTTTCCAACAGCAGCACACTGCACACATTTCCACGAATCGTGTATTTCTTTGCAGGGAGAGGGAATGTCATCCGCATCAAACTCATAAATAAGGTCGCTTCCAATCAATCCTTTAGAAGAAATGGGTTGAGCAGAAGGATTAAGAAATTGAGAAGCGGAAGCCGAAATATAGAGAGGAGAAACATTTTGGAGAAAAGCATTGAACTCAGCAGTAGTATCAAATGAAAGATGACGCGTGTCAATTTTCTTAAAAGAACCATGACCGAATTCTCTACGTGAAACATCATAGGGCGGATTAACAGGATGCGAATGGTAATAGGACTGAAAAAGACCCTTCATCCATGTGCGCTCAACGCCCAACCCCAGCATATTCGATGAACCCCCTTTACTAGTAGTAAGAAGGAAGAGAGTTATTACCTTTCCTCTTGCATTGCCTGTATCCATCAAAGACGCGGTTTATATACGCCAAAACTCCGGTTCAAGAATGACGTTACCCGTGCAGGAAGGAAATGCACCTTTGTATTACGCACGATCGCCCGAGGAAACCATTCAACGTCTCCAAACAAGAAAAGAAGGATTGACTCATGAAGAAGCAGCACAACGATTAAGCGAATATGGAAAAAATACGATCACACTCAAAAAAAAAATCAATGTAATAGGATTATTGATTGGACAATTCACCGAATTATTAGTATTGGTTCTCATTGCGGCAGGAATACTATCCTGGCTAGTAGGAGACACGATTGATACGATGGCTATTTTTGCTATTGTTATACTTAATGGACTGCTAGGATTTTTACAAGAGTTTAAGGCAGAAAAAGCAATTGATGAATTAAAAAAAATGGGAGCATTACGCGCAACGGTACGAAGAAATGAAAAATGGGAAGAAATCGATGCAATAACTGTTGTGCCGGGAGACATTGTCCAATTAGAAGAAGGAACAAAAATTCCGGCCGACATCCGCTTTATTGAAGCGATTGAAACGGCAGTAGATGAAGCGATTCTTACAGGAGAAAGCAATCCGGTGAGCAAACGAACAGACCGTATTCAAGGAATAGCAGGAATCGCCGACAGAAAAAACTGCGGATACGCCAATACATCCGTTGTACGGGGAAGAGGAATAGGAGTAGTCATTGCTACGGGATTGAAAACAGAATTTGGAAAAATTGCACAAAAAATGCAGGAAGTAGAAGAAGAACCATCCCCACTCAAACAACACTTAGGAGTGTTAGCCCAACAAATGACGAAAGGAGTGCTCGTCATCATGGTATTGTTATTCATACTGGGATATTTTGTGCAGGGAAGGAACATTGTCGAAATGCTGCTCCTTGCAATATCACTAGGAGTGGCGGCCATCCCAGAAGGATTACCTGCAATCACCACAATCACGTTAGCATTAGGCATCCAAAAAATGGCAAAAGAAAATGCACTCATTAAACACTTACCCAGCGCAGAAACACTGGGTTCAACTACCGTTATTTGCTCGGATAAAACAGGAACACTAACAAAAAATGAAATGACGTGCGAATACCTGTATGCGGATGAAAAATTATATCGTATAACGGGAGTAGGATACAGTCCACGAGGAGAAATCCAATGGAATGATACGCGCGTACAACTAGAAAAAAACTCGGGAGGAATGCTCACATTAGAAGGGGGAGTGTATTGCAATAATGCACAATATGATATCGCGGGAGAGAAAATATTAGGCGACCCAACAGAAGGAGCCATGCTCGTATCCGCACACAAAGGAGAAATAGCAAACGTATATTCACGAGTGAAAGAAGTTCCTTTTACAAGTGAACGAAAAAGAATGAGCGTGGTATGCCAAGACAATGAAAGTTATCACACGTACATGAAAGGGGCAGTTGAAATGGTATTAGAACACTGCCAATCCATCTGGGAACATGGACAAGCCGTTCCGCTTACTCCCTTAAAGAAACAATATATCCTCGAACAGACGGAAACATTATCCAAAAGCGCGTACCGCGTATTAGGATTTGCTTACCGCAAAACGAAGATTGTTCCATCTGAACCGGAACAGGAACTTACTTTTACAGGATTACAAGCATTACGCGACCCACCCCGAGAAGAAGTACGAGAAGCCATTCACCAATGCCAAGAAGCAGGAATAAAAGTGAAAATAATAACGGGAGACCACCCGATTACGGCAAAAGCCATCGCCGAAAAATTAGGATTGAAAGGAAACGCCATTACCGGACAAGAATTGAATGAAATGGATGAAATGCATTTCAGAGAAGCCGTTCATACCCATGCACTATTCGCACGAGTGGACCCGGAACACAAATACAAGATTGTCGAACAACTCCAAAAAATGGGGGAAGTAGTCGCGGTTACAGGAGACGGAGTGAATGATGCGCCTGCCATTAAACGAGCCGATATAGGAATTGCCATGGGAATAAAGGGAACCGATGTAGCAAAAGAAGCCAGCGCCATGGTATTGCGCGATGATAATTTTGCAACAATTGTAAAAGCAGTAGAATTAGGAAGAACGATTTACCAAAACCTGCAAGGATTTGTACGATATTTACTTGCTGCAAACTTGGCCGAAATACTCGTCGTGTCACTGGGATTCTTCCTCCAAATAGGAGAAATATTGGCCCCCATTCAACTGTTATGGATTAATCTCGCAACGGATGCATTACCCGCACTGGCACTAGGAGAAGATCCACCGGCAAAAGACGTGATGCAGCGAAAACCACGACCAAAAGAAGAAGGAATACTCGACCGAATGAAATCATTCATTGTAATATCAGCTATTATGGGAACAACACTAACACTCGGGATGTACCTGTATGGACTGCAACGGGATACAGCCTATGCCGGAACGCTCGCATTTACTACACTTGTTGTGTTTGAATTATTACTCGTATTCAATTCACGACAGGAAGGAAAAAGCATTCTGGAATGCTCGCCCTTCACTAACAAATGGCTCATTCTCGCAGTACTCGCATCATTTGGGTTGCAGCTAATAGCCGTGTATGTTCCATTCCTTGATCCGGTTTTTAAAACAAAAGAAATCGTTTTGAATGACTGGATATACATCCTAGGAGGAAGCCTCCTAACAGCAAGTATTACTCCCTATATTGACCGGGTATGGAAATGGATGAGGAAAAAATACGTGGAAAAAACAAGCATTATGAACGCGTGGCCGTCGGGACAATAGGATTTTTTCCAACCGAATCGTTTTCTTCTTTCTTATCTTTTTCAAATACGGATTCACGTTCATAAAACTGAAGAGGATGACCCACATTGCATGTACGGGAAACGCACAATCCGTGCTCCCTTATTTTAGAGCAAGCAGGAACGGAATACTTCTTACCTGATGATTTTCCAGAGAGATTCTCCACATGATAACGTGTAACATGCTCATCAAAATTAGACGCTTTGGAAAAAACAGACATAATATCGTCTAATGGCATGTGAATATTAATCAAAAAAGTAGCCAAATCAAAACGAGCCATATGCGGAATATTCCCCCCGGAAATAATTTCCCCATGCAACTTTTCCATACAAGGAGGAAAAGCATCCAGAATAACCCCATGAGGAAGAGAACGAGATTCCTGCGAACGAAGCACGTTAAGATTTTCACGAATAGCAGCGGCGGCTGACAAAATAGAAGAAGGAAGACCTTTTACTTCAACCGGAAGAGACTCCCGAACAATAGCATGAACCCCTTCCGCAAGCCAACGCGCAGTCGTATTCACGTCCGCACGTATTACTCCTTTATGAACAGGCTGATTCACCAAATGAAGCTGGGCATCCTTCAATGGAAAAGCAAGATATTGAGATAAGGAAATATGAAAAACGGGCTTATCCTCCATATGAGAAAATTCAATACGATAACCTAATTCATGAGCTAATTCAATTATTGCCGAGGAGCGGTCTTTCTCACTCGCCAAGTATTCAAACGTAAGGTCCCCCATCAGCATGGCAAAACGCTCATACAATACAGGATTGCCCATACATGAAAGAAGCACCTTAATGAGAGGAAAAACAAGAATATCACGAGTAAGAAATTCGGAATACGAAATTTCACGCTGAGCAAAATGATGCTCAACAAATGCACGACGATTTTTTGAAGAAGCAGAACCCAATGCGAGAATCCATTCCCCCGCACTCGAGAAAAGAGACGAATCTACGTCTTCTAAATTAGGAGAAAGATGCCGAATGGTTTGTTTAGCACTCGAAGAAAAAGGATATTTTCTGGCAAACTGCAATTGGGAAATGGGAATCATAGAATAATATGCATTGCTGCACTCCCTTAAACCTAATGGAAGGAAAGCGCCAATAATAAAAAGAAAAGAAAAAAAATAGGAAAACAAAAAAAACTACAATATCATATGCGCGAGGTAGTACTGCATTTTGGTCTTTCCTATTGGATAGGTGATGCGCATCGGGGAATCCGTCTTAAACTCAAGCGAAATAGTGGAATCATTGTCCGCTTCCTTTACAATATTTGAAAGAAAATTAAGAGAATACTTTGACACGGCATTCGTTCCCTTGTTGATTGAAATAAGTTTGGATTGAGTTGATACCGTTTTGAGCATACCCGGACTGCCACGCGCCTCCATCTCAAAATGAGAATCTTTCACTTTCAACACGACTGTGCTACCAAAAATAAGAGCATCTTTCAATGCTTCCTTAAAGAGACGAGCATTTATCTCCACATGCGTATCAAAATTCTGCGAAGGAAGCCTGAGTTCTTTATCGGGTTCGGAAACATCGATAAGAGGCAAGTGGAAAGAACGAGAAAAATCCCCCTCCAGTTTGAGATGAAGCTCACTATCATCCACATCTAAAACTAGTTTGTCGTTGTTTAACGAACGCGCCAGCATGCGCGACAATTCTACCACATCCAACCCAATATAGTTTGGCTCCAACTCGTATTTCTGAAAAGCACTCTTTTCAATAAAACAATCCACTAATACGATTTGAGAAGGGTCAACGGCACGCAAACTAATCCCTTTATCGGAGAAGCGGAAATTCCCCTCTGAAATGAAAGAAGCAATCGCATCAATCGTACGCTTGAAGGAAGAAATGTCCTGCGTTTCCATCATACAAACTATTATAGGCAGGCTGAACGTTAAAAGAAAAGAGGGTGAAACAGGTGGAAAAACAAGGACATGCACTCGGATGGGGGTTACGCGCCCTGCTGGGAGCAGGAATACTCTATTTTGCACTCAATGGAAAATGGGAAATGGTGGGAATACTCCTCATGAGTTTAGGAGCAAGCGGAATCGCATATTATGTATGCAAACACTTTTTGGGAAACACGGGGCAATGGATGGATGCTCTTTTTTCATTATTACTCGTGTTCAATAACCTCCTTGGATTGGGATTCGACTTTTATCATACCATACCCGGATGGGACATTACCACGCATTACACGACAAGCGTATTCCTTGCAGTAAGCGCACTCGTATTAATGCAAAAAGCCTACCCGCAATTATTGAAAGAAGCCCCTCCCTTGTTGATTGTAGTGGGAATGATACTATTCAGCTTGGGACTAGGAGCGGTATGGGAGTTAGGAGAGTTTTCATCTGACTTTCTGCGGGGAACGGACTTCCAAGGGGGTTTAACTAACACGATGCAAGACTTTCTCGTGGACATGATAGCCGGATTGGTAGTGAGCATTGCGTGGATCAAACGCCCAAAGTGAGAAAAATGAAATGATTACGCACTCTCAATGCGCGGAGCAAGAAAGTAACGCATCTTGGCATCGCCAATCTTGTAATTAATTTCAACGGGAGCGTTTTCCTTGAGTTTGACTAATACGTCCGTGTCACCGCCCGCGGCCTTGAGCATATCACTCAAATAATCCAACGGAAACATGGAAGAACAATCCTTCTTCACGCTCAAATCGGGAAGAGAATCACTCCCTTTGGAAGTTTCATTCATCAATTCCCCTTTAGAAGAAACAGCCTTCACAAAAAAAGAATCCATCTTTGCCCCAAGCGTGAGATGCGTCGAAAGCAGCCCTGCATCCTTCAACGCGTCCTGCAACACCCCTGCTTTCACTTTCACCATCGCATCAAACTCAATCTTGGGATTGGGAAGCTCCCCAGAAGAAATATCGATTAAGGGAACGGAGAACGTGCGGGTGGATGTTCCCCTGAACGTAATCATAAGTTTAGAAGAATCATCATCCAACTTTAACATGACCTCATCATTTGGTTTAGAACGAGACATGACTTGATTGAGGTATTCTAAATCCAACCCGATACGCAACGTGTTATCCACATGAAATTTCTTAAACGCGGATTTTTCAAACTCAAAATCAACCATCGAAATCTGGGAAGGATCTGTTGCTTTGAGAGAAAGACCCTTACTTGAGACCTCGAACTCGGCCTCATCAATCAGCACGGCAATCGCATCCACACTACGCTTCAATACTTCTGCGCGCTCAATCACCAATTCCATCATGGATAACCAACCCCCTATATCCGGTTATTCTACGTACGAGAACTCAATAAAGTAAGAACACACGGGAATGATATAAACCCTACCTAAAAAAAGAAGGAATCCCATCCACAATAACCAATTTCACATAGCCAATAAAAGGAATCCAAAAGAGGGCTTTTCCTTTAACATCCGAAAGGGGAACGGGATAAGGAGAAGGACAGGACTTTTGCGTAATAGTGTGAATGGCACTTTCCTCAGGAAAATACTTCGTCGAAACGTCCCCGCAATCCTGGTCCAAAGAAGGATTGTTATCCCCCTTCGTAAGAAGATAGTATTGCCCATCCGACATTATTTTTACCACGGCACGATGAATGATTTCAATATTCTTGTAGGAAGAAGCATACACTACAATGTTGCTCGTTCCACGCGGCGGGACTAGAATGGTTTGATTCGTTCCCTTAAATTCAATACGCCATTCTCCAGAAGGAAGAAGCTGGATATCCGCTAAATCCTGAAGAGAAGAATGGGAAACATCTATTCCGTCCAACACTACCTCCGGTGCGTCAAGAGAAATACCATCTATTCCCTGCAACAATACTACGTCACCACGCGCAAGGGTGGGAAGCATACTGCCCGAAACGACAATTACAAGAGGAGACGCTGTTTGAAGAACAAAACCGAAAAGAGCATACAAGAGATAGGCAAAAAGAAAAGAAAAAGCAATGTAAATAATCCATGAGAGAATTTCATTATTCCACGGATTGAGAAGGGGCATGGCGTACTCCTCCACATAGGTGAAAGGATCAAGACGCGACCAGACTGATTTCTTTTTTTGGAAAGACATTAAATGTAAACGAAACCCGAGGCATTAAAAAAGAGACGTGTTCGGAGAAAAATGATTACTTCAACGCCTTGTCTAATGCACCCTGCAAGTCCTTCACGTCCTCTTCTACCTTCTTCGCAGCATCGAGAAGAACTTTTTTAGCATCCTTTTCCTTCGTCTTGATAACAAATAATGCATCCTTATCCATAGGATGCTCTAACTTGTACGCCACAAACTCAACCGAAGGGTCGTCCATAAGATGAGACTTTAACAAATTAGCAAACGTGTGCGTTTCACCTAACAATTTGAACTCGACATGACGGGCTTGCTTCTTGATGAATTCGATTTCCATACTTTTTTCACTCTCCCTCAAGCATACTCACAACCGGATTAACCGGCAGTTTTTCTCCGCCGGCAATTGTCTTTTGAATAATCTCATCACGAGAACAAATCACGCCAAACCCCTTCTCATTCGTTGAAACCTCAATCGAATAAGGAGTAATGCTGGATACTTTTGCTTTGACAATATCCCCAATCTTATAATGCTCCTTAAGGGAACGAATAAAATCACGCGAAGCACGCGCTACTCCCAATACCGCGCTTGCGTCATGAATGGCGCGCTTTTCCCCATTCTTTTCCGCACGGCCAATGGAAAGAATAACAACTGCGTCCTTCACCAACGCAACACGACCGTATACGATTGTTCCCACATCAATCGAAACATGCTGATTGCGCGTAGGATTCACATGAACTTCACGAGATTCCTCATCAAAAGAGGCTTCTCCTACAATGGAAGAAGAAACATTACCATCCTCATCGGAAAACGCATGATAGCCGGGAGCATATTCCTCTTCAACCGTCAAACGTTCACCTGGAAAAACGATTTTGCGCGACATATATCTTACATCCAATAAGGGGTTGAATAAAGAGAAAACCGGCACAATGGTTTTAAATACACGCGCCCTGCCCTTGGAACAATGGTGCTCGAAACCCTCCTCCCCAGCAGTGTAGCAAGGGAAAAACCGCATTACATGATGCTAGTCGCATTCCTCTTCGCTATCGTAGGAATGTGGCTGGCCTATTTCATATTCCCATTTTCCGCATCTATTCTAACACTCGCATTCATCGTCATTGCCGCCGAACCCATTATTCGACGAACACTAATGCAGGAAGAAGATGAAGAAGCACAATCACCCGGAAATCCGGGAACGTTCCTCGAACGGCACTTTGATTTGATTAAGATTTACAGCTGGTTCTTTCTGGGATTAATACTGGCGTATATGACATGGTATATTATTCTGCCAGGAACGGAGCCGTTGCGATGCGTGATAGGAAATATTTGTGGAGAATTCCCCACACGGGACAGCGTATTCGCGGAACAGGAAAGACAATTATTGGGAATAGCCCAATTACGAGACAGCGCGGGAACAGGAAACGTAGTAAGCATTTCAGGAATGAACGTAGGAGGGTCGCAGAGCGGACCCGCAGGAGGAGGTGATTTTTGGGGAATTGCCCAGTTCCTTTTTGCCAATAATGCGACTGTGTTATTGCTTGCCATTTTGTTCTCATTCCTATTCGGAGAAGGAGCGTTATTTCTCATCAGCTGGAACGCGAGCATTATTGGAACAGTAATTGGAAAAATCGCCGCACAATCACTCGCAATGGCACCCGTGCATGACATCTTTTCTATTGTTTTTGCAATGGCATACGGAATCTATCACGGAATCGGATTTATTCCACACGGGATACCTGAAATCGTGGCGTATTATATCGGAGCGATTGCAGGAGGAATCATTTCCGCCAGCATGAGCAAGCAAGTGTACCGCACCAATGAATTTCAAACCATTGCAAAAGACGCAGCCGCATTGATTGGAATTGCGGTTGTATTATTATGGGGCGCGGCGATGATTGAAAGTTACCTGTGGCTGTTCACATGAATCATTCCCAATAAGAAAAAAGAAAAAAAACGGAACGAAGAAGAACCTGCTTCTTTGGCTTCTTTTTCCTTGGCTACTTTTTCTTTGACTTCTTTTTCTTTGCTTTCCCAACCAGCGTATGGAGAATAGGAGCATACTGCTCGAAAACATTCTCCAATTCCCTCTTGGAATGAGCCTTCTTTGTTTTCTCTGAAAGATTTTGAATCAACGCACTCAACTCAAGAGGAAAAATAAACTTGGTTGAAGCACCCTGCCCCAATACTTCAAGAGCTTTAATGTAAAAATAGGAAAGGGATTTGTCATCCAATTTTTGAGCCGCTTCCCTAATAGAATCAATCTCTGCCTGCATTCCCAATGCGCGCTGAACTTGAGCGAGTTTAGCCTGTTCGGCAGCCGCACGATGAGAAAAAGCTTCCTCAATCTCTTTGGGAACATCCAATGATTGGATTTCAACACTCTCAATTGCAACACCCCAACTGGCCGAAATCTGTTCGAGTTCTTTTCTCAACTCCGAATTAAGTTTCCCAACATCTGAAATCAATTCCGAAAGAGTAAGCCCGCCCGCCGTATCACGAATTTTGGCTTGAACAAACTGAGTAGCGGCATGACGATAATCATCTACCTCAATCACCGAATTAATAACAGAGGACGCATCCCGTTTAACATAAAGATAAATGACTGCATCAATTTTCACGACCACATTGTCTTTCGTAATAACCGTTTGAGGAGGAACATCTAATGTTTGGGTACGCAAATCCACAATCTTAAACGTTTCAAACAAAGGAATAAGAAGCGCCCACCCCGGACCGCCGACACGGTTCACTCGACCAAGGCGGTACATGACTGCACGTTCATACTCCTTAAGAGTAAGAAGGAAATCATATTGACGGATGACGATGATGAAAATAATGAGAAGACCGCCTACTCCCACTACTGCTGCTAGGTTCGTGGCATTCTGCCAAGCAAAATAGGCACTTAGCAAGGCGACCAGAAGGATGCCTGAAAAGATTGCCTGCTTGAGCTTATGGGACTCCACTTTTCCTAAACGCTTCGCCATACTCAAAAAAACCTCTTTTTTAGACCGTAAAAGGCACATAGGTTAATATTTTCCCCCCTTTTTAACTCTAATATGCAAGAAAAGGCGCTCGCCGTCATTTGTGTGGACCGGGACAATGATTTTGGGAGAAAAGCAGGAATTGACGGACCCATCGTCGGAAGGAAAGATAACCTACGCGCGGCAGTCAAATTGGCCCTAGCCGACCCTGAAGATAGTGACGCGAACTGCTTATTTATGGCCATTCAACGATATGATGAGCTGAAAGAAAAATACGCGACAGTGGAAATTATTACACTGGTTGGAAGCAAAAAGTTTGGTTTTGAGAGCGATGTGAAAATAAACGAACAACTCGATGGTTTTCTTGAAACATTCAAAGCAGAAGCATTCGTACTTGTAACAGATGGAGCAGAAGATGACCAGATTATTCCAATACTGCAAAGCAGGGCCCCCATCTTATCGAAGAATACGGTGATTGTAAAACAAGCACGAGAAGTAGAAAGCACATTTTATACAATTAAGGAAGCATTGAAGGACCCGTTCCTTGCACGCCTCGCATTCGGGGTTCCCGGAATCGTGATATTATTGTATTTGCTTCTTCCCACAATAGGATTACAGCTCGTTGGGGGCATTTTAGGAGTATATTTGATACTGAAGGGATTTGGAGTCGAAGACAAAGTGTTGAACGTTGGAAAAGAAATAACCAGTTCGATTAGCGCACAACGAGTAAGCTTTCCATTCTATGTAGGAAGCATCATGTTCGCTGCATTTGGAGTGTTTTCCGCCACCCCCTTACTAACCGACGCGTATGCATTCTACCAAACAGGAGACTTACTTGCCATGATACGAAGCATGGGAGTAGGAGTGGACTTCATTCTCATGTTTGGAACCATCACGGGAATCGCATTCCTTTTTGGAAAAGGAGCAGATGCCGTGCAATTAAAACGAGCATACCTGCTTCACACGTATCTCTTATCCACGGTCGCCGTTATTCTGGGAGCGGTATTGTTAGGAACAGCAAAAGGAGTATTAGTTGGAAGCACGACATTCAACTGGTTCCTTTTCCTCATAATCATATCATTCCTTGTATTCTTTGGAGTGTACAAAGCAACATCCATTTTGGATATACGAAAACGCGTTACACGATTACTAGTTGGATTGCCCGTGTACAGCAAAAGCGGAAAATGGTTGGGACGAGTAGAAAAAATATCAAAAGAAAAAGATGCAATGGAATTCACACTCAAGAATAAGAAAATACTGATTACGCGAGGAGATTTTCTAATGGATAATGGGAAAATACTCTTACAAGGAAACACGCCTAACTAAAACAAAAAAAATAATCAGTATTGATGAACGAATTATCGCAGTGTTTTTTCACCAATAATATGACCAAGATTAAACTCAACCAGCTTTCCCAAACTCTTAAGGAAAGAATCCGTTTTCTTTCCACGAACGAGAGAATGGTCCAATACTTCCTTGAGTGTGGAAACAGGAATAACCTTAATTCCATTCAACTCTTTTTTGGATAATACGATATCGGCAAGATTGGCTTTTGGAACAATAACTTCAGAGAAACCCGCTTTTACGGCAGCATACACTTTACTGGTAACACCGCCAACAGGCAACACCTCTCCACGTACACTCAATGAGCCGGTCATGGCAAGATTTTGCTTAACGGGAATACCTTCCAATGCCGAAATAACGGCGGTGGCCACACTTACCGAGGCAGAATCACCTTCCACCCCTTCATAGGTTTGAAGGAACTGAATATGCACATCGTGTTTTGAAATATCCTTCCCAGAGAGTTTCTTAATCAATGCTGAAACATTTTGCACTGCCTCTTTCGCAATATCACCTAACTTTCCAGTAGCAATAAGACGACCTTCCGCACTGCTCTGCGCGGGAGCAATCTCCGCTTCAATAGGGAGAATAAGACCTGCGTCCCCGTCACCGGATACGGCAAGACCGTTCACTCTCCCTATGGCAAAACCGGTTGACTTGTACACTTCATATTCTTTTTTCTGCTCAAGCGCTTTCGTCATCATCTGCTGTTCTAATGTACGAGCCGATATGCGTGCTTCATACACATCATCGGCAAGAACAAGAGAGTGGCCTTTCTCTTTTGCTAAATCCCCCGCAGCACGAACTAATCCACCTAAATCACGCAACTTTAGAGTGAGTTTTTCTTTTCTACCCGCACGGCGCTTGGCCTCAAACAAAATCACTTCCACTGCACTCTTAGAAAAATGAGGAATCTTCCCATCTTTTACTACTTCCTGCGCAACAAACTGAACAATCTTTTTCCTATTATCCGGAGTATCATCCATTTCCGTGTTCATGTACACTTCATAACCGTATCCGCGAATACGCGAACGCAACGCAGGATGAACATTTTCTAAATCCTTATAACCGCCTGCGGCGACTAAAACAAAATCACAATTATGAACAGCGACTCCATTAGCTAAATAAGTGCCATAATTTGTCTTGAGATTATAGACGTTCCCAGCATAGTCTATTCCCTCAATGGCCATAATTTTTTTAGCTGTTAAGTCAGGCATCTTGAAAACCTCTTCTTTTCCAAAATAGGTGTCCCAATTATATCTTCTCGGCTAAGTATAATGCTATCCATGGTTTCAACCAACTGATTTACTTTCAACTCTTGCGCTTTAACAAAGCCATTTGGCGTTTGGATGGGGTGCTCGGGGGTCGCCAAAAGAATAGTTCCATCATCCAGGGTAATCTTCAGTAATTTTCCAGTATAAGGACGACGATAAACCCTTTCCAGTCGATCGAGAACCACGTTCTTATTGGTTGGTACCCACACCATTCTATCAATATTCAAATCCAACACATCGACATTTCCCTCTTTTTTTACTGAACCCATTTCCTGAGCATTGGAAAACAGATCATCCACTAACTGCTCAATGGCAACAGGACCATTTTCCGTTTCAATCATAGTTCCAGAAGGAAAGCAAGGAACGGGCTCGGTACGCGTCATCGCACCACTCGACATTTCACTCTGACCCGTAATGGAGTATTTTTTTTCCTGCATCGCCGTTAAGAGTTCCTGCTGGGACTTCATGGAGAGCGTGGCAATCTCATCCAAAAACAACACACCACCGCTCGAACGATGAATGAGGCCGGGCTCCACACGCAAATGAGCGGGCGTTCCCAAACCCCCACTCTGAAGAGGGTCATGTCTCACATCACCAAGCAATGCCCCCGCTCTTGCACCGGTTGCTTCAGCGAATGGAGCCGTCTTCCGTGCATAATTATCCACTAACAATTTGGGAGTCTGCTTCACCGTAGGACGATTCACTTGGGAACCAATAGCAAAACCAAAAATGAGAATACCCCCCAGAATAAGAGTAGCGGCATACACTACATCGGGCATCCAACCAATAGACCAAATGATATATGAAAGAAGAAACCACCCTAACGGGAAAACCAATCCAAGAAGACGCATGTTATCTTCTGCCTTCTGCGCCTCAAGACGAGTGGAATGAATAAGATGCTTCCCTTCACCCGCATGCACCACTCGGACACGGGGATTATTTTGGTCTTCATTATTGGGGTAGACTAAAACATCGTACAAACGGGAAACAGGAAGAATCTCGGCCATCGCCTGAGCCAGCATACTTTTCCCAATGCCTGGAACTCCAATCAACAAAACATTACGCTTCTGGGCTGCGGCCTTCCGAATAATCTCAACCGCCTTATCCTGACCAATCACCTGTTCAACAAGGGATTTGGGAACTTCCACATCCGAAGTAGACTTGAAAGAAAGAGGAATCTGCAATTCCGCAAGGTCTTCGGCATCCACGTGAAGAGGGGCCGATTCTTCTTTCATGGGAGTTTGTTTACGAGCCATGGAAATCGAGTAGAACAGAATAATGTAAGGATTGTCCGTCTTAAAAAGGAAAGCCGAAAAAGAATAAAAAAAATGGTGTTTATAAGGGGTGAGCGGAAAAGTATGCGTATGAGCATCGAAATGATATTCTTAGGAACAAGTTGTTCCACTCCCACCACGGAACGCAACTTAAGCAGCATGGCCCTCCTTTTCCGAGGAAACCAGCTGTTGTTTGATACCCCGGAAGGAGTACAGCAGCAGATGATGCGAACGGGATTATCCTATCTGAAAGTAGAACATATCTTTATTTCCCATTTTCACGCAGACCATATATTAGGATTGCCGGGATTAGTAGCCACGATGTCCATTCATGAGCGAAAAAAAGACTTGCACATTTACGGCCCGCGAGGAATAGAGGAAAAAATAAAACAAGCGGTTGCACTGGCTAACGCTCTGCCAACGTTCAGGATTATTCCGCATGAGATTAAAGAAGGGGTGTTACTGAAACACCACGAATACACTATTCATGCATTGGAATTAAACCACTCAAGCAAGTGTTACGGATTCGTATTTGAAGCCAATGGAAAAGAAGGAGAATTCCAACGAACAAAAGCAATAAAACTAGGAATACCGGAAGGAACGTTATGGGGAAAATTACAGCGAGGAGAAACCATCACCCACAACAAGAAAAAAATAACACCCGCGCAGGTGATGGATTACACGAAAGCATTGCGCGGAGGAAAAATAGCCTACATCACGGACACTTTTCCGCACACGCATTACATTGACCAATTAAAAAAAATGAAAATTGACGTGCTGATTCATGAATCGTCCTTCATGGAGAATGAAAAAGAACGCGCAGAAGAAGTCAAACATTCTACTGCACGAATGGCGGGAGAAATCGCCCAACGCATTGGAGCAGCACAATTATTCCTCACCCATTTTTCCCCACGATATGCAAATGGAAAAGAAATGGTGAAAGAAGCCCGAAAAGAATTCACAAACGTGGTTGGGGCGCACGACCTGCTGCGCGTCGAAACACCCGAACGATATCCTATCACGGCTAAAACGCGGACCAAAAAATAATACTACTTTTTTTCAGGAATAAACTCAAACTTGCCTGAGGGAGAAAGAATAATAGGACGCGTTTTGAGATTGCTCTTCTCTATTTTACGGGCAAACTCCTCAGGGGATGCCTGACAAATAGGAAACGTGTTATAATGCATGGGAATCACCACTTCGGGCTTCAACACTTTAGTGGCTTTCACTGCATCTACTACATCCATGGTGATATTTCCCCCAATAGGAAGAAGCGCAACATCCGCATTGAAATCGGGAGAAAATTCCTCCACCAAATCAGAATCACCCGCATGAAATATCGCAGTATTATCACCCGTAACAAGATACGCCATGGGATAAAACGCCTGAGGATGATGAGCGGATTGCACGGCAACATGAACACCGCGAACATGAAGCGTACTATCGGCTATTACTGCACGCTTGCAACGCATGGGAATATTCAACTCGGAGAGAACCGAATCATGTGCCACTACACAGGCGCCGTCACGATGAGCCAAAAATTCAATCGTCTTCTTGTCGAAATGGTCCTCATGCTCATGCGTAATAAGAATAAGAGAAATCTTAGGCAAATCACCCATAATGAAAGGAGAAGGAATGAGACGCTCGTATTGGCCGAACGATTCACAGTGAATACAAGGGTCAATTAACACGTTCGTGTTTGAAAATTCAAGGATAAAGGAAGAGTGGCCAAGAAAATGAATAAACATACGCAAAAACTACAACACCACAGAAGTATAAAAACAACGAGGAGGAAAAATTGGGAATGGAGCAGGCTCTGTTGACTTCCTCTTTTAGAGGAAGTTAATCGTTAAAGTGATTTTTCGGTTGATTATTTCCAAATTGTAGGTTAGTGCCTTTAGGAGTGCTTGTTTTTCTTGGTTCCCGCTCGAGCGGGAACCCACGAACCCTCC
>JAZDJQ010000007.1:0-55504 GCA_043803765.1 Candidatus Iainarchaeum sp. | reverse complement strand
GACTCTGGGACAAAATTATTGGGTCTTTTTAGTTCAAAATTACCACGTATGCTCGTTTATTGACGTATTTTAGTGGGACGTCGGCTTTGGCTGAGTTTCCGAACGGTGTGACGGTTCGTTCGAGAATAATCGTCACTTTTTTGTCGGTGAGTTTGAATTCTTTGCTGGTTACTTCTACTTTTCGAGACATTTTTTTCACACTCCATAAGGATATCCAACGATATCCTTATACTTTTATCGGTCATACTATCGTCATGCGTTTGACAAATATAAAATTGGAAACAACATTAGCCGAGTTAGAGTGGCTAAAAAAATATTATTCGGAAAATTTTTCGATTGAAAAGAAACCGTTTTCAAAAGAATACGACCAAAAACTTCGCGGAGAAATGCGCGCCGTAATCGAACGTATTCACTCGGACGTGGATCGCGCAGTCGAACCCATTACGATGGTGAATGGTCGGCCCGGCCGACCGCCAAAAGATAGAATTCTTTTGACAAAAATCCATTTATTCCAAGTCCTATTCGAGTTCACGAATCGCGAAATGGAATGTTTTTCATTAATGTTTTTGTTAAACGGAGAAACAACATTCAGTTACAAAACTATTGAACGCGCTTACTCGGATCCTATTGTGGCAATCATTTTACACAATCTTTTCGTGATGAGTTCGGGCGAACCGCGAAGCGTAGATTCGAGCGCGGACGGAACAGGAATAGGATTATTTATCTCGAAACATTATCGAAAAGATCGTGAAAAAGATTTGAAAGAAGAAAGAGAAACGAGTGATCGAAAAGAATACTTGATGAGCGTCGCAATCCTCGACATTGACACAAATGTTTACGTTGGATTTGCGGCCGGATTCAAATCAGAAAAAGAACTATTTCAAGAAGCGTTACGTCTCGCTAAAAAATCGGGATTCGTCTTCAACAGCATGAGACTCGATAAATATTATTCTTACCAATCTATTTTCGATTGCGTGGGCAAGCCCACGCAAGTAATCGTCATCCCAAAAAAGAATAGCACAATCAAAGGACCAAAAGAATGGAAAGAATTAATCAAAAAAATTATCGAAACACCATTTGTTTTTCTCGCGGACTATTTTAAACGAGTAAAAAGCGAATACAACTTCTCAAAAGACAAAAGAAAATTCGGAAAAATACCACAAAAAATAACCCAAAGAATCATCACCACCGCACTCACAAGAGCCACCCTACACAACTACTCAGCCAACCACATGGCAGGCTGAATTATGTCCCAGAGTCAAAAACAGCAGGCGAGCCTTTAGTTCGATACTATTCCAAAATATACACTAGAATGCACAAGATGCCACAAAGAAGAAACAACCAATAACGCAAACCAAAAACCAAACCCAGACACATGCCCACGCGGCGGAAAACATAACTGGTGGGTAAAAGAATGATTTTTTAACGTCGGCTCGGGCGCTCCCTTCGTTCGCTCCCTCGCCTTATCTTTGCTGTCGGCCGCTCGCTTGAAGGGCTCGCCGCCGGCTAATAACCTGACAATGTTTTTTGCTGATTGTTTTTAGCTTTCAATAATTTTAATTCGCTTTGAATATACTTTTTTCCTTTCAAATAGTCTAGGATTGTTTCATTTTTATCAAGTTCATTTAGTCTTTTCTTTATTTTGGCTGCTTCAATTCCTTGCTGTTCCATATTGAATAGCTTTTGCGCTGTTTTGAAATTATCATTCAAAATGTCGTCCAACTTAATACCTGTATCGTTTGGAAAAATTTCAGCCAAATCGTTTTTCTTGTTCGTTTTATAATAACCATAGTCTGATTTGAAAAATATGCGCCGCTTATTCACTTGTTGATTTTCGATAGCTTGCTTCATTTTCTCAAAGACAATCTTCGGGGCTTTCATTCGTACATGACTTTCTCCAAGGATATCCACTCCGTAGCCGAAGGAAAGAAAATCTTTAGCTGGAACAATATTTTGATTTTTGAGTGTATGACCTGGTTTTGCATTAATGCCATAAATCAGCGATTTATCCAGAATTTTTAGATCATTTAATTGTGTTCGAATTGGGCGGGTTCTCAGTTCAGTTGGCATTTGCCCATCAAAATCAATATAGAAACTTGTCAGACCTATTTTGTGATAAAAATCAATTAGTTTTCGGTGAAGTTCACGCGAAACGTGCGGTAAAGCTCCCATAATCGGTTTCTTGTTTAATTTTTCGATCGACTCATAACTTCTTTTTACAAAATCGGTGTATCGATCAAAAGTAGTATCGCTTATCTTTACATCAAGAAGTGGCAATGGGGTAATGTCGGAGAAACTGTGTGCAACGTCAGCTAAAACATCAATTTGTTTCTGGTTTGGAAACGGGTTTTCTTTTCCTACATAGCGGATAAAGCATATTTTTGTTTCTTCTGGGTCCCCTCTATTTTCTAGATTTATCATTTCTCGCGTGAATTGGTCGTGAGTCGCTCGGTCTTTGTCTATCGCTGTCGCTTTATCGGGTGTGATTTCTCGGTATATCTCTTTGAAACCATGCGCCTTTGGATTAATGTTTATTTTTGATTGTAGCTTTGAGGCGTCGAGTGCCTTCATTGGTGTGATAATTTCACGGCCGCTAAATTTTGCTCTCATACTGCGGAAATAGGATTTTTCATTATCTCTTGAAATGGTTTCCGTACTGATGTGGGAGGTCATTTCTTTTTCCTCGAGTAAAAGGTTGAATGACTAAGAAGGTCCAGTTTTTCACGGTATACCTCTTTTGTAATTAGTTCGTTCTCTTGCATAATCTCTAATAGGCGCTCTGTCCACTTAAAATTGATGGTTTTATCGAATTTTTTCCGGGCAAATCGGTCGTCCGAAACCAGACAAATTTTTTTTCCATCTTTCTTTTCGATGGCGTAAATTATTGCTTCACTTTCTCCATCGCCGAGTGTCCCACCAACTTCTTTTTTGAGCTGTGCTACTTTTTCTGCGTCCACTTGGACTATTTTAACTACTTTTTTTTCGGTAAGTTGTTTGAGTAGTTCCTTTTCTGGTGACTTTTTTACTTCAAGACAAACTGCTAATGGGATAATTAGTTCATATTTTTTTGAAAGGATTTCAAGCCCTTCTTGGAATTTCATTTCTTTGAGGAAAGCGATAACAGACATCGCATCTAATATTTTCATCATGCCACCAGCTTCACTTCATCCACGAATTCGTCAATTGGGATTCCGGCTATTTGTGCTGCTTTTTCGAGACTGACTTTTTCTTTTTGATATAGTGAAACTGCCAATTTTTTTCTGTTTTTTGAAATAGTTGGAAATTCAACCGATTCGCGTTTGAGATCCTCTTCACTCATGAATGAAAAATAGATGAATGCCAACAATTCGTCTTTGCTTAAGTCATTCAGAAAATCCTTAAACTCTTCAATTTTTTCTAGTTCATATTTTTCTGCCTTTCTTGATAGTTTATCAGCTACTTCTTTCCCTAAATTGGTTAGGATAATTTTTCCGTTTTTTTGTTGAATAAGATTCGATTCAACTAATTCATCTGCTTCCTGCTGAACAATTTCGCTATGTGGGCCCATGAAATATGGAGCAAAATCGGTTTCATTTTCTAAACTTGGAAACAGCTCTTTGAGAAGGAAGAGTTCTTTTTGAAGCCAGAGTGCTCCAGGGACTGGTGCGTATTTGTTTGCACGTAGAAGTAATAGAATGAATCGATCAACTTCGTTCAAATTGCTCATAGTCTGATCTAGCTGGTCCATACGTTGTCCAAGATTTGGTCTTTTATAAATAAAGATGACTTTTCCCTTAAATATCGTATATGGGGGGCAAACCGCCGTGAACAAGACGATTTTTAACGGAATTAAACCCAAATGAAAAACCGTCACCAGCCTAAATTCTAGTCCAAATCCTTTGGCTTGAATGTATACCCGCATTTACATTTTCCTTGTACTTTCTCGTTTTTTCCACGAAAGGCTAATCTTCAAAATCAGCCATACCTTGTCTTCTTTTTCGTTTAAACGGTTAGAATTTGAAAGTAGCACACTTAGATTTGCCGTCTTTGATTTTATTCTTTGGCTTTTTGGCTTAGAAGAATTCAGTTTTTTTCAAACTCTTTCGTGATAAATTTTAGTGTTTTGGCGTTTTCAAGAATAATTCGCACTTTTTCTGGTGGAATTCCATCTGAAACTTTGGCCGCAATATCCAATGAAATTTTTACTTCGTGCGAAGGCAGTGAAACCAAGTGTTGGACGATTTCTTCTGCGATTACGCCTGCGTCTCTTGATAATCTGGTTGGGTCTAATTCGACGTGGCCATAAAATCGTGTTAGTTTTTGTTTTTTTGCTTCTTCAAGTGTTTCTTTTTCGGATTTTTCTGAGGTCAAACCCGAAACTGGAACGTGGGATTCTAATCCTACTTGTTGTTTTTGTTTTGCCTCTTCAATAGCAACTTGAATGGCGGTTTCTTTTCGAATTAAAACGCTTAAAGCGTCTAAAACCACGACTGCACCTGGGTTTCCAAATTCAAGTCCAACATACTTGCCATTTTTTTCTACGGTTGGTGCATAACCAAAAAAATCTTGGCTTCTCAAGCCTTCTTTTATACACTCAACTAATACGTTGGCATCTTTAAGCCGTGGCAAATAAACGTATGAAGCAAAATATTCCCACAATTTTTTTACGTTTACTTGGTTTTGGTCTTTAAAAAACCATTTTTCCAATTCGTTTTTTAGCAAGGCAGAAGACCATCGCGTAATCAATAATTCATCGCTTACAACTTGTTTTGAGGCTCTTGCAACAAAAGTTCCATCGCCCCGCGTAATTTTGACGGCTTCAAAAGTAATTGGTTTTGTTTCTTCTTGAGTTGGAACCAACAGCCAAACATACGCTTCGATTAAGCGATGGTCAATCAACTGATTCAATTTTTCAACGTGTTCAGTGGCTTGTCTGGATTGGTGAGCATCCAAGTTTAATGCTTCCTTGTCATCCAGAACCGATTGCCATGCTAAAAAGTCTCTTGCAGTGGTTTCCAATGTGACTATTACGTCTTGGTCAGGTGCCAAAAACAATAACATGTTTCGGTATTGCCGTGGCGTGTTTCCTTTTTTTTCAAGAATTTCTTTAGTACTAATTATTGCCTGACAAATTTGGCTATTTTTTTTGTAGGATTCAACTGAAGAAAGAACCACTAACCGTGCTTCATCATCGTCTGAAACATCTTCGCTTTTTGGGCAAATATGAATTCCAGCAAAAACTCCTTTTTCCCTAATTGCATGCATTCGTTTGTTTATTTCGCTTAAAACCTCTTCATGATCCAATCGGCCTGCTCGGTCTTCCACTGTTTTTCTCAAATTCGGGTGTGCGTCATACCAATAACGGTTCCCTTGATAATACAAAAAAGTTAATCGCTGCGACAACGTGGCTAGCGCATCATGAAAAGTTGATAATTGTTCATTCGGTTGGACAACTCCGAGTAAAATTCGAACATTTTCGATTCCACGATTTTTTTGTTCGTTAGAAGACGGTGCACTTCCCAAAAAAATGGTTCGAGCCACTCTTCGAGCAGCACTGGCAGCACCAAACCGCTTGTTTGTTGCATCCAATTTTTTTGGTTCTGAATTATCCCCATCAATATCCGAATCCACGATTCCATTCCATTCATCTGATAAATACTTGGTTAATTCGTCTCTTACTTTTGGACTATCCAATGGAATAGACCCTGGCATAATCAATAATGATTTGTCTCCCGCTACCCATAATTCGTGAATCGTGGCTGCCATTAAACGCAATACGCCGCGTGTTCGTTGAAATCGTTCCAATGTCGACCAATTCGAATACAATCGGTCAAAAACCTCTGGATGAATTGGATATGCTTCTCGCAATCGATTCAAATAGGTTGCTTCTTTGCATTCAATCGGAAACTCGTTGCCCGAAGAAGCATACATTTTGCTAAACGCTCGACAAACTTCTTCACGTGCCTTCTCATCTTGAACAGTTTCAAATAATCGTCTTCGAACAATCTCAAAACTTTCATTGGCTTTAACCGGTTTCCAAACCGCTTCCAAGCGCCCAAAAGTATTCTCCAATCGCTCCAATGCCGCTTGCCCACCCTCACCACCAATCTCAATGTTGGATTCCGGCACTGCCGCAATAACCATTGAATTCTTTGAACGTTTGACAGCTTCCGTCAAATTTTGAACAAAAGTCATTATCGATTCAAAAGAACCACTCGGCAATCCATTATGATTGTAAATGTTCCTCGTATATGCAACCAATTCATCAATCAAAATAATACACGGTCCAAATTTTTGAAACAAATCAATCAACGTGTTTGCACCTGGCGCCACACTTTTTTGGTCCGCCTCTTTCACAATTAAATATGCGTCGCGACCCCCTAATTGATATGCAAGTTCTCCCCATAGCGTATTAACCGAAAAACCCAAATTTTTAGGATTCGTTGGTTTAGAGGGATCTAACGCAGTACCCACCAACACCACAATTTTGGCTTTCGGAATTTCCGACAAACCAACCAACTTAAGCAATTCTTGAACAGAAGCTAATTCTTGAACATTTTTCTTTCCATTAAACAAATGAAAAATAGCCAACATTGTATGGGTTTTACCCCCACCAAACGCTGTTTTTAACTGAATAATAGGCTCCCCATTAATTCCCCCGGTTCGTCGAAGCGCTGACGCCAACAATAGACGCAAGCCTTCAGTCAAATACGTTCGATGAAAAAATTCCTTAGGATCTTGATACTCAACCGAAGCGGTTCCGGCCAAAACCTCTGCCAAATCTGCCGCAAACTCAGCCTGCGAATACTTACCACTAGCAACGTCCTTGTGCGGAACAATAACCTCTCTCCACGGTTTCAACATGATTTCACCCAGATTCAAACAACTTTTTTTGAGATTTATCCTTCAAGTCTTGTTTAGTTTTTGCTGATGTTTTTTCTCCAAATTGTGCCTTATCAGTAATTGATTGCCAAGAAGAAATTAAAGCATTATAGGCTAAACCCTCTTCCGACCAGCCCTTTTTCTCACAAATCGCATATAATGCATATGCCAACTCTTTAACCGTCTCTTTCAAACCACCCAATTTGTTCAATATTTTAGCCGCTTCCGTCTCACCCTTTTCTTCCAAAATCCGAATTAAATGCTGCACACACTCCCAAACAGTCAAATGCTTATCCAACAAAGGGTCCCACTCTGAAGACAAGTCTTCGCGCTTAACCAATCGAACTCGTCCTCCGCGAGCTAAAACAACCCCCACACGTTCCAAA
Source organism: Candidatus Iainarchaeum sp. (assembly GCA_043803765.1). Lineage (GTDB taxonomy): Archaea > Iainarchaeota > Iainarchaeia > Iainarchaeales > VGJJ01 > VGJJ01. The sequence goes on along the minus strand of JAZDJQ010000007.1, from coordinate 48,257 downwards.
CCATTTACAGCCGTTCCCTTTGCCTGCGCCAACGTGTTCGCGTCCCCAAAAGGCGCGTCACTCCAACCAAACTGCTCAAACCAAGCAATACAAAACCGCGTTTCTTTATCCCAATCAGACTCCTGTGCCGACAAAAAACCGGACAATTCCTGATTAATTAATTGCAACGCGGTTCGAACACTCATTGGCGAACCATCCGCCTCTAATACCTTTGAAAATCGCGAAAAAATCGCCATGCCGGGCCCAATAGCAGACTGTGCCAAATCAACCGGAGCAATGTCCGCATCCTGCAAATTCTTCAAAGCGGACGGAAGTTCTTTTTTTAGAGAACTTAAGAACTCTCTCCGTGTCGCTATTGGCGCATTTTCATTTCTAGGACGACACACAATTACAACCGATGATGCAAGATAATTCTTCCCTGATTTAAACCCTTGAAATCTTTCTGTCCGCATTGGCCAAGTACCGACCACTTTGAATCCCGCGGCAATTAAACTGGTTAACATTGTTTCCCACCCAGTTGAAGATAGTTCTTTTTCCCCGTGAGAATTATCATCTGTTTCAGTTTGTTTATACGCATAGTAAACTGTTAATGGAAAATCCTCATTAATCTTTTTTCGTATTAACGTAAAACAAGCGGACATATTATTTAGAAAATGTTCTTTTGCTTTTTCCTTGTCCCCATCAAATCGGTGGGGGGCCGCAATTAACTCTTGTGATTTTGGGGTTAATAATGTGGCAAATATGTCCGGGTATATGCTGCTTAACAGAGGTCTCATCCAAACGTAGAAATAATCTGACAGTTCAGCATAATCAATATTGTCATAATACGGGGGGTCTGTTGAAATTAGTGGTTTAAGCTCATTAAAATCAAGAGTTTTTGAGGAGTCTAAATTTTTGATTTCTCCTTTTGAGTGTGAATCGATGTTTTCTAATACTTTTGCGACCCAATCAATTGCACCATCCCAATTCCCCGTTGAATTGCTAAACGGGTTAACTTCCGTGTAATCCCATACTATTGAAACAGTTTGTCTTCGAAAGGTCTGGACAATAAAACTTCCTCCCCAAAAAGTAGACGCTGACCAGTAATTTGCACAACGATCAAGTGCAAAAGTTAAATAGACACAAATGGCCTCAATATAGGCCAAATCACCTTTACCATAATCTCGCAAATGTGTCTTATCCAAAATATTTGATTTGTCAATTAGCTCTTTTATTAAGTCATTTATTAAATCCGAAAATGTCGTCAATGCTAGTAATTGTCGAGGTAAGAAAAGGTCGCTCCATTTATTTATTCCGTACCCACTCGCACGAATCAAATTGCCTGTTGTTTTATTTATTTCTTGCAAAGGTTCCCAGTTAGGTGAACAACTTAATGCGTTTTGCTCTTCAGCGTCAGTTACTTCTCTAAACCCAAACCCTTTTTTCTCTTCAATAACTGCCGCCATTAATCTATTTTTTAGATTTTTCATTTTTCCTTCGTTTTTGATATATTCATCTGATGATATCTGGCCACAATTAATACATTTAAAGTTTGAACCTCGACCCTCTTTTGTTGCGTTACCAAATAACGAGCTTTTTTTGGCGAGTTTAAATTTTAATTTTTTTTCCTCATAGTGGGGTCGGATAAAGCAATTTTCTGATAATTTGGAGTTTGTTATCAAAGGTATTTCAAATCGACAGGCGGGGTTTTGGCATTTGACTGTGTGACACCACAACCAAGCAATAACTGTTTTCCCATCCGTTGTATCATCGGTATAATATTTGCCAATTTTACTGCATGCTTGCTCTTTTAGCAGTTTGCCAAAATATCGTATATCTTCAGCAAGACCTTTTGTCCCAGTCCACGCTCCCTCAAAAATATTTTGCTTGCATATTGGCGGCTTACCGTAAAATAAAGGGGGAATTTCGACTAACCCTTTTCCCACCATCACCGCGACTGGATTCAAATCAATGCCGTACCCATCCAAACCAAGGTTTTGGGCGGCATAGGGTATTGTCCCACCCCCACTAAACGGGTCAAGAATTGGTGGTGGAGAGTTATCTGTGGAGTTATTAATTAATTCACTAATCTTTTTCTTTAACTCTCGTTTGTTCTCTGTCTTCCATTGAACAAGTTCAGTTACAATTTTAAAAATTCTTTTTCGCTCCTTGTTAGCTTCTTTAACTGACGAACAATAAACTGAAGGATCGTCAACTAGCGATGAAAATAATACTGCCCTTGATGCTGCGAGAGTTCTTCTTGCCCACCATATATGCATTGTAGATGGATGTCCTTGTCTAATTGATTTTTCTTTGGAAGAGGCTTCATTTATCAAATCGAGTGGTAATGCTACTTCAATTAGCTTCTTTTTGTAAGTATTTTCAGTCATTGTGGTTCTTCTGCTTTTGTTAATAATTTTTTTAAGTCGTAGTTTTGGCTTGTGACTTCGAATTGGATGTGCTTGTCAAATGGCGGGTTTCGAACGTATTTGGGGTTATTTGCTTTTCCATTTTTGACTTCCACGATGGCCAAAATGTATCGTTGGGAATCGTCTTCGCAAATATTCGCGCCTGCCAATATTTCGTTTCGCGAAACCGTGATAACAGTTGCGCCTTCTTCGCGTCCCTTGACTTCAATAAAATAAATTTTTTTGTTGGTAGGATTCATGCTTTCAATGTCCCAACCTTTGTTCTCCTTCATTACGTTTTGAGGCAGTCTACCCAATTTTTTTTCGGCTTCAATAACGGCTTGAATAGCTAAAAACTCGGTTTTTTTTCGATTTTCTGGGTTTGTCGCAAAGTCAGGAATTTGAGTTCCAATCATGGTTTCGGGAACGATCAAGGCTCCACCGACTATAAACGGGGGTTTGTTGATGAGTCGTCGTTCTTTTTCCAATTCAGATAGTCGTCTTTTCATTCGTTGGTGCATTTCGTCGGCTTTTTGGCGTGCCATTCCAGAATTTAGGCCAGCGGGCGCGCGTCCTTCCAGTTCTTTTTGTTTTAGTTCGTTGGCTCGATTGTCCCAATAATTGATTTCTTTGGTTAACCGGTCTTGAACGGCTTTGATGGTTTTTTCAACTATTTCGTTTCGCCGTAATTGGATTTTGCTTAGTTCGTTTGGAACGATATTGGCTAAAGCAAAATCCACCACAGTTTTTTCAGGATTATTTTTAATCCATGCTTGCATTAATACGTCGCCCATTTTTTCATTTTGTTTTAATGGCCTGCAATCCAAGTATGGTGCATAACCTGCTGAAAGGATTTGGTTGGATTTTGTTAGGTAAATGAATTGCATTTGTTTTGAAACCACTTGATGCTGACCGCCCGATAATTCGCGTTCATCATCAATTTCGTGCTCCAAGTAGTACAACAATGCGGGTTCGGATAATTTTCCTGAAGTGTCTATTAAAACACTTCCTTGGCGCAACAATCCCGCATATTTTTCTAACACGAGTTCTAATGTTGAATCAAACAGAGCATGACCCGGGCATAAAAACTCGGCTATGGGCTTGCCTTCAAGATTAGCTAATTCCTTGTCAAAACAAACGCGTTCGTATTTGGTTTGAATCTTGTTCGCTTTCAACTTATCTTTTTGTCGAATAATTGCTGGAACATACCGAATTTCGAAACGGTTTTTTTCTTTTTCTGAAATTGTTCCACCAAACTGTGTGAAAGCTTTGATGAAAAAAGAGGCGATGAAGTGGGGTTGAAGTTTTCGGGCATTGGCCCTCTCCATGTCTTCTCGAATCGCTTGAATGTCGCTCAAACTTAGCGAGGTTTCACCAATAGCGTTTTCCTTCATGACTTTTCTAATGTTCTCAATATCCAAAACACCTTTTACTTCACGTTGTAACTCAATTTTTCGTTTAGGGTCTTCTCCATACCGAACAGATTCGAGTAATAATTCTTTGAGGCTTTTTTCTCTAAATACCTTTCCTAAAACGTCAAAGACGCGGCCACCCAATGCTTTTTGTTGTTCTTCAAGCTTGTTGAATAACGTGGCCCAAACATCTCCTTCTCGGGTTTCACTGGCAAACAAATTCCACAGGAAGCAAACTTCGGTTTGATTAATACGGTGAATTCGACCAAAGCGTTGTTCGATTCTATTGGGGTTCCATGGTAAGTCATAATTAATCATTAAATTGGCTCGCTGAAGATTGATTCCTTCCCCTGCTGCATCCGTAGCAACCAAAATAGAAACGTTTTCATCTTGGGTAAATTTGTCTTGTGCGTACTTTCGCTGACCGCGTTTAACTCCACCATGAATTACTATGACAGCTTCCGGTTTGCCTATTAATTTTCGAATTCGATTTTCTAAATACGTAAGCGTATTCCTGTGCTCTGTGAAAATGATTAGTTTTCGCCGAAATCCTTTTGCGTCAAACATTTCTTTGTTATTTTCAAGCAAGTCTCGGAGTGCACCCCATTTGGAGTCTTTTTGACTATTTCGCAGGGCCAGTGCGTCTTTTTCGAGTTTTTCAAGTGTAGCTATTTCTTTTTCAAATTCAGGAATAGTTTCTGAGGCCGTGGCTTGGTCGACCAATCGTTCTTCCATTTCTTCAGATTCAATATTGGGGTTGTCTTCAAAGTCTTCGATGTCTTCTTGTGAAAATTCGTAGAAAGAGTCTTTTTTTTCTTCGATTTTTCCTTCGCGAATTTGGTATAATTCATGCAATCGTTTCTGGAGTTTTTCTTTTCGGCGTTTGATGGACTGGTAAATTGCTTCAGGGCTTGAAGCGAGGCGTCTTTGTAAAATTGTTAATGCAAACCCGACTACATTTTTTTTCTTTTCTCCTTTGAGTTCGGCTCGGTTGAATTCTTCTCTGACATATTCTGTCACGTGTTTATACAATAAACCTTCTTCAGGGGAAAGTTGAAAGTCTTTTGAGTATGCGAAACGCTCTGGGAACAATTTTTTTTCTTCAAATGTTAATATTGATTCTTTATCCATTCGCCGCATCATATCTGAAGCGTTTATTACATCTCCTTCTCCTCGTGGTCGTCCTTCAAAACGGTCTTTGTCTAATAAAGCCATAAAAAGCTGAAAGTCTTCGTTTTTTCCATTGTGGGGCGTTGCAGTCATCAGTAATAAGTGCCGGGTATGTTCACGTAATTTTTCTCCTAATTGGTAGCGTTTGGTCGCTTCTAATTTATTGCCATAAAAATGGGCTGCCATTTTGTGGGCTTCATCAACAATGATTAAATCCCAGTCTTTTGCACAAACTTTTTCTTTTAAATCCTCAAATCGACTTAATTGGTCTAATCGAGCAAGGACCAGGTCAAGTTCTGAAAATGGGTTTCCAGTTCTTGAATTTTCGATTCGGTCTCTGCTAACAATTTCAAATTCCAAATGAAATTTTTCAAATAATTCGTCTTGCCATTGTTCTACCAATCCACCAGGAACAACTATTAAGCACCGTTTTACGTCTTCGCGTACCATTAATTCTTTGATTAGCAAACCGGCCATAATGGTTTTTCCGGCACCGGGGTCATCCGCCAGTAAAAAGTGTAGGGGCTGTCGGTGTAACATGTTGTCATAAACGGCTGTTATTTGGTGGGGCAACGGGCGTATTTTGGATGTGTGGATTGCCAAGAGTGGATCGAACAAGTATGCTAGTTTTATGCGACGCGCTTCGCTTGCAAGGCGAAATAGTTCGGAATCGGCATCGAACGTCCACGCGTTTTCTTGACTAAAAATTTTTAACTGGTTTTCTTTGTCTCTCCCAATCGTTTGCTGGTTGACTTGTCCAGATTCTTCTTTGTATGTAATCGTAACATATTCGTTTCCATGCCATTCCACACTCAAAATTTTGACTAGACCTTGCGATTTTATGCCTACAATGCTCACACCCGGTTTAATTTCTTCAAGTTTTGACATATCTTTCGCCTTTTCATCCTTTTATTTTTTGCCAATGTATATGGTCTTAGAGTCGTATTCCTCTAAAAAAGAACCGATTTTCTTGGCCAGTTTAGGGTCGATTTTTCCTTCTTTCAAATAATTCCATAGTTTGGTGGTGTCTAATTCGCTCAGGTCTTTCCATAAATTATGAGCCTCAATGAGTTGATTTAAAGTTGCCCTTTCTTTACTATTTTTGAACGGGAAATGCGTTTTTACTTCTTTTTTCAAAGAAAGCTTGCAGTTAGTTCCTTGCACCACTTCAAACCCGTGCTGTTTGGCATAGTCAAATATTTTTTCTTTTAGTACTTCCAGTTGGCTGTCGAGTTCCTTTTCGATTCTTTTCAATTCGTGATAGGTTTTGGCGTATTCGTCGGCGAGTATTAGTCCTTCTTCTTTTTTGTATTGGGTTTTTGGTAGGGTTTTGAGCATTTCTTGGTGTTTAAACGCCGGGCAGATGGGTTGGTATTTGCAGTATCCGCATAGTTTTCCAGGTTTTGTTTCGAACTTTTGGGTGTTTTCAATTGCTTTGATAGTTTGGATCGTTTTTTTCTTGAGTGCTTCTAGTTTTTGGGGTGTCCGGGATGATAATCTGCTGTCATTGATGGATAGGTAGTGCCATATGAGGTCTATTTTTTCGGCTTGGGGGTATCTTTCTTGGATGGCAATTTGGTAGAGGGGGAGTTGCTCGTCTTGATCGACTTGTAATTGGTCGTGAGGTTGTCCTGTTTTGTAGTCTACGATTTGATAGTGTTTTTCGTCTATTTTTAGGAATAAGTCAATGACTCCTTTCATTTGGTATTTTTCTTCCTCGTCGAGTTTAAATCGTATTTTCTTTTCGATGCCGATGATGTCTCCGTTGTGTTTTTTTCGGATATCATTGTAGAAGTTTTTGAGGCATCGTTTCCCTTTATTGAAAAAGTCCTTTTGAGAATGAACCCCATCTAGTATTATTCCATTTTTCCATTCTTCTTTCCAGATTTTGGAATAGTATTTTACGAGTTCACTTAGTGTGGCTTCTTTTTCATAGTCTTTATCCTTATAGAATTTTTCCAGAGTTTCGTGTACGCGCTTTCCCATGAATGAGTGGATAGATTCTCTTTCTGGGACGTCTGGTTTTGGTTTGGTGAGATATTGGAATTCGAATTTTTTAGGGCACAATTCAAATGTTGAAATTCCTGAGTACGAGTAGATCATTCTTTTTTCTCCATTATTTTTTGAAATAGTCCCAGTTATTTTCGTATCTTTTTCGATCGAGTCCTCTTGATTTTTCGTCTGCTTGTAATCGGAAGACGCGCATGTCTGTTTTCTTCACGATCTTTGTTCGGGGGAGATTGTGCCAGTATTCGTCGTCTTCTTTCACGAATTTTGCTACGTCCTTGCTTGGCACAATAAAGAATCGTGGCATGATCTCGGGGGATTGGAGGAGTACGAAGCAGTAGAACAAGTTATCGTCGTGGATGGTTTCATGTTTTTTGGCCATGTGCCATTCAAAATTTGTTCCGAATTGCTTGGATTTATAGGGTCCTTTGCTTGCGGTTTTTACTTCCAATCGGAATGTTTTTCCATTTTCAGGGTTAGCAACTAAGATATCGACATGTTTAGTGTGGCCGAGGGTCAATGTGCCCACTAATCCTTGGAGGGATAGTTGCGCGAGGGTGAAAAATTCTCCAGCGAGGGCTACGTCCTGGTTGTTCATTATATCTAACTGACTTCATGTATTTTTAAGGCAAGGGCGGTAAAATTACCATTAAGTTCAACTTTCTGGTTGTTTCCCATTTAACCAAAGGCTTATAATTTAGGCAATCGCCGTAGTTATACAGACTTTTGAAGGGTCTGTTAATGGTTTCGCCTGAGAATTCTGAAGAATTGTGGGGCTTGTTTCGCCACTTTTTTCCTGACCTCTCGCGCAACCATGCTCGTGTATATCGCCTTCTTTGGCGTATTGAACCTCTTCCGGCTGAAGCCATTGTTAAAGAGGCAGGTTTAGCGCGTTCTACCATTTATCTTGTTCTTCATGATCTTTTGAAGGTTGGTCTCATTAAGAAAACGAATCTTTCTCCGGTGTCTTATTTTGCTGAGAATCCTGTTGCGGCGTATTCGGATAACTTGAACCAATTATCTATCCGATTAAAACGTGGAAAAGAACTCATCAGCCAGCTCGTATTAAATGACTCCAGTTTGAGTGAAGAAATTTATCTCATCGAATTGGACGGGGGGCAGAAAAGACTTATTTCAAAGAAAAATCGTCAGACTGTTTTAGATGAGTTCACTCTGAGAGATATTCGACGAACGGCCGAGGAACAGATTAAGCAGGCGGAACAAGCTAAACTGAAACCGTGGATGATTAACCAATGATAATGTAATTATTTTGTTTTGGCGTATTCTCTTTTGACGGTTTGCGCGATTTTCAGTAGTTCTTTCTGTTTTTTTTCGATAAATGATTGAAAGTCTTTTCCAATCGGTTGAATCATGAGCGCTTCCTCTTTTCCGAGATCTATTTTTTCATTAAATGTTTTGGTCGATAAGTTTTGGTCATATTTTTCGTAATTTAGCATGAAAACTGTTTTTTGAATCGCTAGCGTTTCGACCTCTTTAACCTTAATTTTTTTTTGATTAAGGATGTATAAGTCCACGTAGTCGCGGGCTTTTATTCCTCGTCGGGTTAAGATGGCTCGGATCTTTTCGGCTGCGATCTCTTTGATATTGTAGGTGTGTAATCGGGCGGGTTGAATGGCCCAAGCCCCATAGACAGGATATTCTTTTTCGAGTTCAGCTTTTTGGTGAGACGAAAAGTTGTTTGCGATGGGATTAATCGTTCGTAGAACGGAAGAGTGGAATAGTTTTTCAGTGAAGTTGAATTGAATTTTGATAAACGTCTCTATCCGACTGATGGCTGATTGATACCAGAATTTGAATGTAACGAAGCGGTTGCTTCCTCCCAGCTGAATGTAATGCTTATTCGATTTTTGGGCTTTGAAATCGAGACCCGTTTTTTCGCCCGCTTTTTCGAATAATGTCATCAGTTGAGCTATTTCGTGGGATATTTTTCGCCGGGTTTCATTCGCGGAATTTGATTCTAGTTTTTGTGGGTCTATCCAGGTGAAATCGAGGTCTTCCGAGAAGCGGTAATATCCGTAATAAACTTTGGTCAGGCATGTTCCCCCTTTGAACGTAAAGTGATTGGTAAAATAGGTTGATTTTTCTAATTCGAGGAGGAGTCCCTGAAGATATAAGTCTTTTTCCACCATTTGGGTGTTCGTAATATTCATCGTGTTGGTTATTTTTTGGATGAAATCTCCCGGAATCATACAAGTTTCTCCATAATTCTTCTAACGGAGAGGGAATAATGTTTGGCATACCCGCGGAGTTTCGTTTTTGATGCAGTTTCAGCCCACTCAGTCAACTCATCACTAATTGCTTTATCACTTCTTCCCGCGTATTTTCGGATATGAACAAGATCTAAAATGGTTTTTTCTAAATCCGAATAGGGTAATTTTTTCTCTCGTTTGATTCCAAAATCGAAAAGACTTTTTTTTAGTTTAACGAATTTTATTTTTCGTCCTAAAATGATGATAGGTTTGGCTCGAAAAAGCGTATCCGAGACCACATAGTCCACGGTAAAGTGTTCGTGGGTAATGTTATTCCATTTGATGGCGGTTTCCAATCCAAAATACCAGTTTTTGATTTTCTTGTATTCCATGGCTTTTGTAATCGCTTCGTATGGGTTGGGGCCCAGCGTTTTCAACCGGCGTTCTTCAACGGTTGGGATATAGAAGAATCCCCGGAGGATCCGAACCACGTACTTGTTTCGGAACAAATAGGATAATGCATCTTCATAGGATAGACCTAAGGGGTTGCATCGTTCTTTTAGGGCAGAGGCTGTGACATATCGGCCTTCCTCCAGCCACAACCGACGCACAAGAATCCTATACGACATTTATCTCACAACTTAACACTAACTACCAAACTATAATATAAACCTTTTTAGGCTTTTCTGCCAATTGTCTTTCGCAAATACTCTCGTATTTCCATCCGTGTCATGGTTTGATGGTATTTTTCGAATTCTTTTTTATCATCCTTGTTGGTTACGACGAACCACCATTCTTTGTATTTTTCCATGTTGTTTTGTCCGGTCTTTTGACCGAGGTCTTTGGTGTTTCGTATTTGTGAACCTGTTTCAATTTCTAATGCGATGAATTCGCAGAAGTCGGGTTTGTCTTTTTTTGGGATGCAGATAATAATATCGGGTCCGGTGCTGGAATAGGTCATTACGTCTTGGGTGTATTTTCGTGCTTCGTCTGCGATGAGTTGTACCATGAATTGGTGTTCGATTTTTTCGCTGGAATCGGGTTTTTGCACCAGATACCATTGGGAATAGTTGTCGAATCCGCATAGTCTGGCCTCGTGATAGTTATGCTCTTTTAGAAATTCTATTTGGTCGGGCGTTAATCCCTTTTTTAAATAATATTTTTTTTCTAATTTGAAGGACGATAAATCTTCGGGTTCTTTTTTTGCTCCTAATTCGGCTAATTTTTTGTTTCGTTGGATTATTTCATCGGGGTTCGTGGTGATGAGATCGTATTCGCTGGGTGATGGGACGACTTTTAGTGGGATGTGGTCGTTCATGGCGAATAATAGTCCTTCTCCGGGCATGGCGGTGAGTAGATAGTTTTGTTCTTCGCTGTTGAGGTGGAATTTTTGGCTTAGTTCTTCGATGACGGTTGGTTCTTGTCGGGCTAGGAATTTCCAGCTCGTGTTGGCGAGAATTGTTTTTCCGGCTTCGCTTGTAATGAGGTCGCCTACTTCTTGGGTGAGGATGAGTATTCCTAGTCCGAATTTTCTGGCGGTTTTAATGAGTTCAAAAATGTGTTTGGAATGCTCGGCGAATCGTAATAGTGTCCATGCTTCGTCGATAACTAATACTTTTCTTTCGCGGTCCTTTTGCATTTTCTTGTGGACAAAATCCATTACTAAATACATCATGGTGGGTTTTATTTGGTTGGGCATCTGGGCAATATTGAAGCAGATCAAATCATTCGATAAGTCGAGGTTGGTCTGTTTGTTTACGAATGAGAATGTTCCTTTGGCATAGATGCGGATACGGTTTTCGAGTGCTTCATAGGTCATTCGCTCTTGTTTTGAGGAGGTTTTCTTTTCTTTTAGGATCTCGTTGTATAGGTCTTCCATGATCGGGGGTTCTCGACTCCATGTTTCAGGATTATTATGAATGATTCCTTTTTGCTCATATACCGTTTGGACGGCTTTATCGAGAATATTCTTCTGAACTTCCGTCAGTTCCCCGCACATGATTTTGAACAAGTCCATGAGGGACAACATTTTTTCTCCCAAATCTTGTTCCATAAGGTCAAAGGGATTGATTATTGTTTCACTTTCCCGTGAAATTTCGACGACTTGTCCGTTGTATTTTTTGGTTAGCTCCACATATTCTCCTTGGGGATCAATGATCATGGTCTTTACTCCGCGTAATTGGTTTCGTAGAATGAATAGTTTGGCGGTAACGCTTTTTCCTCCGCCGGATGTTCCTAAAATGAGCCCGTTATAGTTTGCAAAGCTGTACGGATCGAGAATAATGGGAATATTGTTTGTTTTGTTTAACCCGAAAAGAATTCCGTCGTTATCTAGGTCGAGGTATGCGGTGGTGAATGGGAAGCATGCGCTTAGTGCGTCGCTTGGCATGTTTCGCGTTATTTTGAGTTTATCTTCTTGGATTGGATAAATGGATTTGAGTGCATCATACATTCGGAGGAATGGCATCTTCGGGATAATCATGATGGCGTTGAGTTCGGAAATGATTTTCTTGGATAATAGTTCGAGTTTTTCTTTCGTATATGCGCGGGCGTTGAGGTATAGGCTCATGTTGAATAATTTTTCTTCTCCCTTCTGTAGCTTTTCCAATACGTTGAGCGTGTCTTGATGTTGGATTCGTAAGGATGGGTTAACGATTCCCTTCATTTGGGCGGCCATCAAATCGGCTTCTTGTTTGACTAATTCCTGATTGAGTTGGGAGAGAATTGTTTCAACATTTGATGGAGTAATGTGGATGCTGAGGTCGTAATTCCCTTCGCTCGCGATGAGTGAATCGAGCCACCCCTCTCGAATTGTGCGGGGATAACCTACTGCCATGATGACGCGATTATACTGGTCATTAACTTGGATATTGTCCATTTCGACCTTAATTCCAGAAGGCTTCAACAAATCCGTTAATTGAGTCATAATCGTCTAAAATCGACCCGTATTCAGATGATTAAGTATGTATTGTCCGAAAAATCCAGACAAATCGGACAAGTTTTTTCGGCGGAAAATTCTAGATAGGTTTTTAATCGAGACAATCATGCTTAGCGCCGGTTGGGAGGGAGTGAATGATTGGAAAAGACAAAGTGCAAATTATTGGAATAATCGTTGTAGTCGGAGTCCTCGCGTTTTGGGGCGGAGCCCAAATGACTAATCTCTCGTTTTCTCCCTTGTCGTCAGAATCGACGACTCAGAAACACGCACCTAACATTATCTCTTCCCAAAGTATCGGTTACACGGACTTGTCACACAATTCCATTCCGACTAAGATGAGTTTGCAAGGAAAGGTCACGGATTTCAATAGTGTTTTGATTGATGATGCGAATTTGGGCGTGAAAATTAGCGATGCAAACTCTTGTTCTACTAACGTATTCTATGATTATACGTTCCCGGATGCGATTCAGGACGGGTTTTTCAATATTCTTTTGGGGCAGAATGAGTTGCTCAAGTTGAATTTTAATCAGGATTACTTCATGTGTCTCTATGTGAATGGTGAACAACTCTCGGGTCCACAGGTTTTCCGTGGGGGGCAAGGAGAGGTTCATTCGGACGCACTGTATGATGGGAATGTAACCGTTCCGTTGGATGCAAATTACTTGCATTTGAATAATGATTTGACCGTTGATGGATCCATTAACGTTGGTTGTGGTTCTATTTTTTGGGATGATACTAATCAAACGCTTTCGATCCAGGTGAGTTGTTGAATCGTGAAGTTATTATTTCGGCCATCTTGGTGATGGGTCTCTTCCTTGCGGGGGGTGTGTATAGTCAGATGAGCGGTTCTTCTTCTGTTGCGATTGGTAATGGAATTGCTTATTTGGAGGGACAGCCTTCTTTGGGCGGGGAGTTGTTGGGTCTTTATTGGATGAGTCAGCGTTTTCCTGATTATGGTTTTGGGGAATTGGTTTCTTCGAAGGTTGATACGTTGGATTCGTTTAATTATCCTTTGGGACAGTTTTTGTTGGGTGAATCTATTTCGTCTGAGGGTGTTTCAGAAAAGGCAAGTAGCGATCCCTATTATTCTTCTTTGATTGATTTTTTTAATTGTCGTCCTTTGGATTCTGTTTGGTTGGATTCTTTGTCTAGTGTTTCGTTTTCGGACTCTTCTTTGAATGATTATGCGGATGCTCATTCGTTATTGTTGTTGCAGATGGTGAAAATGGATTATTTTGGTGGTCGTTGTGGTGATTATGCATCTTTTTCTCCTGAATTGGATGATTTGATTGTGTCGAAGGTGAAGATTGTTTCTTCTCAATTGGATGATAAGTCCTTTTTTGATGTTTGGGTTGAGCGTGCGGCTGTTCTTGGTTTTGCGGGCTATGATTTGTCTTCGGATGATGTGGAGTATATTTTGTCGCAACAATCGGATGATGGGGGTTGGCGTCCGAGTGATTATTATGATGGTGATTGGTCATCTTCCCCGCACACAACAGTATTAGCCACCTGGTCGTTGTTGGAGGCTTCTAAATGAATCATTATTTTTTTGTTGGTCTTTTCATGATCTTTTTTTCTACAGGTGTTTTTGGTTCTTGTTTGGATCCTGATTTGAGTATTGCAGTGGATAATCAGACGTTTGTTAGTGGTGTTTTTGATTTTAATCTTGTTTTTTCTGCTGATCCTCCTCCTATTGCTTCTTGCATTTGTCTTCCGGGTAATGATTGTGGTATTCATTGGCAGTATTATTCGAGTGGGGGTTGGGTGGATATTCCCAGTTCTTCTCCAGGCGACTTGAATTGCAGTGGTCGTGCGTGTAATAGTGGGAATGGTTATCCGGTTGAGGATCGTGTGTATCGTCAGGGAATCAGTTGTGCTGTTCAGGGTTCATATACTGTTCGGGGTTATCATCCAAAATCGGGTAATGCGACGAATTCGGTTATGGTTTATTGTTATCCGAGTCGGGCGTGTACTCCTCCGGAGACGGGTTCTTTCTTTGTTAATCAAACGTGTGTTTTCAATGATGTTCCGGTCTTAGTGGATGGTAATTATACTATTTTATCGGGCGGTCATGTGGTGCATAATAATAGTGATGTCAATTTCTTTTCTAACGGTTCCCACTTTTTGAATATAAAAGATGGTGGACAAATTGATCTAAATAAAAGCATATTATTCGCAGGATTAAATTTCCCGCTTAAGTTTGGAGGAGGATTAATTGGAGGAATATTATTATTCATCACAATTGGAAGCTTGTTGTATCGCCATAAAGTAAATGGGGTATTGGGATGAAACGATTATTATTCATCCTTTTATTTGCGATATTCCTATCTCCTTTTTCTTCAGCACAGATGGTTGGATTCCCCAATGGTAGTTTTGAAACCGGGGACCTTACCGACTGGAATTATTTTACACCATCTTCAGGAGTTGGGTATTCCCCTTGTTCAAGTGGGACAATGACATTGCCTTCTTCCGTTTCTGTCTCAACTGATTGGGCAAGTAGTGGTGTTTATGGCTTAAGAACAATTGCTGCAGTGCCTACTGTTCAAAATAATTGCCATATATTGCAAAATACTTCGAATCCAACTTTTTCTGGCAAAAAAACTTTTTATGCTGACTTAAATGTGATTACTGGTTATTCAAACGGTACTGCCCAATGGAAGTTTGTTTTTGACCATAATTCTAATATCCAACTTGGTTCAGGTTGTTCTGATAGCTTTTTACAAGTAGGTCGAAATGATTTAAACTGCACTACTCCTGATTCGTTGATAAATAATCCAGACTACTCTGTGCAATTATTTTTTACTTGTGGTAGCAGTTTTGGCGGATGCTCTGGTAAACAGTTCATTTTTGATAATTTCCGATATGAGAACGTTAATGAGACATGTACAAACGTGGTTTTCAAAGGGAGCTCAAGCGATAAAATCGACGTAGTTTTCGTTGGAAGTGGATTTTCAAACCTAAGTCAGTTTGGAAACGTTGTTGATGATATGATTGACAAGGATGGAACTGGTACCGGAATAATGAGTTATACACCATTCAAAAATTATAAAGATAATTTCAATTTTTGGAAAGTTAACACATTGCAAACATTTGGAGGTGGTGTTTCTTTAGTTAATGGAAACTGGGTTTACGATGACACATATGAAACACAAGCGAGAGATTTGGTAAAAAGTTCATGTGGAGAGGTAAATGAGTTTATACCTCAGTTTGTATCGCTTATGGTAACGCCGCGTGTTCATTCACATGCAAAAGCATACGACCAAATACGATTAGGGTTGGGAGAAGCATATGTCACGGTTGGGCAGGAATATATCACTGATAGCAATTGGCCTCTTGATTTACATTTTTTAGGGGATTTGAATCAAGTTCTATTCTATGGGAGTTCAAAAACAGATGTAAGAAAGACTCTTGTGCATGAATTTGGTCACAGTTTTGGTGGGTTATCGGATGAATATGACGCTCGCAGCGCTGTTCAAAAAGCGAATAATATAGATCTAAATGGTGGAGACAGTCTATTTCGCGCTAATTGCGATTCCTCTATTATTTGCTCAAAATGGTCTGATTTTACAGGGATAGATTGTAATGCTATCTGTGGATTTACGAATTGGAGGAGACCTTATAATCAATCGGTTATGTTCAATGCATATTTGCCAGGAGTAATCTATGGAGAAGTAAGTGAAAAAGAATTAGAAAGTGACATAAATGGGTTTTTTGGACTTTTATTTTCTCAAACTGAGAACTTATTTAGCTATTCTTTGAACGTGCATTATTCAGGCGGGAGCGTTTATTTGAATGAGGTTGATCTTGTCTATCAGACTGCTCAGCCGTCATTATTTCAACCATCATCTGGAAATCAGTTAAAGATTATTGCAAGAGATGAAGAAGTTCTTTACGATTTGAATTTTCTTTTTCCAATACAGAGCCTACTCACTCCATCTTCTGGGTGGTTTGATGCGAATGGTGATCAAATAGATGGGGGTGGAGTCGAAGCGATTCTCATGGATAACGATCTAAATTATTCCTTCACATTGCCCCATTTTTCAAACGCTTCAAGAATAGATATTTTTGATTCAAATGCTAATCTTAAATTATCTGTGGATGTAAGTAATTTCTCTGACAAAATTAGTTATTCACTTGGATATGGAAGTGGTGAAATAAGTGATAGTAATTATACGGTTCGATACGAAACTAACGGCCAACCCGTTGCAAAAGGATTGACTAGCACTAGCTATGTTTGTTCTTTAGGAACAATCTTCAACTAATTTGGGGCCAACCCCAAACAATAATAAAATGATCCATTTGATGAAAAAATTCCTTGTGAGTCTTTGCTCACTACTTGCATTCCGCTTACTTTTTCTTCAAGGTTCTTACATGAATCATCCAAAACCAGTTTTGCGTCCGCAACCAAGACAGGATTATTGTCAGAAAAAAACCCTTGGGCAGAAGGCGGGTTCATTTTAGTGAAGGGACACTCTAAATTTTCAAAAAAAATAGTGTTTTCTGTTACTATTATTTTGTTACTAATATTTTTGCATTGGTAAAAAAGTAATGGAGAACTGTTTGGCACTGACTCAACATTTTCCTTGGGAGTAAGAAACAGGGCCAATACAATAACTATCAACAGGATTACTCCAACTACTACTTTTCCTTTCATGTTCTAGGGAACTAGATGTTGTTTATAAAGTTATTCTGTGGACTCGGGGATTCGGTAAAAATAAACATTATCATTCCAATTATTGCTTTTTGAGACTAATTGTTTTTTGGTATTCATTCTCAACCTCAATAAACCCTTCAAAGTAGGAAGCTAAAAGAGAAACCAATTCATTTGTAGACAAGCGTTTGGTGATCAAATTACAATTTTTTAGCTTGTCCTGGCAAAGTTTTACACGAATGGAAAGTTGCTCTAAAGGATCCGTTTTCGTTTCTAATAGGCTATTGTTTGTTGGATTTGGTGGAGATGTGGTTTCATCAGCGAATTATAACCTTCAATACACATTAGTGCCGCAGCCAGCCGGAGAGCTGGCCAGTTCAAATTATAAACTACAACTAGGATGGGGGGGTGTGCTATGAAGACTGAAAAATGGTACTATGTGATTGCCCTTGTTGTGGGAGTTATCGTGCTCGCCCTCCTATTGCAAGGAAGAGGGGCAAGTGACGTTATTTCCATGCCTCCAAGTGGTAGTGGGTCTTCTTATACTTGTCAAAGGATAGCTGATTTTTCTTTGTCTAACGAGTTTATTTACAATGATAAAACAGGGGAATCATGCACTTTTGAACAGAGATCAGTTGATGTATCTAGTTTTTTTGGTCTTTTCTCTGACAACGGTGAAAATTTTAGATATATCGACCCGGGTTATTTAGCGGTTAATATTTCAAACGAATGTAACGAACTGAAGGGCAATTATCATGTCGTTCTTGTGGATTCTGAGGCAAATCTATACGGTTGCTTTATTTTAACAGAAGTTTAATTTTGTAAATTATTAGCTCGGGATAAATGTACACACTAGGCGATGGTAGCGGATCGGCTTCAAATTCAAATTATTCTGTTGGGTATACTATTATGCAACAACCTGTTGGGGGAGCTAACGAGTGATAATTATATATGCGAACTCGGCTGGAATGGTTTCTATGGACAATAACGATGCTGTAAAAGTGGTTTGGGTAATTTTATTTCTTTTTGGGGTATACTATGCCGTGATGGGCATTATTCAGTTTAGTGAAGAGACAAATAGTTTGGATAATCCTAATAAAACAGTTTTTATTTCAACGGATAGTCTTTTAGTAAACATTTTTGGTGGCATTCTGATTATTCTTGGTTCATTGCTGGGATCAGATTTTTCAAAAGTTTCTGAAAAACTATTTGGAAAGAATAAAAATCTTAAAGTAATTGTGATCGCAGTGCTTCTACTTCTTGGGTTTTATTTAGCCACCCTTCAACCAACTGGGGTAATGCTTGGCAGATTACATTAAAATTATTTTTCTTTTTAGAGCAGGACATTTTGCTTGACTGTTACTATTTTTTGATACTCGTTTTCAGCTTCTATGAATCCTTCAAAGTAGGAAGCCATTAGGAAAACCAATTCGTTGGTGGAAAGTCTTTTGGTTATCAAGTTGCAATTCTTCAGTTTTTCCTGGCAAAGTGAAACACGAATCTGAATTTGTTCTAATGGATTCGTTTTTGTTCCAAGAGGGTTTTTGCTTGGGGTGAAGGGAATGACAATGTAGAATAATCGATTTTTTACGCTGTTTTCTTCGATGTATTTTCTCATGAATTCTTGAAAGTCGGTAAATTGGTTCAAGAGTGGTGGTTTCTTTTGTTGGCGTACTTTGATTTCTAATTGGGAAAGATATTCGTCAAGGTTTAGGTTTACGGTTCGCATGACGATTTGGATTGGAAAATCGAGGCTGTTGAGAAAATCTTTGTATGCTGAAATGATCGCTTGTTTTTGCTTGATGGATAAGATGTGAAAATTGATTGGTTGTATTTGAATGATGGCTTTTATGCTTCCATTTTGAAGATAAACGGAATCGTTTTCAATTCGATTTATTTCCACGAATTGTTTCATTTTATGATCTAAATATCCTATTTTTCTTGGAATGCTTAGGAAAGAAAAAATATTGGTGGCATATGTGCGAAAGTCAAAGAATGCAAAACCTGCTCCGAGTGCAACTAAAATTAAACTGATTCCGATTCGGGCTTCAAAAATGATGGGGAGTTTGAAGAATACGGTGAAGGTTAGGATGCCAAATAATCCAACCCATAGCGCTTGCTCGAAGCCGAGGTTGAAGACAATTTTTTCAGTGTATTGAAGGTTTTTTGGGATTTCATAACTCATACCTTGATCTCCTTCGAGGGAGTGGGAGGACTGCCAATCGTTTTGAGGGAGGCTATCGCTCCTGCAATTTGTCCAGTCATTGCACCAATTGCAAAACCTAATACCTTTGAGTTCTCGGTAGCGGTAAATACTGATTTTAGTCCGGCGTAAAACATGAGTAAAAGGTTGAGCAGGAAAATGATGATGAACGCCAGCGCGGGAACAAAACTTTGTCCAGCATTTCCCGTGAGCTGTTGCATGGTCTGATTGCTTGCAACGAAAATAACCACGTCTAGGAATTGCATGAATAGTGCAAATCCGATGAGGTTGAGAATCATACGACCCCAAGATTGCAATGGAGGAACATAATACAAGAAAATGGCGAGTGGAAAAAGAACGACTCCTATCAAGAGAAAAATGTGGCGAACAAATAATGTAATAGCGGTAAGCAATACCGCTAGACCATAAATGAGTAGAGTAGCGGCACTCATCTCGGATAGTGCGCTCGTGTCGAAGAAGTTTTGGAAACCACTAATCCACATATATTGGGTTATTGCGGTCGCGAGTTCGAGTATTAATCCATAGATAACAAAGGAAAGGTTGACGAGAATAATCATGGTGAATGCGTTTTTGAGCCATTCCTTTGCCTCCATTCTTTTTTCGAGGTTGAGAGCTGAAAATAGAAAAAGGAGTCCAACAAATAAGAAAATTAAAAGGTAGAATGATGAAATGACTATTACCATTGACTGCCACCAACCATACAACCCAGAAGGATCGGGATTGGATGTGAGCAAGGTTTGGGATAATTGCATGAGAGGATCATTAAATCCGACAAGCGAACCCTTGAATGCGTCCCCGAAAACACCTAAAACCTGACTTGGAATACTATTGATTGTTCCCGATATTCCCGAGCCAATTCCGTTCACGGCGTTGATGATTCCTTGCACATCAATATTGATGTTGATGATTGAATCATCTTCAGCGTGAGCATACGGAACGAATAATAGGAGGCCGGTAAGAAGAAAGGGAATCAGGATTTCGAATGGTGTCTTCATACCGGTTATTCTCCTTTCTAGGGGGCCGTAAGATAGTTGACAATCAAGGGCGCGACCCAGACCAATACAAGTCCGACGATAGAGTAGGATACCATTGATTTGGCATTTTCGCGGGATTGAATATTATTTCCCGAAAACATATACCAAGCACCGGCCGCCGTAATCGCAATGATTCCCAGAATCGAAACAACGGATTTAATCAATTCATAAATTTTGTCAATTGGAGCCGTGATGTCCGTTACGCTTGCGTTTTGAGCGAAAACCAATCCGCTAAAGAGCAAGAGCATGACCACAACTGGAATTATTTTTCGCATGGTGTTGAACCTCCCAAAATTTTTTTTCCTTACATTCACACCCTTTGGAGGTGGATTAAATGGTTTTTGTCCGAAAAGTCTGGACAAATCAGACAAAACACTTATTAGTGGACTGACGACAGTGGCTTTGGTTGAGGTGATTGGCTTTGCCAATACAGGTACAAACTCAACAAATTAAGAAAGATTTAGCAGATTTCAAGAAATTACATTCCAAAACGTTCTTGTACTTTTTAGAAGAGTATGAAAAATACCAGGAATTGAAACGAAAGACAGGAATTCCCAGCTCAGAGTAACCAACCTTATTGGAAAGGTAACTTAATATATTTGAAAATTGAATGATCCAACATGCGAACACCCATTCAACGTTTTTTGCGCGGGAAAAAACCTGCTTCGCTTCCAGGCGGGGTAAATCGTTCATTACGCAATCAATATAAAATAGCTAAGGGAATGCGGTTTCCTCGGCGAAAAGGCAATAAGCCAACACCTGAATTTTCAAAAGCAGTGGACAAAATCAATATTCCAGGAAGGATTCTTCATCAACCCATTCGGATTCTTACCAAAAAAGGATTTAGATTGAATCCTGCGATGTTAAGAGATGGTCAAGCGGGACTCAGAGAATTGTCTGTTGTGATGAATAAAAATGGAATCAAGCAGGATGTCCTTACACGCTGGCTGGGACAAAAAGTAATGGAATATTACATAGGACCCGGTGTCGGAGCAGACGCGCCGGCTATTTTAGCGCTTCTTAATTGCCAAGAGTCCATCCCCGTACTTGAAAAGGCACTGCAGCGACCCAAAGCCAAAAATTTTGGAAATAATGAATATGAAATCATTCGCGCACTAAATATTCTGGGCTCAAGAAGTTCGGCTAGACTATTCATCAAATTACTAAAATCACCTAACATATTTGTGGATTGGGGGCCTCGTCTTGAGATGATCAAGTTTTTTGGGCATTTTAGAGTGAGAGAAGCGGTTCCGGTTTTGAAAGAACAACTTAGATTAGATTATCAATATAATTCGAATGTCGTAGGTCAGTCGCTTATTGCACTAGCCCATATCAATCCTGAAACTGCCAGAAGAGAAATAGCTGCCGCCCAAAAACGTGTATCCACCATCCAGGACGAATCACGACGGCGTGAATTCAAAGAATACCTTTATTGGGCCAGCGAAATTGCAAACGGTGGAGATACTTCGCGTTTACGATCATGGATGCAGTAAAAAAATTTAAATTCTCGAACCTCTTCTCATATTTATCTCCACTTAATTCTAATTTTTGGATTAAAATAATGGTAGTTTACACGAGATAAAACCCGTGGATGTTCCTTTCCCCTGCCCCGCAAGGATGGATTCCATCCATGCTTTTGTTTCAGAAGGATGGCGCATTTCCCCTACTACTACTCTATCCGGACGCATGCGAAGCGTTTCCCTAATGAGTTGTGCTAAATCCATTCCCGCATCCTCATTCGGGATAAGACGCACGACATGGGGGTGATGAACCTGCAATTCGGGAGTTTCCTCTAATAGAATAATCCGTTCACGTTGATCAAGGGAATGAAGCAATGCATTAAGCGTTGTCGTTTTCCCGCTTCCAGTATTTCCTGCAATGAGAATATTGGCATCGCATAACAATGCGAGGTGCAGGTATGCTGCCAGAGAAGGAGAAATAGTATTATTCCTGCAAAGCAGGGAAAGAGAACGTTCCCTCATGGTGAAGCATCGAATGCTTGCTTCAAGGGGCGTTTGAGAAATAGGAGGAATGGACGCATGCAATCGCTGATGATGGGGAAGCATGGCATTCAGAACAGGGGTTTTAGCCGTAAGACGCAACCCGCTTTTCATTGCCAAACGATTAAGGAGCGCAATAGGGTATGCTTCATGGGTAAAAAAAAGAGGGGTTTCCTCCCAACCCGTAGGAGAACGAAAAACCCTAACCGGATGGGATTCTCCAATTCCAGTAATACTAATTTCCTCTATTGTTGGGAGATGAAGAAGAGGGGCTAGCGGTCCCGCCCCTAATGTGTGAGTCGAGAGGACCGCCAGTAAATAATCAGCCTGAACCGGGTCTACAATCCAATCATAGGAAGCAATCACCTCTTCTAATGCCTCGCGCAGAGTGTTTTCTGTTTGATTGGCGAATGGTTTGGCATAGAATAATTCGAGTGCTTGAACAAGGAGGTCTTTTTCTTCCAACGAAAGGGAAACCCATGTTCCTTTCCATGCTGTTAGATGGCTGTCTTTTTTTACATCCCACCCCCATTGGGGAATGAGCGGGTCATACGTATGCGTTTTCATCTCATGCGAGGCTTTTCCAAAATGATTAAATGGTCATGGAAAATTATTTTATGTAGATAATGGTTGTTTTTTTTAGGAAAGAAAGTGAAAAGGCATTTCCATTAGTAAAGGAAAAAATTTATTTAGTTCAATTCCTCAAAGTGGACGCGGGCTTTCTTCCTTCATGATGTCACTCCATCTCATTGGAAAAAACACTCGCCAGAAAGGCAATTGGGTGGATTGCCGTTTTTCACAACGGCATCCCCCGTTCTACCACTCTATTTTTTTCCCTACCGTTAACGGAATACGAGTAAGCGTGTGAGATGGTAATTCAATGATAAAGGCTGCTGGGGAAAATGGTGAATGATGAAGCGTCCACGGCCTAATATTCCCTTTCCAATCAACCACTTTTTGTTTACTATCCAACCACACTACATCAATGGGCATTTGCATGAAAAGCATGTGAATGCTTGCCGATAAGATACTTGGATTATTCAAATGGAAAACCAATCCATACGTATGATGAGAGGGCTTCACTCCGATTAATCCTTTCATTCGTTCAATTGAACTTGTTGCATGCCGAACACGAGTGAGAAAAAAACCATTTCCCCTGCGTAGGAGTAATGGTTTACTCAAACGATTATGCCATGGATTCCGAGGCATTATTTTCCCCCTTTTTCTTTTTACTACTAGAAGGGGAATCCTGCAGTATTTCAAGAGAAGGAACTTTCAATTCTTCCACAGCCGCACGAACATGTTCACTATTCTTATTTTCATCTTCTTCTTTTTCCATTTCTTCAGTAGACGATTTTCCCTCATCCAAGTGAAGAGCACGCTTCATCTGGTCAATTTCCCTAAGCCGATCCCTCAACTCTTTCAATAGTTTCTCCCTTTCAGCAGGGGTTAATTCACGCGTATTTTCATCCATGACGCTTCCTTTTTATCAAAGGGGGCATCCTTTAAATATTGCCCGCTCCTTCCTTAGTGGAATAAGGAAAATGATTTCCCATGTCCCTCGAATCAATCGCTTTTATTCCAGATGGTAACCGCCGTTATGCTGCGGCCAATGGACTCACGCTTGCCCATGCGTATCAAATGGGAACACAGCGTTCATGGGATGTCATGCAATGGCTGGCCGACTATTCCCAAATAAAAGTGGCAACATTTTACACGCTCTCATTAGAAAATATTACTCGTTCCACGACAGAATTAGATGTATTATTCCGCATTTTTGAAAAGGAAGCCGACTATATTATCAAAAAAGAAGCCTATTCCACTCATGAGTTTGCTATCCAATTTTTAGGAAGAATCGAAAAATTCCCAATTAATTTACGCGAAAAAATGAATCTCATCCAAGAGAGAAGCGCCCAATACGCCAAACGCATGATTAACGTTGCGATTGGGTATAATGGCCGTACTGAAATCGTGGATGCGGCACGAAAAATTGCAGAAGATGTAAAAAACAAAAAAGTGGATGTAGAAACAATTAATGAGGACTCATTCAAAAAGTATCTCTATGCTGATTTCAAGGACCCGGACTTGATTATTCGAACAGGGTACACGCAACGATTATCAGGCTTCCTCACCTACCAAAGCGTATACTCCGAATTATTATTCCTCAACAAGTTCTGGCCCGAGTTCTCACAAGAGGATTTGAATACGGCCATCACCGATTTTGACACAAGACAAAGACGATTTGGAAAATAATTTTATTCTTTTTTTAACGAACACATGAACGGGTTTAGCCACGCTGCATTACAAAAAAAAAGAAAAAGACAAAGGGGAGGAACCAGGGAGCTGCAACAAGTTGCAGTATGGCTCCCTCCCTAACTCCCAATACGTGCTCTCAGGAACGTTGTTTTCCTATAAAAGGATTAGGTTGGATGCCCGTAATCCAGTAAGGTTATTGGCAGTTTCCCGCCACACTCGTGGTTCCATTAAAGTCAATATCGCTCAAGTTCGGAGTATTATAGTTGTATGAAAGGGAAGACCCATACGATTGCCCTGCCGTGATGCATCGAATGGATGTGCTTGTAACCGTATATTTTCCCCCCGGACCAAGGGATTGTCCTACCGAAACAGTATTCCCATCCCACACAACAGAATTCAACGTAATCGTATTCGCAGTCTGATTTTGAAACACTAATGAACCGGAACCTGATTGCGCTACACGCCAATCAATCAACGCCAATGGTTGAGCGGCCCCCCAATACGCTTTGCTTTGTCCCTCATTAATATTCTGCCCGATACCTGGAAAGCCACCTAACACGCCCACTACCACAAGGGCGATCACAATCACAATTGCCAAAATAATCAAGTATTCTGTCGTTCCCTGTCCCCTATTCATACGCATGTTTAATCACCTGCTCCTTACTTCCCCATGGAGAACGAACCCCTATTTAAGTATGTTTATCTCACTCCCAAAAGACCCGCCAGCATTCCCTGTGCCAACCAAAAAACAATCACGGATACGGCAAACATAATAGGACTGAATCGCAGACCCAAAAGAGGCTTATTCTTCCCAATGGTTCCCATGAAAAAACCCGCAAGAATGGAATTCCCAATAAGCAAAATAAGGGCCATTCCCTCCAAAAATGCAGGAGTAATCGTAAGCATTCCACCCAAAAAGCCTAATCCTCCCGCAGCGCCCCCAATACTCGATTGGGATTGAATACGGGTAATTAATTCCACAAACGCTACGGAAACCGCCATCAACAAAGGAGTCGCAATCACCATCACAAATGCGACAAAAATAATATACGTGCGCGTACTGCTCTCCAATTCCTTTTTCAAATCCTGCGTACGCCGCAAATCATTCGAGGTGTTCTCCAACAATTGGGCCACTTTCCCCCCGCTACGGGATGCCTGAACAAAAAAACGAACACTCTCACTCAAACTCTGCGATTCAACATTCTCACTCACCTGCATTAATGCAGTAGTAAACGAACCCGTTCCAAGCGAACGGGAAGTAACATGACGAACTTCATCCGATAATGCACCAAACTCAGGACGAAGAGAACTCTTGAATGCCGAAAAACTAGTCATTCCCGCACGAATATTTCCCGCTACCAGCAGCAAAAAATCGGGAAGAATCTCTTCCACTTTCCTTCGTCGGTTTTCAATAACATAGTATAGGCGCAACCATCTTACTGCGACTGAAAAAACAATTCCAAGAATGAAACCAATTACCCCCCACCACGCAGGAGAAAGAAAAAAGCTAGGAATAATCGACGAAAACCAGCTTCCAATCCATGGAGAAACAAAATAGAAAACAATTCCCATTCCAACACTCCCAATGAACACCCATATTACAGAATGGGCCAGCCAAACAAGCGGTTCTATTTTCAATCCAGATTGACGCACTCTTTTCTCCGCCCATGACTGCCATTTCGTTGGAAGTGTGCGCGCGAGACGATACCATACTTCCTGCATCATACCTAATACCCCCTCGGGGCGCGCGACCCAATAAAACCAATGAGTATAATCTGCACAAGGAAAGCAAAACCAACCGTCTGATAAATCGTATCCGGCGAAATATCCGATCCCCCGATAGAAGAAAGAATCACCATGAATGTAATACCAATCGTAGGAAGGGCCGCGGCAACAAGCAAATAAATGAGAATCCACATATTCAATTCAGCCGCATAATTCTTGATGCTCCTAGACTGAAACTCCGTAAGCGTGGTAACAATCGACTGCAACGCCGCGCTCATGGAGGAACCGGATCGAATATTCGTAACAAGCTGCCAAATCGTCTTTTTCAAAAAAGCAGAATCCGTACGCAATGCCAATCGCTCCAATGCCGCGGCCTCATTTACCCCTGCATTGATTTCCTGCACCACCGTCTCAAATTCGTCACTAATCATCCCATAATCACTGCGCGCCACATTCACCATGGCATCATACAATCCAACGCCCGAATTCACTTGTATTTGAAGCGAACGAAGCGCATACATCAATCCTTGTTCTACTCCTCCTGCCGTCTTTTGAGCCAGAATATGAGGATACACCATATGCAAAACAAAAGCAGAGAGAAAACCCACCATTCCTAATGCGATTCCAACATGGAATGCATACAACGTAATTTCTTGCATCGAATAGAATGACAGCACCGTGAACAAAACACCAAAAAATACCCCGTATCCTATCCCCGAAAGAAGGGCCGTGGCCGCATAATTTTCAGGAGCAATAGGCAAACGCGCACGCTTAAGAACGGAATCAAGAGAAGGAAAAAAACGCACAATATGCGTTCCAATTCCCACTACCCGGGAAGGAAGCGCGTTTCCATCCTCAATAGAAAAAAGCATGAACCGGACGCGCATCCTAACCCCTCTTTTCCATCGTCGAATTTTCTTCTTTCCAAACCGTGAAAGGGTCTACATCATCCTGCGCCATTTTCTTTATACGAGAAGGGTCGGCGTAAAAACCATACATTACATTTCCAACTTGGTCCGTAGTCGAATAATCATATTTGAGCATCCATGTAAGAATATTAATTCGCTCCAATAATTCCTCTTGGATTTCCCTCTCGGACATCCCCGTGTGCAAATTCAACTTTTGAATAAGACGAGTGGGTTCATTCACCTTATCAAACGTATCGGTTCGTGCCGACCAGCGAAAAATATTATTGATTCCCAACTGTTCTTTAGTCGTACCGGTTTCAATTTCCGCCATTTCATACAATCGGCGCACATTCGTTCTGCGGTCGCGGAATTGGACCACAATCAAGTCAATCGACTCTACCTCTAATGGGGGAATAGCAATAGGAGGCTCAATGAGACGACGCAACACTTGCCGAGCAGAATCCGCATGAATGGTGGCATACACACTATGCCCCGTGTGAACGGCCTCAAAAAGTGTCTCGGCTTCCGCACGCGTGCGCATTTCCCCCATAATCAATCGGTCCGGACGCATACGCAAAGAGGAAATAAGCAAATCCAGCATGTTCACTTCTCCCGCTCCCTCCGGATTAGGATTCCTCGTAGTAAGAGGAACCCAATTCCACTTAATGTAATCGGGAAGATTGAGCTCCCTCACATCTTCAATCGTAATCACGCGCTGATGAGATGGAATAAATGAAGCAAGCGCATTCAACATGCTTGTTTTTCCAGAAGCAGTACTTCCCGCAACCAAAACCGACATCTCATATTGTGTTGCAAGCCAGATCCATGCTGCCATTTGAACCGACATGGTCTTGTCTTTCCCAATAAAATCAATAATCGTCCAAGGTTTTCTAGAAAAACGACGAATGGTAATCGTGTTTCCCGTAGAAGAAATAGGAAACAATGTCGCATTCACCCTGTCTCCTGTGAGAAGATGCGCATCCAGAATAGGATGCAAATTAGTTATCTCTCTTCCATTCTTCCTAGCAATTTGAGCCGCAAGATTTTGAATGTGTTCCTCACTTGGCATGACAAGATTTGTTTTCATCCACCCATACTGACGATGATATACTGCTACGGGACTTTTGGCAGAATTAATTGCTACTTCCTCCAAATTATTATCCGCCAGAACGAGTTCCATTTCCCCTAAACCATACAATGTGTGCAACATGTGCCCTGCAAGCGAATCAAGAATTTTTTCATCCATTCCTTTGAACACATTGGCTAATTCCCCTTTCGCCGTCCGTCCAAACTGCTCCTTAAGACTTTTAGCTTGTTCCATATCCGCTAAATCAACGGCTTCAATCGGAATATTAGATGCGACTTTTTCACGCAACTCTTCTAATACTTCCTGCGTGTAAGGCCCAAACGTCTGCACGCCTAATGCATAAAATGGACGCCGCTCCTGCTCAATCATAATAACATGTACGCTTGCTTCCACCTTGTCCGCGGTAAATGTATATTGCTCCATTACTTCCCCTTCAGGGATGGGAAGAATGGCTTCCACCAGTTTTCGAATCAATTTGACTTTAGGTCCTTGAAGAATCGACGCAGGATAATTAAGCTGAACAATTCCCCTAT
Source organism: Candidatus Iainarchaeum sp. (assembly GCA_043803765.1). GTDB lineage: Archaea > Iainarchaeota > Iainarchaeia > Iainarchaeales > VGJJ01 > VGJJ01. Next base: position 19,715 of record JAZDJQ010000007.1, on the reverse strand, counting down.
TTTCAAGCAATTTGAGTAGTTTTTCCAAATCAAGGGGTTTCCACCCATGCATTTTACTTAATTCTTCAAGAGATGTCTCTCCTTTCTGAGCAAGATAACGAATCACCTCATCCAACATCTTGGTTTCAACTGGCAGATTGGAAGAAATCACCTGCTTAGAAGGATTTTTGCTCGAAGGGGAAAGAGAACCCATGGCAGATGAATAAGGCATCGACGAGGAGTTTTTCTCTTGTTTCTGTGCAGAAGCTTTACTCGTTGCGGAAAAGGCGCTTGGATAAACAGGGATGTTCCCCAATTCAGATGGAGGAATCTCGGGCATGAGTCCAGCACCCAATTACTCCTTTTATAGCCTGCCCTTTCTGCTTGATTATAAAGCATTTCCAACCCTCTTTACTCTCAACGTATGCAGAGTTGGCAGAGCAGCAGCCCTTTTGCCTCACGGCAAAAGCCCTGGGGGGAAAAATTGCTCTGACAACACAAGCGGAGTTGGCAGAGTGGTCAAATGCGCTGGTCTTGAAAACCAGAGCCTCACGGCTACGGGAGTTCGAATCTCTCACTCCGCGTATTTTTTTAAAAAGCGGATTAGACAAAGAAAAAACAGGGGCATTGAATTCGATACCCCATCGTTGAAGCTCTATATTTTGGTCAAGAATCCACCGATTGAGGAGTTGAAACGGTTATTCCCATTCCACCTTCACTCGCGTAGATCGGATAATCATATATTCCAACATAGCCATTCAATAAGTTGAGAAAACCGTTCAATCCTTCAATATTGGTTCCAACTTCAAACTTTACTGTTTTACTTATGCCCCCTTTCGTGATTGTAATTGTTTCAGTAAGTCCATCCGCACAACTGGGGCAACCTATTACACTGTCAAGAGATTGAAACAATTCCCAATCCAATGAATCAATCAAATCCACGTATTGTTCCCCGGAAGGATACTCGCTCGTGTTCGTGTATCCGTTTTCTCCTCCCGTAACATTTTTCGTTGAAATCTTTTGAGAAGTAATCGTGGCTTCCTGATAACCACAAGGAGTAGGACAGAGTCCTCCTCCTACATGCACGTAGATCGTAAAATCCTTTGGCGTGTTGCTCAATTCAATCAATTTGATTTCAGACAAGTCAGTCAAATGATTCGCTTTGATTATTTTGTCCGATATCGTGTAGAGCACATCCCCAATGTAGAGTGAACGCTTGACTTGATAGGAATAATCGTAATAGTATCCTGACTTCAAATCAATCTCACTATCGATATGGGTGATTCTTCCCAATTCTTCAAACCCATTCGTCAAATCCACATGATACACAAATGCTCCTTGATAGGTTGGAACGCCGTATTCGGGCCAATCCCCAATGGGTTTGCCTTGCTGTTTCTCGCTTATTTCGTATAAATAAATGGGCAACACCATCAATTCTTTTTCTTTATCATAGAGAAATGCCTTATGGTCATTCAACGCATACGAGTCCGTTCCTCTATCCCCTACATTGAGTGAGTGAAGTTGAATAGGATTTTCCACATCGCTCACATCAAAAATGGCCAGCTTCATTCCCAAATAATACGCTGTCTCATTCTTCCCCACAGTAGTATCCTTTCCTATCCCAATAATATGGGTCGCATCAATAGGGTGCAAATAGTTCGAATATCCCGGAATCTTCAATTTTCCCAACACATGAGGATTACTCGGATTACTCAAATCAATAACAAATAATGGGTCCACTTGCTTGAACGTCACCAAATATACGCGTTCTCCCATAAATCGAGCGGAATAAATCCTCTCACCCGGAGCCAAATCTTCTAACCTTCCCACTATTTCCATATCCGAATCCAAAACATACACGTTATTCATTGGACCCGTTTCCGTATTCTCTCTCATCGCTATCCCAAAACCCCAAGAGGGTTCAGTCGTAGTCGCAATCCTAAAGTGATTATCAAACTCATCCATCGAGAATTGATTCAATACATTTCCAGGAACCTTTCCCTGCCCTGCAAATGTTATTTTCCCATTATCCAAATGAAATTTGTTGATAATGGTTTTCACGCTCATGGAAGCAGGCTGGGGTAAAATGTTTCCAGAAATGGATTCCTCAATCAACTTTGGCCAGTCAATTGGGTCATACCACTGCGTATGGGCAATATACAAATTATCCTGTGACGAATACACGGTCTGGGCATCCCCCACTATTGTTTCCTTCTGGATTTCAAGTGTTTCCGTGTTCAACGATACCACGGTAATGAAATTTTGAGCATATACCGGAGGAACATACCCTATCTCAGTAGGAAGGGCAAGCGATTTTTCAATTCCATCTTCGATATACATCGGGATGATGGATCCTTCAACCACTGTTTCATCCTGCAATACTCGATAATCCGGGTAGGTTGTAATAACTGCATACACTTCATTACCTATCATCCGGCTCGTAACGTAATTCCCACGGAACAATAATTCTTTCACCAAAGAAGGATGGGTTCTATCTGAAATATCATACGCCACCCATGCCGTATACGAGTAACCATAATACGGGTAATAATCGGGCATTATCATCCTACTTTCAACAAGCCCATCCATGGGATAAGGAGAATTATCCTGTTTGGTTCCAAATACAAGCAACGTGTCTCCATTTATGAGCATCTCTTGAGGGAATAAATCGTCTAATGCTATTGTTGAAACCACTTTTGCTTCTTCTGCCGGAACCGCATGAACAATCTTGATGCTTTTCTTGTACAACGTGTAAATGTATTCTCCATCCGTTTTCACAATATCGGCTTCATCTACTCCTTCCACTTGAACATTCGTAGTCGAGTAATCCATTCCTCCTCCTGCCGTAGCGGAAGGAGCCGTATTCTCCGCAACGCTATCCATCGATTTAATCAAAACGCCTTCTCGTCCAAACCCACCACTCATGAGTGCTTGTGCTTCTTTGAATGCCGCAATAATAGCTTCTTCTGAAGCAAAGTGAGGAAGAGGCTTTCCAATGAATGCAGTATTATCTTCAATTGTATCATCCGTGACGATGAGATTATTTGAATACGGTGACCACCACACAAGAAATACCGCCGCAACAATAATCAACGCACCAAACAATGTAACAGGACCAATAGGAATTGCATTCTTTTTCATCATTCTTCCTCCATTCCCTTTCTATAACTGTTGTTGTTTAAATAGTCAAAAGTAACCGTTAGGAAAAAACCTTCTTTTGTTGTTTAGAACCCCTTGCCGAGAACCCTGCCTGCTTCAGCAAGTAGATGAATCAGCATATTGTTCTCGGCAAGCCGTTCACGGGAAGTGAACCCGGCGGGATTCAGCCCGCCGTAGTTTAGACGGATGAGTACTCGTAAACAAAAAAACGCCAATTCCCCATAATCCAAATAATAACCATGCCCATGAGTCAACATTACTTAGTAAGTATACTGAATGAATCGCCCATAACGTGATGAGCCCCCCCACCCCCGAAACGGCAAAAAATATTCCCCCCGTGTATAGGATTGTTCCCCGCTGCATACTATTCTTTCTACGGTTATTGCGTGTTAATATGCTTATCCCCCTTCCACCCATTGAGTGGACATTTGCATTGTAGCGTTCTTTCCACTAAGGGAAAGGGGAATATCATACCCTAATCGGGTAGGGGCAGTATTGGCATCGAACGTAAAACGAAAAGAATACGCTAATGCGAGATTAGCCGAATCATTCGTATCCAATATTCCACTTCCATTTATGCCGTTTATTTTCCCCAATTGCAATGTAACCCCGCTTGCACCATCATCAAAAATCCAGTGATAGGCAACCGTATTCTCATCCGAAATATATCCGCTGGAAGTGAACGCATGCTGAGTATTCTGGTCCGCATACGAAAGGTTGACTAAAATATTTCCATTATCATCTAATACCCATGCATTTACATCAACGTACTGAGACTCTACATTGATGTTGATGTCGATTTGAGTGGGCTTCCCTAAAACGTTTTCATTCCAGAATTGAATACGGGAAGTATCCAATTTTTCCTTCCACCAAAACGAGTTATCCGCATGACCCATCACATTTCCATCCTCAAGAATGTCCGTCAAATCCATGGTTACAAGTATGTTCACATCACGTCCAAATACAACTAAATCATCACGATAGGATTGAATATTTTCTTCTACATCGAGAAGGCTCGGAAGTCTTCCACGAATGGAAATCCACCCATTTGTTTCATTCTGGTCTAAACTAACAAACTGGTCCAACACTCTATTCAAATCGGCTTGCGCATCCAATGCAAAACGAGCAATACTACTATCCTCCCAAATAACCGCACTATCCATTCTTTGCTCAAACCCATTTTCAGCATAAAGTTGCGCGTACAAAATGAGAAATATTCCCATCACAAAAAGAGAAAAGCTCAGCACAAACCCCTTCGTTGTTGTATTAGCATTAGCCATTCTCATTCACCCACATGGAAATACTCGCAACATACAAATTGGCATCAGGAGGAGATGCTACAATAAATCCCCGTTGAACGGTTTCCGCTGCCCCTAATGTAGTCGCACACCCTGATTTACTAACCGAAAAAACACTCGTAGAAAAAGACGGATTATCATACACGGTAACACTGCCGCAAAGATGATACGGAAGACCATCCAAAAAAGAACGAACATTCGTCGTGCTATCCGATAATACTGCATGAGAAAGAGTATTCGACAATTCCAATGATTCTCCAGCATGGTAGGCTAAAACCTGCAATTGTTCCCTCTGCGCCCAATCAATCCCATTCTGACGAGATGATTCCAACGAAATAGTAAGCAGTGTAAAAAGAATCACCAGCGCAAGAAGCGCATCCACTGCAATAACAAAACCTTTACCCATTCTGATGCACCTGCACTTGGACAAAAACAATATTCCCATTATAAATCGAAGGAAGAATAACCGAACCTACGTTATTCACATCAAAAGGAGAAATGCCCGCCTCTTCTATCAGTTCCTGTGAAAGATTCGTAATACGAATATGATAATTCATATCCGGAATACCCAACCATCGTTGCACGAACGCATAATGGGTTCTATTCCAATCCTGCAACGCCGACCATTTCTCCACGGAAATAGTTCCATGCGGGTCAATCAGCCCAAGAGTATGAATCACATTTTCATCATCTAATTGTTCCCAATTTACCGGACTGCCTGCATCGGAGAGCAACTGTTCAATAGCATCTCCTGCCGCTTTAGACAATCGCAATTGTTGCCGTTCATTCTCACCGGTTAGTTGCGTCTCATGCAATAAACTTGAAACAAGGGTTAAAATAAGAGTAAAAACGATTACTGCCAATAAAACATCTGCCGAAAAAACCTGTCCTTTTTCCATGTTACTCATTCAATCGTCACCCCTGCGTACGTTCGAGTAACGAGAATCATGTTTCCATCATACACTGTGCTCGTATTCAAATCCAAAAACAAAGGAATCTGCACCACCACACTAGAAGAACGGACTTCTAACAATCCATTCTCTACTCGTATTGACTGCGTTTGAGTAGCAGGAGGAATAAACACTTGCAATTGCATCCCCTCAGGAGAATGCCAAACCTGATAAATGGCTTCTTTCATTTGCGCAGCTGTTTTTTCCGCTTCTAATGTAATACGTTTTTGCTGAATCGATTGTTGATGCGTCGAAGCAATACTAATCGATATTCCCAATATGGTGAGCAACACCACCATAATAAGAAGCAATTCAATCGTTGCCTGCCCCTTTTTTTGAAGACTACCCATACTGTGCTGCCCCCATATCAAAAGACCAATTCATATCACTAAAATTTTTGAAAAAAGTAAGATAAAGATTATTTTCCTGCGGAATGGAAACAAGATTTCCATTGTACCGATACTCACTATTAATCAAGGATGATGACAACAAATCAATCCCCGAACTAATCGAAAGACTCGGATAGGTAGTGTATTGGGGTGTTCTGCCCGGCACCCCATTTATTGCTCCTGTTGGATACCATATCCTAATTTTCTGCAATGTCGTATTGTACACATCCAATGCGATAATCCATGAGTTATTTCCATTATTATCAGGAGTAACACGAATAATCACATTTCGATCACGCGATCCTGCCGTAACAAAATCAGAAAGAACGAACAAATTCACATCTCCTGGCATTCCGACTTCCGGAACCGTTGTAAGGGAATGAGCAAACGTAGCAATATTGAAATCCCCCTGCGTGTATTGAAAGCGATTCCACGGCCTTCCCTCTGCCACATTTGAAATGCCCCCATTCTGGTCCAATTCATCATAGAATACCGCGGTAAAGAAATAGGATTCCCCCGCATTCAAGTCGGTAACAAGTAAACTGCCACTGCTTCCGCCGGGCTGAATCGTATCCAAAAAAGGAATAATTACCCCCGCAGGATACACCAATGGATTATTCGCATCCGGCTGTTTAAATAAAAGAAAATTCACATCCGATGCCAGTCCACTATCATTATCATCTCCGGGAAAAGTAAACGTAAGAAGAATACTTCCCGGGTCGGGTCCGCTTAACGCAAGCAAGTCCGTTACTCTGGAAGGGGGAGTGTCATCAAGAGAACATCCTTTCCCATACAATCCACTTGTATATTGCGTGTTATCCGAAAACGTTACACGAGCCTGAAACTGCTCATTCTCATCATTAATCGTTCCACCAAAAACAATCGCATTATTCGTTGAAGAGAAAAAAGGAGCCAAATACGTATCATCAATATTCGCATTTTCCCCATCATCAATACTACCAGAAAAAACAGCATTCCCATCCAATGTTACGGACGAAAGAATGCTATGTTCCGTATCGCAACCCCACCACCTACTTAGGGTAAGAGAGACAATAGTCATTTCTCGACTTCCTATATTCTGTATCCCAAATCCTGATAGAGTAGTAGCGGTGGAAGAAGCGGAACTCCAATCCCATTCAAACGAAGAAGCCTGCCCAATAACCGAAACATTCAATGGAAGTATTTGGGTGTTTGCCCCCGTAAAATCAGACACAAGAAACGTTCCAGCATATTCGCCCAATCCTGTTCCGCTTGGAACAGTAACCGTAACATCCACATCATGACAAACTTGCCCTTCTATTTCAGTTATACTTGAAATTCCCTCAATCCAACTACCCGGATTTCCCGAAGAAGGAGTAAATGAAATTTCCTTAAGAGGCGCACCCCCATTATTACATACTTGAATAGTAGAATAATTAGAATCATTTGTAAATGACTCGATAGAAACAATTGCAGGATACACCGACAATAAATCAGTGGTGTATGCGTACACTTCAATATCCAAAGGAACGCTCAACCATTCTTCCCCCGAGTAAAAAGAAGCCGTTATATCCATGCTTCCCGCATAATTTCCAAATGCCGAACCATTCGCCGAAACAATAATATCCAACTCTGCTTCCCCTCCTCCTGAAATGAGATGAGAGTTAGCATCCAATGCTATTTCTACTACTTGATTATGGTCCCAATTCAATGAATACGAAAACGTAGCACTCTCTCCTGAAAGATTAGAAACAGTAAGATGCGTAACCGTATTTGAATCCTGCGTCATCGGAAGATAAATAGCAGCAGGACTCACACTAAATGAGAGAGAACCCAACGTAACATTCGAATCATATGAAGTCATTTTCACACGCTGTTCCCCAACATATGGAACAAAAACCCCTCCCAAAAGAGGAATAGCACTCTCCACAATGTCCGTTTGATAAACACGAAGAATAATAGTATTTCCAACTATTCGAGTGTTATTCGCATCAATCCCTTCCGGCCAATGCACGGTGACAAATTTCACTGTTCCATTACCCGATTGATACGTCTGATTGATTGCAGTAACAAGAGACAAAAGAGATTGACGCGCAAGACGAACCGCGTGCTCCTCCTTAAGCTGACTCACATTCGAAGTGGTAAAATCAATCAATATTGCAAGCAGCACAACCGAAATAACCAACACGACTAAAAGTTCCACACTCGTCTGACCATGTATACGCATGAAAGGGAACATCTCCTCTTTTCCTTTATATCTACCCCCTAGGCTATCTTTCCCATATTCTTCTATACCATTACTTGGGGCCTATACCCCCTTCGATAACAAATCCAACTTCGTTATCCGCGTCCACCACCACATTGAAATCAAGCAGACCATTCATTGAAATAAGATAAAAGTGATTCGGGTACGCCATGTTAACATCCGTCCCATTATAACGAAATGAACTATTGACTAAAGTAGGATCAAGCAGATTGATTCCGCCCGAAATATCCCACGAACCGGAATGAGTATAATTCGGTCTTATTCCAGTAGGAACACTTGTAGCGGAAGTAGGATACCAAATGCTAATATCCGTGAGATGCGAAGTATCAAACTCGAGATAGGCAATCCAACCATTATTTGCATTATTATCTTCTACAATCCGAATACCCATCGTAGGAGTTGGATCGAACGCATCAAGCGCAATGGCCGTAATCATAAACTCATTAACATCCGTAACCAGTGCACTCTTATCCGAATACACCATATTCGTAAAATCAAAATCACCATTACTATAATTAAAACGATTCCACGGCTTTCCTCCACTCCCATCAACATTCGACAATGGGCCCATGTTTCCATTCTCATCCACAAACTTTAACGCGAAATAAGCAGGCAATCCAACATCATATCCTATAATAGAAAGACTTCCCTCGGTTCCACCGTTCTCATACGGCGGATTAAACGTTACACTAGTAGCCGCATCGAACTTCGTATCATCACTAATAGGTTGAGGACTATACTTCAGTATAGCAGAAGAAACACTTCCCAGCATACCATCATCCCCCGGATAGGTGAACGTAAGCACTACTTCCTTTGGAACGCTTCCCATCGAAACCAAAAGATCATTCACTTTTCCAGGAGCCGTCGTATCCAAACAAGAACCACCATATCTCGCTGTCGTATACACCGTTCCATCCGAAAACAATACATCCGCAATAAAGGACTCGCTCTCATCATTCACATTACCACTAAAAGTAACACTATTACTTGTCCACTGGGTTAACACGGGCAAATTAACATTAACCAAATCCATCCAATTCCCATCAAACGCGATACCTGAAAAGACCGTGTTTCCATTCAATTGCATTTGGGTAATCGTGCTGTCTGCCGAATCACACCCATCCCAGTTCCTCATCTTAATTTTAGATAACTGAATCGGAACATTTCCAACATTCTGAAGAGTGTATCCTGAAATAAGAGTTGATATTTTAGTAGCAGTACCCCAATCCCAATTAAAGATGCCACTCATTCCATTCACATTCACCGTAATAGGAACCACCAACGTATTCACCCCATCATAATCACTAACAAAGAGAGAACCCGTATAGGTTCCAACACTCAAACCCGTATTTGGAGTAACATTCACCGTAACAAGGGTACAATCCAATGGAGGGATCGAAGAAATAGTATCGATTCCCTGCACCCAATCACCTGCATCACCCGAAGAAGAGGTAAACGTAATCGCCGAAAGAGGAATCATTCCAACATTACACAATTGAAAAGTAGTAGCATTCGTATCCGAATAAAAAGTAGAAAGAGAAAGAGAAGAAGGATACGAAACCAAATCAGAATTAGATCCTACTGCTACTGCCGCCGTAATAGGAACAGTCAACGTTTCCGTTTTCCCCGAAAAAACACCCTGGATGATTAGTTTTCCCTTGTATGAACCTACCGCTGTATTCGAGGAAGAAAAAATAACATTCAAATCATATTGTTCCCCTTCCGGAATAATATCCGTACTGCTTGAAATATTCACATCCACAAGAGAATGATTCCAATCCAATGAAAACGTTACCGTAGCATCCCCGCCCGCATTCGTAATAACAATACCATGGGTAGCATTCTCGTCCTGATTAAGAGGAGCAAACAATACAGAAGGAGAAGCAACCAATGAAACATCCCCAATCGCCACAAAACCATCAAACGCCTTAACACGCAAAATATGATACCCCGGATAGGTAGGAAGCGAACCCACTAACGAAGGAATAGCCGTCGCATACATCGCACGAGAAAAAACAACCGTACGAATCGTTTTCTCCTCAATAATGGTTTGATTGGCGTCTATTCCTTCCGGCCAAACAATCGCAATAGAACGAGAAGAACCACTCCCTTGCGCGTACACCGCATTGGCCGCGTCCACAATCTTTTGCAAAGAATTCTCCGCCTGCTTCACTGATTTCTGCTCCTGAACAATACGCAATTGTTCCGCAGTAAAACCAACCAACGCGCCCAATATCACAAGAGAAACAGCCGTAATAACCAACAACTCGACACTGGTCTGCCCACGAAAACGCATGGGTATTTCACACATTCTCCGCTTTAAAGGACGCCCGCTTTTCTTCCTTGTCCCTATTCCTCAAAAGGCATTGCCCGAATCAACTGCTTGGAACGAGAATACGCCCACAAAATACCCGTAAGCGAGGCAATCGAAATAAGATAATACACTAACGCATCAACCAACTGCCTATTTAACTGAGAAATAATACCCTCAATCCCGGCAAAAACAAACACAACAATCAAAATAAGCGTAGAGGCCAAAAGAAGCGTCACCTTTATCGTATCAACGATTTCAGACATGGCGCCAAGGGGAGGAATCAAGAGTTTTTAATCCTCTCCACTCACACGCTCAACGCATGCCAATCCAACAGAAAAAGAAAAAACACTTTTTTTCCATCTTTATTATATAAGAGTGTCCCAACTTGGAAATGTTGCCCCATTAAACGTGATCACGTGTAATGGAACATATCCAGGAAATGTTTCGTAAACCACCATCTTGGCAGGCTGTCCATGAAGCCAATAAATGGTAGAAATATCCGTAACATAATCATAATCTATTTGATATGTCGTCAACTCTCCATCCAATCGAAATTGCTGAATAATACGACTATCCCCAAACGTCTTGACAACAAGTGAATTATAAGAAGGGAAAAATTGAATATCGTCTTCCGAGTTATACCCGCATTTCTTGAACAAAAATTCCCGCTCTACTATTTTTTTGCCCGCCTTCATCTTCTTTTTCACGCGCTTCACCACTTCAATATAAATCGAATCCTCTGAATTTCCAGCCGTTACACGAAAAACATGTTTTTTCTTCTTATCCACTTTATCAACGATAACATCCGTAAGAGTGCCATCCATTGTCTTGTAAACCAAATCATGCGATCCAATATCATAATAGGTCATCCATTCCGCGTGCCCGCTTGCCGCCGTTACCACAGGAGAATACGCCAAGAGAGATAGAACAAGCAAACCAAGCATCATCGCCGAACGATGTCCCCAACCAACCATAATGTATAAGTGTGCATCATTAGAGAATAAAATACATTATCCTCTTCTCAACAGCGCTCAAAACAAACACAATAGTATTATTTCACGACAATAAGCGAATATTGCCAATTCTTGCTTTTATTTTATGGTGGAGTATAACCGGTTGCTAGCAAAACAGCATGTGTTGCATTTGGAATCCCATTACCATAACACAACAGGTCGTCCGGGTCGCCCCCGCTGGGAATCGTCGAGGACTGCGTGAGAAAATCCCGTATCTCATCCACCGTCAATGTAGGATTCACCGACTTCATAAGACTAATAATCCCCGCTACGTGGGCAGCAGCGAGAGATGTTCCATACAAATTGGCCTCAAACACCCCGCCTGCTCCTGGAGTCGTCGTCATAATCGATTCGCCGGGAGCAGCATAATCCAAAGGATTGCCACATGCACTCAAGCAAATGACCTGCTTCGAAGCCGTCGTCGAATCGGTGCAATACAATTCGGAATTCAGATAATCTTGGAATGACTTCGAACTCACATCCGCATCATACACCGCTCCTACCGAGATGACCCGCTCCAATGACGCAAGCTTAGTGACTCCCAACTCCTCCTGCGAAGAAGGATACGTGTTCCCCGCGGGAACAATTACTGGAATGGTAGCAGGATTGGTAATGGACTCCTTTTTCTTGTACTCTTTATTAGTGTATTTTTTGATGGTTTTATCAATGGATTTGATACTTCTCTTTCCGATCAGGGCACTGGTCTCATCGTTATACAAATCATAATCCGGCTTGTCCTCCTTCTTCTCCACGAACTGAACCCCTATCAATATCACGTCCGCCCGGACCCTCGTTTTATTGACTCCCAATTTATTGTCTCCCGAACACCACTTGATAGAGCGAAGAACCTCCTTTTTAGAAGGATTATCTTTGGAAAGACGGGCAATCATTAAACCACTTCCGGGAGCCGCTCCCATGTAGATATCGTGAGTCGACGCCACAACCCCCGCCATGGCCGTTCCATGCCCTCGGGTATCGTTGGTTTTACTGAAATCACCTTCTCCGTACTTTTTATTGCTCTTAGCATCATAACCACCTATAAGCGATGCAGGGAGGTACAGATGAGAGGCCAGTCCAGAATCGATAATACAAACCACCGAATCCACGTCCAAACTGTTAATCAGGGCGCTATCAATCCCCACGAGAGGAATGCTCTCCGACAAAGCATACACACCGTACTCTTCTGGTTCGTTCCAATCGTCATTTTCCTCTGCTTTATCCAAACAACCCAACATATCTTTTTTCAATTGAGTAAGCACACTTTCTCCTTCGCGAATGCTTAAATCTTCTTTCAAATTGATGGGAATGAAAGGATCCCACCATTCTCTCATACCAGCAGCCTTGTCTTCTGCAAACGTTCGCCTTTCATCATCGGAATAATCAAGACTAATTTGCGCGGAGTGATCAGCTACCCAATTCCATACATCTTCAAAACAACTTTCCGTGTCTTTGATATGAATGATACGCGAATACAATAACGCTGCCGTCCCATTACTAACATCCAATGTTACTTCTGGAATTACATCGAAATTGTCCAAAGATGAAGAATCCTTTTCTCTAGCGGAGACCGCACTATTCAATACTAGCCCTATGTTACTCAATTTGTGATCCAATAAGGTATGAATGGAAAATACCGTGATTGCACTAAACACTACAATTGCAATAACCAAGAAACGCATAACTCTATTCTCCATTTCAAAATCCTCCTTCTTGGAACGGACCTCTTTGATTTTCCGCTTCATGCCAACAGGAAAATAGTCAAGTATTTAAGGCTTGAGTAAAAGCAACACTACATGAACGGGAGATTTATGGATTCACACGCACACAATACGCACGAAGGGAAAATAGTGTATCAGATGGAACTCCCTCTTCACCGGAGTTTATTTTCTTTCCGAGGAAATCGAGCTGACACCCATTGAAGGTCGAATCTCCCGCTGCCACATACTTCGGAGTGCTAAAAAATCCCTTCAAAATCCATTCGTTGCCCGTGCCAGTACTTCCAGGAGGAACCGCGGTTGGGCTTCCCGGAGGCATTTTGACTCCCCCTCCGCAACTGAGAGGAATATAGTTGTCAGGGCAATACACCTCGAGTGGCAGTGTCTCCAAGCCTAGACTGTGATACAGACAATCACCTTTGCATACTTTCGAGATAACTCCCCCTGCAAGGTAAACCGTATGATTCACTTCGCTCAAACATTGTCCACCGGCCGCATCCGTACACACATCACCTACCGCGTCAATATTTCCCGTCGTGCCAATGTTTCCTGTCGCGTTAATGGCTCCATCAACCACTAATTCTTCTGTTCCAATCGGATTCGTGCCAATACGCACCGCTCCTTTAATGTGTGCCATCCCCGGAAACGTAGTCGTATCCATAAGATCACCAAAAAGTTCTCCATCCGCATCAATCTCACTCAAATCATGCCCAAATTCACTCGGGCCACCAAATTGACTATATACTATTCCCGCAAACGCCACAACAAGAATAATTAAACCTAAAAAGCCGGGTACTTTCCACGGATTTCCCACTTTCTTCCCGCCACAATATTTCCATTTACTCATCAGATCAATCTCCGCAAGCACACCGATTTTGCCCTTTTTATACTTTTGGTTAGGTAATTGGATGATGCCATTGTCCTTTTTGATACAATGATGAAAAAGACGATAGCATAAACAAACTTGTAGTCAAAGGAAGCAGCGATGGCGGAGTGGTCTAACGCGCCGGTCTGGAAAGCCGGTCCCCTCACGGGGGCACGAGTTCGAATCTCGTTCGCTGCGTAGTTTATAGACAATCCTTTCTCGCGTAAATTCCTTTTTGCTTGTTCATTCCTTAAACATTCGGGGGTTGCACCTTAATCCTAATAAAACCAATTCTCACACGAAGTGTTTGATATGCAATGTGTACTACTTGCCGCTGGAGAAGGAATGCGTATGCGTCCCTTGACGGAAAAAGTACCCAAACCCTTACTAAAAGTAAATGGGAAAACACTACTTATGCATCAGTTGGATGCTCTTCCTCCGCAAGTAAATGAAATTATTTTAGTGGTGGGCTATTTGGGCAAACAAATTGTAGAAGTAGTAGGAGACACCTATCATGGGAAAAAAATCACATATGTTTGGCAAGAAAAGAAAAACGGAACATTTTCCGCATTAGAATTATGCAAAGAAAAAATACAAGGGCGCTTTCTCACACTATTTGCAGATGATATACACGACAAAAAAGCATTAGCTGCCATGGCATCACAAGAAGGGCTTTCTATTTTAGTCACACACCACCCTCACCCTGAACGATTTGGAGTAGTAATTTCTACACCCGAGCATACCGTAAAAGAAATAATCGAAAAACCACTTCATCCTTCATCCGATCTTGTGTCAACTGGTCCAATGGTATTGGATTCCCACATATTTGAGTTTACACCAATTCCGCATAAAAATGGTGAACGCTATTTATCGGAAGCCGTGCATGCGTTAGCACAAGAAATTCCTGTGCACGTGATTGTTTCCCGCGGATGGATACCAATAGGATACCCTGACGATATCGCACACGCGGAAAAAGCACTAAAAGAAATGGAAAAATGAGATGATGCGCATTTCCATCGCATTATTAGAAATACGTGGCATTCAAAATTCTTTTTAAATAGAAAGCAGGATTTCATATTTGCATGGACACTACTTGCGTATTCTGCAAAATCATTCGAGGAGAAATTCCCTCACACAAAATATATGAAGACGAGCACTATTTCGCCTTTCTTGATATCCATCCTATTTCTCTAGGGCACACGCTCATCATTCCAAAAAAACACTCACCCGATTTCGTACATGCCACTTCAGAGGATCGAAAAGGATTATTAGAAATTGCAGCCAAAATCACCCCCAGCATTTTGAAAGAAGTCCATTCCCCTGCATTCAACATTGGCATTAACACGGGAAAAGAATCAGGGCAAATCATCTTTCATACGCACATGCATATCATCCCCCGAAAAGAAAAAGACGGATTGTCCTCATGGAAAAATACCGCGATTACGGATGAAAAACTATCCATTACCGCCCAACGCATCCGGGAAAACCTATCATCGTTTTATAGCCCAAACACATGAAAATGGGAGTGAATTCCACTCATACGGCTGATTGCCAAATAGAATTGACGCTCAAGCAGCATCCCAACGGAAGGCCCGAAGTATATGATTTCCTATGGGAGCATACGGCTCCTATCCTTTCCCGCGTAACACGTTCTCCTATTTCCATCCATATTCACTCAGGTTGGACAAAAGCACTTTCTCCAAAAGAATGGGAACACATCCTGACCAAAATGACGCAAGATAAAAGAAAACAAGCCACACTAAAAAGTTTCCAACCCAAAACAAATGAACTTATGCTAATAGTCAAGCCAAACAAACTCGATGCATTCGTGAACACGTACAATATTTTTTTTGATGCCGTTCTCCCCTACGTAAGCATGCACTCTCAACCATTATCAATTGATTTTTCACGAGCAGGAGAACACCACATTACCATGCACACGCAAAAAAAACATGCAACTGAATTGAAAGAATATCTCACTACTCACTTTACACGACCATCTATCCGCACGATCCGATTCGGAGTATCCAATCCCCTGCACGAAGCACTCCACACGAGGCGAAAAAACAAATGATGATAAACGGAAACCGCACCACCGCACTCATGCACTTACTCGTATGGACGGAACTACAACGCATACGAGTCAATCAAGTATGGCCCATTACCCGAATGACGCAAGAACAAACCGTATTATTGCAGGGAAACAACCATCAACCTAAAGAAGGAAAATTCGATTTCTATGTGGAAACACCCCAAAAAACAATCGGATTTGAAGTACTCACACGGCCAAGCAAAGGAAAAATACTCAAAAAAATGGCTTATCGACAAAAAGTGGATGAGTTTGTTTTTGTTATTCCAAAAGACGCACTCCTTCCTTATCAAAAAACAAGCACCATTCACGCATGGAAGGTTCGACCCAAGTTTTTACCCGAAGTTTTTGGAGAAAAAGGACTATATGCGTGGTTGATTGACTTAGGCGACAGGCAAATCATCCAAAAAAAGCCATTCCCATTCCTGTACAACATTGAGACGCATACGAATGGGAATGGAAAAAATGAAGGAAAAACAAAAAAGAAAAAGCATGCAAAGCAACAGCATTAAAGGGATTCACCCTCATTTTAACACCGAGTGTATGGCCCCGTAGTTCACCCCCGCCTTTTTCGTTCGGCGACACCGATGGACTATAGGTGGGTTTTACAAACCCACAATAGGCCTAAATACTGGAAAGGCCCCGTAGCTCAGCCTGGATAGAGCAACTGCCTTCTAAGCAGGAGGTCGAGGGTTCAAATCCCTCCGGGGCCGTAGGAGGATTTGCAAAAATCCCCTCACTTTTTCGCCGGCCTTTTTCTAAAGGCCGGTTTGAATCCCTCCGGGGCCATAGAATAAACTATCCAACTTTTTTTTCTCGCTGGAGCCGAACAAACTCATTATTTCCAGAAGTACCGATTTTCCCCTTTCGTAGGAGGTTATCCATGGCAAGCCTGAATAATTTGGGATCCGTCCTGCCTATAGTTTGCCTCGCAAGCACGGTAGCATTTATTCTTCCCTGATTCACTAACATCGGCTGCTCAAAAGCGGAAAGAATAATCCGTTCAGCCAGCTGTTTCCTTGCCCCAGGGGATAAGGATTCATTCTGAAGCAAACTCTTCATCGCGGTAAATCTTCCTGCCGGATTGGACAATATCGGGCGATTATTCTTCGTGTAGGCACGCACGCTTATGCGGCTGCGTGCAAGTCCATTTTTCAGTAGTATTCTTTTGCGCGGAGGGCTTACAGCGGTCGGCATGCTTCCCTATGCACATTCCTCCCTTTAATTCTTTTCATGGTGTAGTAGACCTATGGTAGTTCCTGATTTCAAAAAAGAGTTCGCCGAGCGAGTAGAACAGGTACTCCAAAAGCTGTCCATTCCCTCTCCGGGGGTTGAAACGCTCATCTCTTTCATGACTATTCCCCCATCGGTGGAAAAAGGAAATATCTCATTGCCCGTATTCAAGTTTACACCAGCAGAGAAAAATCCAACCGCATTTGCGCTTCAACTGACGGCCAATCTGCACGCCGATACAACGTTCGAAAAATTCCAAGCGATGGGACCTTACCTCAATGCGTTTGTCTCGATTAGGGTGTATGCTCAACATTCCCTTTCCTGTGCGGAAAAAGTCTCGCCTGTTCCAACAAAAGAAAGTCCACTCGTTATTGTAGAATATGCTTCACCTAATACAAACAAGCCATTACACATGGGGCATTTACGCAACATTGCATTAGCGGATAGTATTATTCGACTGCTGCAACACGAAGGAAAAAGAGTATTGCGCACCCAAATCGTGAACAACCGAGGAGTACACATCTGCAAATCCATGCTTGCCTACCAAAAATGGGGAAATAATAAAACACCCGAAACGGAAAAAATGAAACCCGACCATTTTGTTGGAAAATACTATACCTTATTCGCGCAACAAATGGAAAAGGATGAAAAACTGGAACAGGATGCACAAAATTTGCTCCTGAAATGGGAACAAGGAGACGAAAAAACGATTGCATTATGGAAAAAAATGAACGCGTGGGCGGAAAAAGGATGGAAAGAAACATTTGAAAAAGTGGGGGCTGTTTTTGACCAAAACTATTACGAATCCGAAATATATGAGCACGGAAAAGAAGTAGTTCAAAAGGGATTAGAAAAAGGACTATTCATCCAAGCAGAAAATGGGGGAATTATTGCTCCGCTTGAAAAAAAATACCACGTTCCCGATAAGCCCATCATGCGAGGAGACGGAACCAGTCTGTACATCACGCAAGATATTTATCTCGCCATGAAACGATTCGAGGATTATCCCGACGCAGAACGCATTATTTATGTAGTGGGAAACGAACAGGAAATGCACTTCAAACAATTGTTTGCTATTCTCGACTTGCTCGGATTTGAACAAGGAAAAAAATGTCATCATTTAGGATACGGATTACTCGTTCTTCCAAGCGGAAAAATGTCTTCACGAATGGGAACTGTAGTGAATGCGGATGATGTGATTGCCGAATTAGAAAAAATGGCATTATTGGAATACCAGAAAAGAAGCCCCGAAATAGATGATGATGAAGTAAGGCGCCGCAGTCAAGTAGTCGCTCTTGCTGCATTAAAATTCTTCATGGTAAAACAGGATGCCAAAAAAGAACTCGTTTTCGACCCAAAAGAAAGCCTGTCATTCGACGGACAAACAGGACCTTATTTGCTCTACACGAATGCAAGAATTCAAAGCATTCTGCGCAAAACAACGCGCAAACCGTCTACTGATGCAGTCGGACTTCTCACTCTACCCAAAGAAAGGGAAATCCTCGCACTACTTTCACGAAAACAAGAAATAATAACCAGCACTCTCACTCATTATTCTCCTCATGTTCTAGCACACTATTTATTAGAATTAGCCAACACGTTCAACTCGTATTACCACGACACGAAGGTTATTCAGGAAAATGAATCATTGGAAAAAGCACGACTCGCATTATTGAAAGGCATTCATCATGTGTTCGATGAAGGACTTTTTATTTTAGGAATCGAGACGCTAAAAGAAATGTAGGAAAAATTTTCTCTAGTTATTTTAACTTTTCCAATAAGACAACGCGAATGCCTTTCATCATTTTCCGTACCCCACTTTTCAAAGAGCAGTTTGATAGACTTTCAGAATATGAGAAGGAGCGAGTGAGACGATTCATTTTACAGATTCATATGCGGGGAGATTCAACCGGAAAACCGCTTCGATACCGTTTTTTTCTGGAGAAGAAGTTTGATGGAAGACGAATGTATTTCCTGGTTTATCAGGAATGGTCAGCTGTCCTAATGGTAGCAATTGGAAACAAGAAAACACAGGATAAGGATATTCTGGCCACGTTGGAACAATTACCCGTCTATCGAGAATTCATCCGCAAGGAACTGGAGATCCAAGATTTACTCGAAAGGCGGCTTCCACTCCGAAAAACGACCTTTTGCCACCTGTTCGAGACCCTTTTTGATATCGGGCCAATCTGGATTGCGGGTGATACTTTTATCTTTGGAAATGGTTTCAACAGTCTTAATCAATGCGCTCATTGGAATGCCTATTGTATTTGTCTGAGTGGTTTTCGAATCCATGGAAGACAACAGGGTATCATTTCCCTTAAAAGGCTCTGTTGACTTCCTCTTTTAGAGGAAGTTAATCGTTAAAGTGATTTTTCGGTTGATTATTTCCAAATTGTAGGTTAGTGCCTTTAGGAGTGCTTGTTTTTCTTGGTTCCCGCTCGAGCGGGAACCCACGAACCCTCC
>JAZDJQ010000006.1:0-26022 GCA_043803765.1 Candidatus Iainarchaeum sp. | reverse complement strand
TTTAGGAGTATCCCAATTGAAGGAATATCCCACTCAAAAAATACAAAAACTCGTGAATGAACTGCAGTGCGATGCGCTCATCATTCATACGAATGCCGCACAAGAAATCGTACAAAAAGAAGGAACGCCTTCTTTTGCAGGAGGAATAAAGGAAATCGATCGTGTTGCGAGGGAATTAGAGCAACCCATTATTGTAAAAGAAGTGGGAAACGGCCTCTCTCCGAATGTGATTAGGATGCTGGATCGAACCACTATTTCCGCTATTGATGTTGCAGGTGCAGGAGGAACAAGCTGGACCGCAATCGAAAGCAAGAGAGGGGGAACAAAAAACAAAGAATTAGGGGAAAAATATTGGAATGTTGGAATACCAACTGTTCCTGCCATCATAGGTGCACGGAAAAATTCGAAAAAACAAATTATTGGGAGCGGAGGAGTACGCACCGGACAAGACATACTCAAATGCATGATATTAGGATGCAGTATGAGCGCATCCGCCATTCCGATTCTGCACGCTCAAAAGAAAAAAGGAGCGAGAGGAATAGTGTCCTACTTAACTTCATTACAACAGGAGTTTCATGCAGGCATGTTTTTAGTCGGAGCAAAGAAAGTAAGCGAGTTGTATGGAAAAAAATATTATTTATTCGGGAAAACAAGAGAGTGGAAAGAACAACTATAGCAAATCGTCCGACAAAAATTAAAAAATCAAAACAATTTGTCCTACCTGCTTAGTGAGAAACAAAAGTCCGGAAAAGATCGTGCAGAAAAAAATTATTTGAGCTTTCCGGCCAGTTCTTCATCTGAAAAGCGTTTTTCCATTTCCAGTGCTTGGTGGAGAATTCTTAGCACATCCCGGTCTTCCGTCATGCGATTGATTTGAACGACTCCCTCTTTGTCTACCAACAAGGGTCCATGGAGAGCACCGTAAATAATAACCGTAAAGCGAGAATTGGGCTGGATTTTTCCAAAGCCATCCGCACCCATTCCCATATATTCATTACGAGCCCAGTAAACATACTCCTTTTTTAGCGCTTCCTCGTGTGCGGCTTCACACAATAAATAAAATCCTGCACCCTGCCCCTTCGGAGTTTTAAGAGCGGTCATGGCTCGCTTTACCTGCCATTCCGGCATGCGCGAGCGCAAAAGGGAATGAAGGCGTTTTTCCATAGCAGGCGTTAATTTCCCTCCCTGGCTTACCGCGCTTACAATGACTTCAGGTAGAATGAATCGTGCTTTTTTGATTGAATGAATTAATTCAATGGGCGGGCGGTTCATAAACCGAATCATGCGATAGCCGGGTGCGAGCTTATACCCTCCCCAAAAAAGCGAGCCGGCAACGGCCGCGCCCCCAATTCCAAGCGCAGCGCGCAAGCGCCATGGACGCTTTCCTTTTGAAAGCTTATTTGGCTTTTTTGGTGTATTTCGTGGGCGGGGTTTAAGCATGAGCAATCCCATTTTAGCTATTCACATGGTCAGGGAGGATAAAAGAGTTTGGTGGCAGGAATGTTTAAATCTTCTACATGCAATATTGTTGTATGGTTAAAACGCTCGGGCTTTTGGGTTGCCTGCTCGTAGTAGGATTTTTTCTGGCAGGATTATCCTTGCTCTGGGTTCACTCAACATATGATTCAAGAAGTGAATTGCGCGTGTATCCCTCTTTTGACAGTGGATTGATAAGCAGTTCAAACAACTCATTTTCTCGAGCGGGCTTTGATCGTTCTTCTATTGCCATTGGCCAACTGGATTTTGTTTCAATCGAAGAAGGAGATACCATTGAACCTTTCACTGAATCGTATTTGCAGTTTTACCAGTTTATTGACCACACGCCCATCCAGTCCTTTGAAATAAGCGTGGACGACAAACCCTATGAATTCGTTCCCATAAAGGAAATAAGCATTTTTGTTCCCCCTGAAGAACACCAAACCGTTCCATCCGGTAGAATCATCACCATTGGAAACCATTTCATCTGGAAACTGGACGGAAAGAACATGACAAGCCCGGGCATTCACTCCATTCGGGCGCGCATCAATACCGGGCTTCCATTCACAGTTGAATCCGCAAAAGTGACTTTCACGTTGGCGGTGCCCGACAGCCGAGTGGTGTTTGAAGAAAGTAATGAAGACCGTGACGCGTTCAATACATTGACCGAACCCGGGCTTTCGGTTGCATTGTTTTCTCCCGCTGGAACAGACCCGTGCACGAAGAACCCTGAGTGCGTTCGAAAAGTGGTGTACTATGTTCCCGTGCTAGAAGATGAAAGCAAGGAGTCCTTCCAAAAAAAAGTACAGGAAGCCGATCATTACCTTAACAAGGCATTCAAGGACGTGCTTGCAAAAGCGTGCGTGACGGTGACAGTCGAATACAAAAAACTCATTGTACCGGAAAATGCCAAAGGGTACAATCCAATCACGGACACCGTAACAAATACCGAGGATTTTTTTCATTCCCTTCATGAATACGATGAAGAAACAAAGATAGGTGGAAAAGTGTTGGGAGAGCACGATAAAGAGCCCAAACCGTTCAGGAAAGAAATCCAGTCTTGGAGTGCAAACTCTGCTGCACCCATAATTGGCCCCGGGGAAATATTACAACCAGCTCCAGAGCTTGGACCGAATGCTTCACGCAAAGGAATTGTCTTCAGGAACTGCACGCATGTCATGCTGAATGACAAAGGGGAACCTGGAGGATTGTGCAATGCCCAATTGAATCAAATGACCATTATGGCGGACAGAGATGAACCTGGAATCATTGCTCATGAATGGGGGCATAAGGCATTTTCAGAGGAAAACTGGGACCCCATTCAAGGGGATTCAACCACTAACCTCAATCATCACATTTATGATTTTAAAACAGAGGATAAGCTGCCTTTAGACAATTTCATGCTTGCTATTCTTCCCCAGGGGGCATTGGGGGTAACCGACAAACAGGCTGAAGCCATCAACAATGCGTGCTTTGCCAAGGGAGGTAAAAAGGCGCCTCCTAAAAAAGGTGGGAGTGATGGGAAAAAGAAAGGCCCCGTTACTGGCGGCGGTGGAGCAAAGAAAGAAAGCTGTGCCGCCAATACAAGTCCATGGACGGGCCTTGACATGAAACACTTCAACCCGGAAAAGGAAGTCTGCAAAGACGACTGTGCAAGAGTTTTTCCACAAACTCCTTATTGCCACCCGACTACTTGCCATTGTGTTGCAGAAGAACCAAAACTGCCCCCAGACCCTCCAATTAAATGAGTAAAAATGTGTGAAATTTAAAATGCTTGGAGTTAATGTTTTGCAGGAGTTGAGAATCAATGCCAAAACTTTTTGAAGGAGCGGAAAATAAGAAATTTAGAATTAAAAATAAACGTTAAAGATATGTTTTCGTCAAGTCCGTTAATGCGTTTTCTATATTCTGCGTACTTTTGTGCACGTTCTGCGTAATCCAATAATTATAACTGGCAACAATATCACCCGGTTCCCCTGTTGGAGAAGGATTGAATTTGTACTGCTGTTTATCCCGAATCAAAAAGTGTGAATCCGTCAATCGTTTCAAATGATAACGCAATAATTTCTCAGATAATTCCTCTCCCGTCTTTTCCTTTACATAATTAAGGATTTCAGGCACGTTTGGAGATGCTTTTTTGGACAAGTGATAATAAAACAACGCATCAAGAACGTCCAAAATAGTCTGCCTTGACTCTTGCTCTGAAATCCACCCGCTTGACAATGCGAACCAGCGCAGTAACGAACGCTTTGTCATTCTCACTTGAGGAGGCAAATCCGCTTCTTTCACAATGAAGGTGCGCCGCACCAAATCCGCTTCAGGAAGCCTAATCTTCGACATAATAATCACGGAAAAGATTTTTTCCTTTTGAAAGAATGTTTTGGACTATAAAAGTGTGTCCCTTGTTGAAAGTTAAAATCCCCCACCTTAAAATAGGACAATAGGATAGTAGTAATCGCCATAATATGGTAGTATGAGGGGGAATAATAGTATGGTGTACATTCGAACTGAATTTTACCCGTTTCGTCTCGTGTTAGCGAGAAGGGAACCGGTGCAGTTAACACTTGATTTGCGCAATGATGGAAAAGAAGAACGCGCTTTCTCGATTGAGTTAGAAGTAGGACGTCCTCTTTCATTGGAACGAGCTGGCGCTAAAATAAGAGATTACCGGCAGATAGGAAATCTTTTGCCCGGACAGCAGAAAAAAATCTATTATGATATTTTTTCCAAGTCCGCAACCGATGACCCAAGTATTCCTCTCCAATTGCGCGTGCACGAACACCCGCGCGATTCAAAGAGTGCACATGACATCATTCAATCTTTCTCCCACACTCTTAATTTAGCCGTGCAGGCAAAGTAAAAAAAAGGGATTGTATTGAAAAAAAAGAGTCAATCGGATTTGTTCCCCACTATTCCATCGAGTGGAATAGAAAAAGTGAATGGAATTATACGCTACATCACGGAGAATGTTCGTTTTTCAGGAATCAATCCAATCACTCTTCTTCATCTTGGTGCACGCACCCCTATCAAAATAATGCGTGACCGATACGCTGTCGCGGCATTTCCCTGTCTAGATTTGGCAGCCGTGACAGCCGAAATGCTTATACAAAATAATATTCCTAGCCGAATCGTCGTTGCGAGGAGAAAATCAGATACATTAGAGGCTCTGCACTACACCGTCGAACTGGATATCCAAGGGATAACCCATCACATTGATGTCAAACGTAACAAATTGGTTCTTATAAGTGGTCCGGCTGCCCAAAGTAAGACCGTCCGAATAAGGAGACCTGATGGAACAGCTGAACCCGCTAGTGAAAAAAGAGAGGGAACCATTCCCTATACTAAAAGTCGTGCCAATGATCCCGTGTATCGTATTGCGGGTTTTCCATCTCGAAGAGCGATGATTCATTCCATGGACTGGACGGTTCCGGGGGCAACCAAGATGGCATGGAGATATGGCCGTTCTCCCTATTTTGGGAGAATTCTCCGCCGATCGACTGCTGGCGGAAAAAAACCAGGATTTTTTAACCGGTTTCTGCGCAGGAACAAAAATAGAAGAAGATGAAATACATCAAGAAAGAGAGGATATTGAAAAGGCATTTATTTCAACAAGGCAGTTTAGGCAGTTGAGCTTTTTTTTTTTAAATTTCGTTTGAAGTTTTATTTTTGTCTGATTTCAACAGACACAAATTCCTAAAAGAATTATTTTTTAGTTTTTCTAAAAGATTATTTTCTTCTTCTACACAACTATTTTTTTGATTCTTGAATCACCCAATAAGAAAATATTTCTTGCCTTTCCTATTTTCATTTTGAGCAAATAGCTTTTTGCCAGGTGATGCAATCTGCTTAAAATTAACATTTTGCATTTATTTTTCATTATGTAACTGGGTGGGTGTGCTTTGGAAGGGTGGAAAGCGCCCTTTTTGGGGGAGGGGATTGTGTTCTTTTACTTTGGTGTTCCAAAAAGGAATGGCAAAACACCTTGTTAACCTTTCAATTGCAATACTACTTTTCAATAGGCCATTTTGCTACTGATATGTTCATTGTCAATTTTTTTTCTATCTCAATTGAAATCAAATTCATCGTCTTAGGTGGAGTGGTAAGTGAATCAATCTTCACACCCCTTAACTTCTACACAACTATCATTAACATTTTGCCATATTTTATTCTCTTTATTTAAACGCGGTCTAATCCTAAAATAATAGCATTATCCATGTTTTATTTAATTCACTTCTATTTTCATGCAGTGTTATTTCTCCTTTTTTTATTTTTCCACCCCTGGACAAAACCACCAACTAGTTTCTATTCTAAACGCTATTTTCCCTTTATTCGTCAAATTCCTACATTTTTCCTTTTTCAACCCCCTAACTACCAATAATATGCAGGATAATCACTCTTATCTTGCATTTCGCCCTCGGGAAAATTGAGAAAAATGAAGAGATGAAAAAGATTGAAAACAGTCAAAAACGCCTTCATTGGAAAAAATGATTTTGAGGTGGCCAAAAGGGATTGTTTGTTGTGTAGAAGTCAACGGTTTTTTTTATGAAATCCTATAAACTCTAAAAATCGTTAAACGCCATGGCTTTGGCTGTTTTGATTTATTCCACATTCGGATCTGTGAAAGTTGCCTAAAAGGTTGCCCACCCCCTCTTGGAGAGGAACTCGTGGGTGCACGGTGGTGTTCCCTGCCAAGATGGGTATTGGTAGAAAGGGCTCATTGGTACAGCCCCCGAGACTATTTTGTTAATGAAAACAGCAAAATCCCTAGTTGTTAAGACAAAAAAAGAGTTGGGTCAAAAACGCCTCTGCGAAGCGCTATGTATCTTAGACTGGCCGGCGGGGGTGTGTGATTTCTGTTTGAATTGGCTCCTGAACACAACCCAAAACACCCAAAAATCAAAGAAAAAATAGTTTTGGTTTTTCAAAAAGAATTTAACATGTCCAAGAATGTGCTCACTCTTTTTTTTGGCAAAATGATTTCCTCCAAAAATTTTCTCTAGTTATTTAACCCGTTCGGACGATTGGATTTAAGTATGAGTTATACTAGTATAACTAATATGCCGATTGAAATCAAAGCCAAGATAAGGGAGTGGGGGGGTTCTTGGGGAGCGACGCTTTCCAAAGAAGAGTTGCAGAAAGCACACATCAAGCCAGGGGATCATGTTCGCCTGCTCGTATTTCCCAATACCCATCCCGTCAAGGCCTCGTTTGGCCGGCTGAAATCCAAAAAATCAACAAGCGAGTTGATGCGGGAACTGGACAGGGAGATGTGGCATGACTGAATACGTCTTCGACACGTACGCGTTGTTCGAGATATTGAACGGCAATCCCTCCTATACACCCTATGCGGATTGCATTCCAGTCGTCAATCCTTTCATCTTGGCAGAGTATTGCAGGGGATTATTGAAACGGACGGATGAAAAAACAGCTTATGAGTTGGCCCAAGAATACGAACGATGCTCGGCTCCCATTGACATTCGTCTTATTTTTGATGCCTGCATCATGCACAAAAACTATTCCAAGCAAAATTTATCCATTCCGGACTGCATCGGTTATCTGCAAGCCAAAAAACTGGGCATCAAATTCCTCACAGGAGACAAAGAATTCGAAAACATGGAGAACGTGGAGTTCGTGAAATAGGTTTTATTCTCGTCTAGTTATTTAATACCTCAATGAAACCGTCCCGCCCACCCTGGCACACTCGCTTGGTTCGAAAGGCAGCCCACTGGGTCGAGTTTCTTTCCCGTGGACGCATCGTTCATGTGGCTGGAGGAGCAAAGGGAAAAGGAAAAATGTTGAGCAACTTCACTTTAGCTCCTTTTAAGCTAGATGGCATTCGCTATCGGTCTTTCGAAGCCTTCTGGCAATCCATTAAATTTAATCCAGGAAATCCCATCCGTGGACAAGTAACTCAAATGAAAGGAGGGGATGCCAAGCGTGCGGGATCAACGATCCATGACGGAGTCATGTATTACGATGGGCAAATTTTTCGATATGGCTCTAAAGCATTGTTTAATCTTGCCAAACGTGCCGAACGCGCACGCTTTTTACAAAATCCAGAGCAAATGCGTGCATTATTGGATACGGGAAACGCTCGATTGATTCATTGGGTCGAACTCCGTGATTCTAAATCCCTTCCTCGAAAAGTATTCTGTCGTATTCTGATGGAATTGCGCGATGAGTTTAGGAAAAAGGGATAGTCTTACCAACACTTTTTTTTTTTATCTGTCCAAGAATGAGGGTATTTATTTATTTCTTGTATGCGTTTCGTCGGTGTTCGATGTGAATAATTTCAACGCTGTCGTGTAGGCTTCGTTCGATGAATATGCGATAGGTTCCAACGCGGTATTTGAAATAGGGTTTTCCTTCCACTTTTTCCAATCGAAGCAAGTCTAGGGAATTGGTATATTCAATTTTGGATACGATTCGATCGGCTATTTTGGTTTCAAGTTTGGACAGCTCTTTCCGTGCCTGCTCGGACCAGATAATAACAAAAGGCATTCAGATTCCCAGTTTTTTCCGAAGCTGTTCGGTCGTATACACGCGTCCTTCCCGGATGTCTTTTCTACCTATCTCAATTTTTTTCAATGTCTCTTCGCTTAATTCCATTTTCGACTCATCCTCTTTTTCTTTAACGATGTATACGAGCTTTCGAATTACTTGCGCATAGCTTTCGCGCGGATGATCCTTAAATGAATCCAAATCATGTTTCAATGCTTTGTCTACTGCAATGGTGCTGGTTCCACTCTCTATCATATAATCACCTATAACTCATTATACTTACTTACAGAATTAAATACCTATGTAAAAAATAGTTTTACTTTTTCTAAAACTTTTTGTATCCCTTGATTTACTATATTGCTTTTATACTTCCCATTGATTGTAAAGGAATGGCTGATTCTTCATCTAATATTTTTTCGCGCAAACTATACAGGGAGGGAACCCGTCATCGAGTGCTGTTGGGGGCGAGAGAATTGATTGAACGAATTCGAAGACGATACTACGATACCGGAGTTATTTCTTCAGTCGATCTTAGAAAGGTGAGTAATTATATTGCCAGTTTTGCGCTTGTCCCGCGGCAGGGTGGTTATCGTCTTCCCACTCGCACCGAATTATTCAGTCAGTTTCCAAAGTTGGAAAGAAGGCGAATGGCATGGCGTCGCCTGCGGTCGCGGAAACGGTGAGTGAGAGGGCGTTTCCCTCGGGATCGATTGTTAACGTTACATCCATTACATTGTCCTTCGCATCATTATCCCTTGTTTTTATTTTGATTTCTACACTCCCGTCATCCTTCGTCTCAGCAGTATATTCTCCCTCAACACCGACACCGAAAATACCGGGACCGTCCACTTCCCCTCTTTCAGTACTCTGCAGAATCTCTTTTCGTTCCCTTATTTTGAGTTTCAATGTT
The DNA here is from genome assembly GCA_043803765.1 of Candidatus Iainarchaeum sp. Lineage (GTDB taxonomy): Archaea > Iainarchaeota > Iainarchaeia > Iainarchaeales > VGJJ01 > VGJJ01. The sequence continues at coordinate 17,135 of JAZDJQ010000006.1, read as the reverse complement.
TCTCTCATTTCTTTATAGAATTGAATCAGCCAGCTCATCACCATCCTTGGCGGAGTATTCGTTTCAATTCCATTCCATATTCTTCTCCTCAACTCCATTGCCTCGGGACGGAGAGGAAGCGGCCAGATAGGTTTTTCAAGAATTTCCTCAGCGCGTCTGTTTCGGATGGTTATTTTCTGGGATTCAGGATCAATTCCCCTGAAAGAGGGTTTCCTTTTCAAGCGAAAGGAACGAATCCAATTCCAAAATCTACTTCTTTTAGGGGGAACCATTCTTTTCACACAAGACGCGTCTTATTAGCCTTTTCCATGATTGTTGTTTTTAAGCGAAAACACTCTTTGTTTTCCATGCATTCTTTTTCAAGTGTCCAATCGAATGATAGAAGATGGAACAAGGGATGGGTCGTTCTTCTTATTTTCCTTTTCCTTTTCATTGGTTGTGTGCAGTTCCCTGACTTCAATCCTCCTCCTTCAAACCCCGACCCGGGTCCTTATGTTCCCGATAATGGGACGGAGGACGAAAACACTAATGGGGAGGATGAGAATACAGGAACACCGGATGAACCAATGGATGATACTATTCCACCGGATATTATCCCCCCGGACGAAAATGAAATTCCGGATGTGATTCCCCCCGATGATGAAGTTGAGACAGAAACAGTTCCCCCGCAAGTCCTTTTCACGGTAGAGGGACAGGACGGAATGTTCCTTCTTCATTATATTGGAGTCAACCCCAAGACTCTAAGCCAGGAAATGAATTACACTCTGATTGGTTCCCTTGCTCCTTCTCTATTGAAAGAAATGGTTTCAGAGGACTTTGACACTCCCCCCTTGAATACGGCGATCATTCCATTGGACGCGGGGGAAGACATGGGATACTCTCTATTAGGTTATGTATTCATTCCTTCTCCTGGTTTTCTCCGTATTGGGAACGTTCCTAATCACACGACATTCGCTTTTCGTCTACGGGCATGCGATAAAGAAAATCCATCCAATTGCACCATCACTCCAATCAAATCCGCTACGACTAAAATGGAAAACTATTCCGCTTTTTTCGGGGAAGTCCAAACTATTTTTGACTGGGATTCCACTACGAATGGGACTTGTTCTGAAATAGATATTCCGGACGGGGGCGCTCGCGCCATACGGTTGCCCGACCAATCCATCTATCTGATTGCAGGGAATGACCGAGGGAACTATCCCCTAGTCGGGAGTGATTTGGACCACCTGACGCATTCTTGCAATCACCCCGCACTGGTATCCCCTCATCAGCAAGACATGACTGCGTTCAATGATTATTATTGGATATACTCTATGTACCGGGAAGGATCCCGCATCCACGCATTGATTCATATTGAAGTCCACGATTTGGAAGGAAACAAAGAAGTATGTCTGCCCGGACTAAAATTTTCCAACTGCATGTACAAAGGAATAGGGTATGCGTATTCGGATGATAACGGAAAGACATTCACCCTGCCTGCTTCTCCCCACCACATGGTGGCCGCCATGCCGGATCCATGGGATGCTTCCAAAGTGGGAGGCCCCCTCCAATACACGTATGGTTATTTTTCTCCAACGAACATCGTGAAGAAGGAAGAGTATTATTATTCTATTTTTCAAAAAGACCCTTCATTCAACGGGTTCATGGGTTCAGGATTGTGTGTGATGCGCACTTCCGACATCGGCAATCCCTTGTCATGGAGAGCATGGGATGGAAAGGGATTCAACCTTACTATGTATCCTCCCTATGATTATTCCAATGGATTGCCCGGAATTCCTCAACCCACTGAAAAGGAAGCCTGTGCTTCGTTAAGTCCCAATCTTTTTCCTATTTCTCCCGACAGCCTAACATACAACACGTACTTTGGCCGTTATCTTCTAACCGGAATGGGTGTTTTTCCAAAACAAGGAGGAGGTTTCACGTGTGGAATCTACTCTAGTCTTTCCCCTGACCTCATCAATTGGTCCCAACCTCATCTCCTGCTGGAACACGAACTGGCAAACAGCAACTGCCTCATTGGGGATTATGAAGGAAGCATCGCCTATCCTTCCCTTATCGATCCTCAGGATTCCACGGTAAATTTAGAACAAAGCGATGCATCCGGACAAATGTATTACACTCTTTTCAGGGACACTAATAATTTTCTTAACCGCGACTTGGTACGACGAAACGTGCAATTCGTAAAAGGATAAATAAAGAAAATTCTTCTTTTGCCAAAAGATTCTTTCCCATTGCCAAAGGATTTGATTAAAAAAAGGGGCTGTGTTCGCATGATGATGAGAAAAATAAATGCTCCTCACCGAAGATGGACCCGCATTCAACGATTACGTATGACCATCGCCGGACTGGGATTAGCGGGATTGGCAACCGCAGCAGGAATAGGACTATTTCATTCTCCTCCAGCATCCCGTCTTCCTCCTACTTATTCTGCACGGGCTTCTACTGCCAGACCTTTTCCAAAAACTTTTCCATCGGTGAGGGTTTCCCCATTAGCTTCTGCATCGCATTCTTCGCTATCTTCCACCCCTACTTTACCTACTCATGGAAAAACGTTGTTCGAAAAAAAAGTGAAACGCTGGCACCCTACCCAACGTTTGCAATCATTCTTTTGGGAACACTACTATGCTCGATATTATCCTTCTTGGATGAACCCATCCATCAAAGGAAAGCTGTCTTTCACCCTGCAATGGAATCAAAAGAGCGGAGGAACAGAATGGAAAAAAATAGTAGAGAGAGGAGACCTGATTGAAATGAGGTCAGGCGATCCCCGTCATGCAGGAAAAGAATCTCGCGTATTCATCATTTACCGAGGAGGAAGCGGAATAACAACCCACGTCCAACGTCCTCGGCATCATCCCAAAAAAGCATTCAATACTCATCATGGAGAAAAGCCCGACTACTGCGTGTATCGTGTTTTCCGACCGGACTGGAAAACCAATAGATGATTTCCCTGCGCGATGAAAAAAAAGGCAAAAAAATAGTACTGCCTTACAATGAAAAGAGTGAGGATATTCCTAATCGTGTTCCTTGAATACCCTGTTCTGCTCTGCATCGTTTTTCCTAATCCACTCCATCAGCATGGCCGCATGCTCCTTCTCCTCATCCCTATTATGTTCAAGAATTTTCTTCAAATCCGCTTTTTTCGCGTTCTCAATCCGAGTCTCATACCAATTAATCGCCTCTAATTCCTCAATAAGACTCTGCCTTGCCTTTTTCAAATCCGTGTTCTCGGTTTCTTTTGAATACACTCGTTATCCTCCATTTTTCATTTATGAACAAAAACAACCCTATTTCCTTTATTGTTCTTTGCTTTGTTTTTAAATTTCGTTTTCTCTCTGCTTGTCATTCGTATTCGAATGAATAAGTAATGATGATGACTTCGGAACACTCCTCCCCAGCATCATTTTTCCCTTCATCTTTTGTAATAGTAATCGTGTATGGATCTTCTTCTGTTCCACTTCCAGTAACGTTTCCAGGCACTGTTGTCGTCGTCTCCGAACCGTCTTCATATTCCGTGTTAGACGCGCTATACGACCCGTCTGGCTGGATGGTTATGTCGGAATCCATTGCATTGTTTTCCTCTTCATTGGTACCACAATTTGCCTTGACCTTCACGCTTCCATCCTCATCATTTTTTTCAGCAGTATAATCTCCTTCTGCGTCATCAAACCACCCATCAACATCCATCTCAATGGTTCCTTCCTTGTTTTCAGTACCTTCCTCTGGAGTCAACACAGCTTCGTGTTTATCTTTGTCATCAATTTTTCCACCGCAAATCTTTTCCACGGTGACGTCCATATTCACGGTTTTCACACTATTCGAAAATTTCCAGAATTCGTTAACTATTTCCGGTTCTGCCTGTTTATTGGCACTCCCTTTCGTTGAAGTGGTGGCAACACCCCCTGTTGGCGTGCTATAATCAGTAGAAACGTAGACAACCGCCGCCAAGAGAAGCAACAAAATCAACGGGGCCATGGCAAAATGGTGGCGAGGCATTTGGACACTTGCTTTAATGTGCTTAAAATACTTTTTGGTTTATTGGAGGCTTTGTCTGCAAAGGATGAGAAAAAGAACCAAAACAAAGATATTGCCCAATACCGCGTTTGATTATTTTTTTTTTAATCCATTTTATTGGCAAAGCCAAGGCTGATGAAATCCTTTTATATTCCACTTATTTTCTTCTCTTGGAATGTCCCAGAAACGCGTACGAAAAATAAGAAAGGCTTTCACTCGAGGGATTCGGTCCACAGGGTTTGCAATGAGGCGACCCCTTAAAACGCTCCGCCGATTCGTGGCCGTGAAAAGAAAAAGTTCACTGAAATTCTTGCAATACCTTGCTGTTCACAAAAAACTCATTCCTACGCACGGGGATAATGCGGGATGGTTGCGCATTTACCGTGCACGCCTAGCCGTATTAAATGATCCCGGTATTCCACACAAACAAAAACTCATAGCCTTCAGCAGAAACACATTGGGAGCAAATAATATTATCAAACAAGCCGAGTCAACAGGATTATTGAATAATGGAACGCTTCTATCCCAATCCAATCATCGTATCGCTTTCCGTCGTCTTCTTGAAGCCGAGCGAAAGCATATTCGGCAACGAATAGAAGAGCTTTCATCCTGAATCACAGCCCTTTTTCCTCTTGGAAAAAGCCCGGGGGAAAATTTGCTTTGCAACGGCCTTTTTGCTTAATGCAAAAGCCCGGGGGAAAAAGTCGTTCCACAGCGGCCTTTTTGCTCATCGCAAAAACCACGGGAAAAATTGCTGTTGCAGCGGCCCTTTTTGCTTCGCGAAAAGCCTCTGGAGGTAGGTGGTTATTTTATTCTTTGTTTGGTTTTGGGTAGCATGTCGATACATTCTCGTCGTCGTAGACTTATCCGCAAACTGGCCTTTGCGGCAGGAGCAGGGATTATAGCGGGATCCACCTATTTAGCGACACGAGACAATCACCCCATTGTTCTTCCTTCTCCTTCTATTACTAGAAATAACTCCACTTCTCATTCAGCAATCCCTCTCCCCGATTCCATGAAGAAGGAAGAATCACAACGGCAGCCTTCCATCGCGCGCAAGAAGGTGCTGCGGGATTCGATATCCAAAAAATGGGTTCCTTTTTCTAGGCATGTGAAAAAAATGTTGCGCCACTATTATCGTGACGTACCACCTGAAACCAAACTAACGTTCAACAGGGTGTGGTCTTCCAAATCAGGTTTTGATTGGAAATATGTTGTTGCATCGGGTGACTTGATTGAGTTGCAATCCTGCCAAACATCCATTCGTTCAAAACCAAGACCCATTTTTGTAATGTATAATTCTTCTGGGAAATTTCGTTATGCATTGCTAGACAAGTCCCACAATAAAAAGAATTCTCAGTGGCTCGTATTTGACTTCAATGTCAAAGATTTTTTTGTGCAGTCCATTTACCGTCCTGCTTGGAAATGACCGGTTATTCGTTTCTTTTTTTTTTAATCAGATTTCGTGCCCGATCCGCTTCCACTACCCGCTCCACCGCCAGAGCCACCCCCTATAGGTGGACTTCCACCACCCTTTGGTATGCATAGGCATCTGGCAAAATCACATTCAAGGGGCTCGTCGCTCTTATATCCCCAAACCGCTTCGCAATCGTCTTTCGGTGAACAAAAATCATTACTCGAGTTTCCAAAATTACCATTAGGTCTCCAATTCTGTGGATCTGGATTAGATAAAGTATCCGTGCTGGCCGCACAACTCTCCCCGTTCGCACTATTTAATTGTGGCGTAATGGCCTTTATCTTTTCTGCATTGCTGATAATAAAATCTGGGTCTCCATTACAGAATTCGCTGCAAAAAAACTTTGCGTTATCCGCATCAGGAAGGTCTGCCAGTTTACACACATATTCACAAATCGTATAACACCCGCACTCTTGTATTCCTAATCCACGATTGGCAACGGAAGGGGGGATTGCCAATTCGAGTATAGGAATGTTTTCTTGTTCATCATATGTATCAATCATCGCGCTGAATTCATCAAAGTCTTGTGGAACCGCAACAGGCGGGTTCACGATTTCTTTTTTCCCTGCAGCGGTTATTTCCATTTTGATCGGGCAATATTTCAAATAGAAATATTCTTTTCCATCGATTGTAACTTTCCAATTGTCTATTTCGGCGTAGCGCATGGCAGGCGGATTATCAACTTTCCCAGAGTAGGTGTCCTCGCATTCTTCGATGAGCGAATGCAGCCCCCCGTCGTCGAACAACCCATTACTGCACACATCCTCTCCTTTTGTTTTTTCCAAATGCGTCCGCCAAATACCAAAAGGGGCGGTTTTTAGACCCGAGGATAAACTGTGGGCGGCAATGACCGCACTTTGGTCAAAAGTAAGACGAGTTCCAGAAGCACCTTGACGCATCAAATTGTTTGGATTTCCTGAGTGCCCCAGCCCATACGTGTGACCCATTTCATGAGCAAAAGTTCGGGACGCATAACCGATCTGATATGCCCATGAGTTATGCGGATCCACAAGGGTTTTGTAATTAATTATCAAATGACCCCTCATAATTTCGTAACTCATAACCTCAATAAGAGGAGGTAGAGCTGGATCGTTCGGATTGGGAAACGATTTACTATCATCAACTACGAAAATAGGAATCGAATTAGGCTTCCCATTCTCAATATTATCGTTTCGGATTTTAGTCATCTTATCTAAAAAAATGCTTGTGCTTGCGGCATCACTTCGATCGAGTTGAATAATCCTACTTTTGAGATCGTCGTCATATACTTCAAGTAATCCGAATTCGGCTTTAGCCGTCTGAGGGGAAATAACCGTGAAATTATGAAACTGCAGTGCATCATACTCGGGAGAGGTGAATCCATTGTCTTTTACCGCCTTCTTTAGTATTGGTTCTGAAGAAAGAATCGTACTACTGATATTGAGTGTTTTATCTTGAGTGGTCCAACCTTGTATTCGATCCGTGCTACTCACGACAAAAATCGGACCGAATTCTGGCTTTTCCATTGTTGATTCTAGGGAAATCTGTTCCAACTCCTGTTCAAGTATTCTTTTCACCCATTGTTCAGTATACTCCCCAAGAACAGCTCCTGCCGAACGCGAGTCATCTGGAACAAATACCCCCGTATTTCCAGCTTCATCCATTGCATAAACGACGCGGAAGGAGTCGGCTTCGACAAATGAATCCGTTTCATCTAGGGAAACATGAACAGTATCCGTATGTCCCTCTTTTTCCAAAAGTGAACGCGGTTCTTCCGCACCCATTCGATCAAAGAGAAACATTTCAACTTTTGTAATAGGTCGCTGATCCGTAATTGTGAGGTTGTTTTTCTCTCGTTGGAATGTGGGGGTTTGATAATCCACGTCTATTTCCATCCGGTTTTGGTATGCATATTCCTCGGTTGAAACGGTCACTTCAACCGTGTGTTTTCCTTCAGGGACCCACCAGCCGAAATTTGAAGAAAATCCTTCGAACGTGACGATTTGGGAATTATCCATTTTTTCAATCGAATAAAGACCAATTGGGCGAGATGCATTATCCACTTTGATTTCCATTCCTTTAATTTCATCAGTCGTCAGAATGGAAACCATGAATGGATATTCGATATCGCTTGGTTGACCAACGAGCAGATAGCCATCCTTTTTTTGTGCATACTGGATTGTGCCCATTTCCAATTCTCCGAAATGAAGTATTGGAGCTCTTGATAACGCAGGGGAAGTAACCTGTCCAATCGTTCCATTTTTCATTCCATCGGAAAGAAATGTCGCAAAAAAATAACCCACGAAAAAAATAATCAGCACGAGTATAAGCGATCGATGCACCGCATTTATGGAATGGCTCATAACGTGGCAAGTAAATTGTCAAATATAAAACTAACTGGTACGATGGTTTGTTGGAAATTTTCGGAGACAAATGACTCGTTAATAAACCGATTCAAATGACCTATCCGACTTATCAAAAATCGAACGCGTACGGTTCAGGGACGGCGAAAATGCCATTACTTGATTTTTTTTTCCTCAAAAATACTTCCTCATTTTTGGTTTCAGGTAATTTCTCCTCAATTCCGCATTCGCTCGCTGGATGCGCTCCGCTTCCGCACGAGAAACTTCCCTCCAACCCGCATTCTTCACACCAAACTCCCCCGCCTTGCGCGTGACGAAACGAATCATTCCTCTACTATCCACGTAACGGGCATAGTCGTTGACTTGCATTCCTGCGGAACGAAGGATGGATGTGGCATCATCACGCGTCAATTGAGTGTTTTCCTTTTTCATTTTATGCATATTATTTTCTTCTCTCCTCCCATCCGGTCCCATTTTTTTTTGTTGATGTCATGCGTCCATTGAAGTTAAACTAAATCGACTTTATTTTCGCGATAAAAGGAGTCAGATTTTTTCCTTCATCATACAGGGTGGTGGAACATTTTTCGTTTTTCAGATCCGTTAATGCGTTTAGGTAAAATTCATCCTTTCCTCCGTAAACCTGATGCATATTCTGTCCCTGTGCCCAATATATTACATGCGTGATTCCTTCTCCCCTGAAAAAGGTACAGGGATCCTTTTCTTGGATGGACGGGTAACGAGTGAAATCAACCACTCGTGCTTTTTCTAGTCCCCATGTGACCGAGTTGATATTATTCATGAAGAATAATGTGGTGGAAGGATCATTTGGAATGGCATCATGAATGAACGGGTATGCTGTTCCCGTCCCGACATGCCACCCCATTCCTAATGATGCAAAGGAAATGCCCGTGAAGACGATTCCGATGATGAGTCCTGCACCCAGGACCATCGACCCGAATACCCTATATTTTCCCTCAATGTGGCTGGATAACTGGCTGTACCCCACGGCAGCAAGAATGGCGATTATTCCAATAATTGCAAAAATGTATACTTGGAGCTGGAGGTAGGTATACGCGTACACGCTCGTTACAACAAAAACACCCACGAATGCAATCACTCCAGCACCCCATACCATACCGGTCTTACGAACAGATGGACAGGAAATAAATCCTATTATTCCCCCAATGAATGAAACGAGGATGAGAGGGTATGACAGGATTCTCCCGATGACAATTCCAATAATATGCAGGCGATCTGCTACTGGTGTGGGATCCGCGTGCGTGAGGGCCTGCACGACCTTGAAGAGGTGGAATATGTCAAATCCCCCAAGCCATGCGACCCCGTATGTGGTCCACAGCCCTATTATTGTCCCAATCCCCATGAAGAAGGTGGTACGCCATTCACGGTATACTATCCCCAGAACAAGCGCGAACATTCCCACGTATGCAATGGCATGAGTCTTGGATGCCACGAGAGCCAGTGTTATCAATCCAATCCCCCATGCTATTCTCGGGCGGATCGACTTTTCCTGTAATAGGATGAATAAGGCACAGACGAAGAAAAAGAGCGTGAATTCTACCCAGAATGCTTTGAAAATATTGAAGAAATAATTTAGTCCCAACACCAATGAAGAGGGCAGCCATTCGATTTGGTTCCCGAGTCGTCTCCCTAAGTCGTTCACGAGGAAGACCAATCCTCCCAGCATAAGGATCTGCAGGAATGGAAAAAAGGAGGGGTGGAGCTGCAGAGCCAATCCATAGAGGGATTCCACTCCCTTAGGAAAAATGATGTGCACGTAGTCCGTCCAGTTATTGAATGAATCGGGAAAAGGGATGTTTCCAAGAGTAGCCATTTCATGGACAAAGGGAAGGTGATACGACAATGAATCGAATGAAAAATCAAGGTATGCGATGGCGGCATAGGCATAGATCATGAATAGGATAAGGGTTGCAAGAAATATCATGTTGAGTCGGGGGACTTTGATCTCTGGAAGAGGATATCGGCAGGTAATCCAATAGGTGAGCAGAACAAGTCCCCCAATCAGGAGTATAGGGGGAGGGAGGGGGATCCATGGCGTGACGAGGGTTAGGAATCCGATTATAGCGGAACAGGATAATGCTAGGATCATGGCCCATGACTGATCGGATTGAATCCACCTGCTGATCAAGTGCCCTAAACAAAAAAACCACCCTATGGCGGAAATCAATCCCAAAATGAGCGCCAGATCAATCATATCATATCTCTTATTTTTTCATTAATAATGGTGTGGGATTCACATGCACGTGGTTCGGTAACTTCTTTTTCAACTCGTTGGAATAACCAGTTTTCTTTTATTGGGGCATAATGACACAACAATGAATCTAAATCAGGGTGGGTGATGAACACGGGCGATTGTAATACCACATACTTGGGTGGAAAGGCATCGAAATAGGATTGAACCCTTGGCATTAATTCGGGACGAATTGGGTTCATGCGGTGATCAATCAATATCAGTGTATGAAAGAAGGGTAAATGATTCCTGCGATGAGAATACCAATATATTTCCGGCATGTATCCAACCACCCAGAGATCTTCCTCTTGTTGAACGATCTTTCGAACTTCCTCCGCTACTACTAAATCGCGTGTCTCTGTTCCATACCAATGGAAGAAGACTGTGGATAAAAGGTAAATCAGGAGAAACAAGCTTATGAAAAAAATATTGATCCATTGTTTTCTATTTACGAACAACGAATGGGTTCCAATGGAAAATAATAGTATCAATGGTGCGGCAAGGATCAAAAAATGGTGTGGAAAAAAGCTTTGGGTAGTGATAATCGAAGCTATTCCCCCCATGATCCATCCGATTAGGAATAATGAAATTTGATCCAGTTTGTGTATTTTGTGTATTCCAAAAAAAATTCCCCCAATAATGGGTGGAAGGAGTAAAAATGACAGCTTGATAATACGATCCCACCGCGTGGGATCCTCGGCCCATGATTGTAAATACTCGACCCCGGTACCGATATAAAAATTCAGGAACGAGGGCCAAATGAATTGTGTTCCAACTAGTAACACTCCACTCGTCGCCAGAAACCATCCGAGCAGTGTTTTGTTTTGGGAAAGAACAAGGAACACGAGAATGGGAATAATTCCTAGATGACTGAAGAAAAGGCTCAATCCGAATGCGATTCCAGCCAGTATGTTTTTGATTTTATGGGTTGAACACAATGCGATGGTTACTCCAATCGTGATAAAAAAGAGACAAAAAATCTCAGTCAGGGTTGCATATGGTTCCATGACCTTAAACGTGAAAAAAAAGATTGACCAAAAACCAACCAAGATTGGATTCATTTCCGTTTTCCGGCGAACCAAAATCAGCATGCTAAGAATAATCCCAAATATAGCAAGGTACTGCAGGATTCGCACCCCACTCATACTATTTGGGGTGAGCGTCAATCCAACCGCATAGGTCAAGTAAATACCTGGAGGTTTATTATCCCAAACTTCCGAATAAAGAGCCTCTCCTAACCGAACAGATTCTCCAATATACGCATATGCGGCCTCGTCCGGCTCACGGATTTCGTGGGAAAATTGAAGGGAATGAATCCCTACAATTATGACAGTAGCAATAAAAGCAACGAGAAAAAGCGACATATCACCATGCCGTTTTGGAGGATGTTCGGTCATTGTTTCATCTCATTAGATTGATTGGCGATTTTGAGAGGAACATAGGTAAGTATCCTTTTTCCCAATTTTTTTGTGAATGCGATATGATGCCGCCTCTTTTAGTACATTCCACCCATACGAAAAAATATGAACATGGGAAATTTCATTCCCATAAAATGTTGGAATGGGGGTCTCTTTTATCCTGAATCCTCGGTCGTGGAACAGGATAAGTATCTGCGTGTCGAAATGGAATCCATTAGTACAATTCTGAAGGGGGATATGGGAGAAGCACGCTGTCCGGAACGCCCGATAACCGGAATGGAATTCGGAGAATCGGGTTCCAACCAGAATGTTCTGTATTTTCGTCAACAGTTTGTTTCCAACAAATTTGTGGAGAGGCATTTTTCCTTTGAGGGGATTTTCCATGATCCGTGAACCAAAGACGAGGTCGGCCTCTCCGTTCAGTAACGGCCCATAAATTTTGGGAAGGAGCTCCGGTGCATATTGCCCGTCCCCATGGAGCATCACTACGACATCCAATCCATTCTTTTCGGCGAAATGGTAGGCGTATTTCTGGTTTCCCCCATATCCCAGGTTGTGGGGGTGTTTGAACACGCGGATCTTTTTCCCAAACGAGTGAGATTGTTGGACGTTTTCGGCCACGTGCTGGGTCTCGTCCTCGCTGGCATCATCAAACACGTAAATTCCGTGGGCCAATTCATAGGTTTCCAATGGAATTCGCGTGAGCACGCTTCCGATGGTCTTTTCGGCATTATATGCCATCACGAGAATTCCCAATCGCATGCACAAATCATGCGTGGGAGTTTTTAATGACACCGCCTCGCCTGTTTTTCGTTTGATGTATTTGTTTTGGGGATCTCTTTTATCCCATACATGTTAAGGGCGTAGCACTTCCGGGATGCGGATGCTCCCATCCTTCGTCTGATGGTTTTCGAGTATTGCTCGTAGCATTCGGCTTGTTGCGATGCCTGTCGCGTTGAGCGTGTGAGGATATGTTTTGGTTCCGTCTTCTTTCGTCATGCGCATATTGAGTCGTACTGATTGATACGTGGTGCAGTTGGAGAGGGAGCCTAATTCAAAGTATTTTTTTTCTCGGGGAGAATAACCCTCAATATCATATTTCTTAGCGGCTACTATTCCAATGTCCCCCGTGCAGACGTTTACAATCCGGTAGGGTATTTCCAGTCCTTGGAACATTTTTTCCGTGTTTACCAGCATGCGTTCATGCCACGTTTTACTATCCTCAGGGGAACAAATCACCACTTGTTCAATTTTATTGAATTGATGGACTCTAAACAGGCCTCGTTCGTCTATTCCATGTTTTCCCACTTCTTTTCTAAAGCACGGGGATATTCCCGCTAATTGGATAGGCAACTCGTTGATCGGAATATGTTCGTTCATGAACTGGGCCGTGAGGGGATGTTCGCTCGTGGCAATGAGGTGCAAGTCTTCTTTTTCAATTTTGTATAGTTGCGAGTCAAACTCGGCCAAATCCGTTACTCCTTCGTATGCCGCACGGTTCATCAGGAAGGGGGGCTGTACTTGAATGAATCCGTCTTTTTCCAATATATCGAGTGCGTATCGTTGTATCGCCATTTCCATTTTCAACAATTCCCCTTTCAGCATGTAGAATCCGTTTCCTGCTATTTTTACGGCACGCTCGAATTCTACTCCATTCATTTTTAGTGCAATATCCGCATGGGATAATGGTTCAAAATCACGCTCAATTATTTTTCCCCATTTTTTTATTTCAACGTTTTCCGTATCATCTTTTCCAAATGGAACGTCTTCCTCTAACAAATTAGGGAGCCGCATAAGGGAATCGTGTATTTTTTTCTTGAGTGCCTTTTGTGTTTCCTCATTCTGCTTTATTTGTTCCCCTACTTGCTTGGAATCTTGAACCAATTCTTCCTTTTTTATTGGATTTTTTAATGAAGCCGCTACTTGTTGCGTAAGTTGATTGCGTTTTCCGCGAAGGCTTTCCACTTGCTGCAATGCTCTACGATACGCGATATCATCTTCCAGCATTTCATCAAAACGCGTAGTGTATTCAGGAAGCTGCCGCTTCTCAAGATTGGCACGCACTTCCTCCTTGTGTTCTCGTATGAAATGGATGTCGAGCATACGCTCAACAAGCGGAAAAACGGGTTTTAAACCCATGTCTGCGGGACGTTTAAATAGGTCTTGGAATGGGAAATGGTAGGTTTGCTATGGGTTCCGTATCCGAGTATTTCAGGAGAATCGTGAAGTCCACCAAAGTGCTGGTAGCCAAGGTGGGAGCGTTCATTCTTCTTGTTTTCTTTCTTGGAATGATTGCCGGGGGCTTAATTTTTGCATGGGATTATTCCTTGCTGTGGTATCCTGCTTTTTTCCTCTCGATTGTAATAATGTGGAATGATTTTGGAGAAGGGGTGGTGATATTTTTGTTGTTGCTTTTGTTATTCCTTTTCGCCCCGTGGGTGTTTCCATCTATCCTGATTTAGGATTGTTTTTGGGAGAATCCTATTTTCTTCTTTCAGGAACCCCCTTTCCGAGGGATTTGCTTGTTTTCAGCGGGCGGATGAATCAGGTTGGGTTTTACTGGATGAATGCAATGGTGTTGTTCATTTTGAATGGCTGCCTTTGATTACTACTTTGGTTTTTCTCCTTTTTTGATTATTTCCTTAACTCGTTCAATAAACGTAAGGACTTCATTGTATAGTTTGTCTAAGTCCTCGTCCAGTTCGGGTTGTTCAAGTGAATACTGGATGTCGTTTCGTTTGGAGCGAAGGGTGTCTAAGATCACGGATTGCTGCATGGTGACAAGTTCGTTTAATTGGTATTTTTCTTCGATGTATTTGCATACGCAATAGTGGCTTCGTTCTTTTATTCCATCCCGGAAGAGCAAGGCACGGGCGGCGTGAAAGGACGCGTTGTAGAGTGCAATAAATGCCATGTCCTTGATTTCGGCGTCAATAAGTTTTTCGGCTTCGTCTAGGAAATGCTCGGCTTGACGAATGCTTTGTTCGGCGTATCTTAAATTGGGGTGGATTTTCTTGAGCATTCCTTCGTCGAAACACTTCGCGAGATTTAGGGTCAAAATCCATCACCATACACTATTTTTGATTTGTAAACCAATTCGTTATAGAAAATAGGGTCCTTTGTTTTAAGTTTATCTAGCTCCTCCCGTTTGTAAAATTTTAGACTCACTTCCCGCTCTAATTCTTGGGTCATTTTTTTTTGGAGGGTTCCCGATTCGATCATTCCAACTTTTTTGGGAGAAAGAACCCAGAGATCAATGTCGCTCTTTTGATCCACCGTTCCTTCTACAACACTTCCATACACCCCAATGGATTGGGAAATGGATTGAAGGTGTTGGAAAGATTTTGAATGGATGATTTTATGAATAAAAATGAGTGAAATTATTTCCCTGACGAGGGGGTGATCTTTATTTACCGCTATTTTTTTTCGATTTAATTCACGCGTGTGTTGGATGAGGTTATCCCTAGCGAACAGTTTTGAAAACTGGGTGACTTTCGCAGGTGATACTTTGGCTTTCAATGCCAATTCTCGAACGAAATACGGGTTGTCGATTAATAGCTCGAATAGTCGTAAATTGATAGGAGTGAGAAATTGCGAAAGCAAGTCCATATTGCCAATAGCCCCCCGCCCCTATAAAAATGTTTACTTTAAGTAAACAAAATGTTTATTAATAATTAACAATCGTGTGGAATGAGATTTGGGATAGGGACTGTTCTTTCCTCCGTGACGCGTCTAACGCGGGGCGTGAAGGTGCGATTGAAAATCTTAACAGAAGACCAAATATTAGAGCAGGTGAGTGGCGCGCCCAGTGCGACGATTTTGCTGAAGTACGGTTTGACCTCAAGGCGATTTGAAGAAAAAGAGATAGGCTTGTGCGCCCTTCCGATTCGAGAGTGAGCGAAGGACAAGATGTTGCTTCGCGCGTTGGTGGGTGCCAGAGTTTCTGTTCGCGAGTTGTTGGGGGATTTCAGCCTGTCTTCGTTCAATGAGTAGAAAATACGGTTATTTGAAAAATCAACCGAATTGGGTCTTTTTGGAAATACGAAGTTTTTTTTGGAGAAATATGGGCGTTTTTTTTCTAACCGGGTAATTTTTCTTTTTTTCCCCCCAGTTAACCGTTTTTATTTCGTGTGTGCCGGACACACGTTAATGAAATCGCACCGCGTGCACTGCCATCCTGTTTTGGCTGGGAACATTTGGGCGTTTTTGTGGTTCTCTATTCCTTGTGCGAGCCTTCCTGCTTTCTGAATAGCATTCCGTGCATCTTCCGGGTTGAGTGTTGTTTTCACTGTTTTGTGGTGCGATAAATAATGCCATTGTAATTCAATTTCATTCAAGGGTTGATAGTGGTGGGCGGCCATGGCCCCGTATAATGAGGCTTGAAAATTCTTAGACAGTGTTTTCGTGCTCAATGTTTTGCTTCCTGTTTTGTAATCATGGAGCACAATCTTGTTCTCCATTGGTTGGGAAACACGGTCAACGAAACCAATCAGCCATTGTTTTTTTTGTGGAAAAAGAGGGTAGAGTAGTTTTTGTTCTACGGCAATCGTATTCCCTTTGTCTTTCTCGAATATTTCGGAGAAATACCATTGAATATTTTCCACGCTTTTTTGCAAGAAGGGAGCTAATTCTTCTTCCGCAACAGGAGTAAAAGAATCTGCGAGCATTTCTTTCCAAATAGAAGGGAGCAATGCGAGTGATTTTTCCTCCGTAATGGTTTTTTTTTCTAATGCTTGTTGATGCACCCATTCTAATACCGAATGCACGACCGAACCGGTGCTCATATGCAAATCAATTATTTTTTCTTCTTTCGGCAGAGGCGTTTTCCATACGTATTTGTGAGCGTATGCTTGGGGGCATGCCTCAAAGAGTGATAGAGAAGAATAGGAATAAGGGGAAGGCATCCTATGATGAATGGACGAATCCCCTATAATCGTTTGGTTGGCATCCCGCCGCGTAAAATTTTCCATACACTTTTCACTTTTTTTTTCGAACGGTTTGCGATGTGCAAAAAACCTGTTAATTGTTCAACCATTCCTGCTTTTTGCCATAATTTAGTGGCGATTGATTTCTTCCCAATTATACACTCGGCCCTGCTTGATATCCTCAAATGCCTCTTTGAGCTGATCGAGAAGTGTTTCTTCTTTTTTCGTCTTTCTCATGGGAATTTTCATTAAATTAATTGTTTCCATCTGTGTCTTCATATCATTGCCTTGCTCTTTAGATTTTATAAATCTACCAATTATTTTGGACAGGCATTTCATTAACCCATTGCCTCGCGTGGTCATTTTTGGGTTGTATCTGCCTCTCTATCAGGTCATCCTTTATATGTTCCACTCGGCTTTTTCCCGCATGCGACGTTTTGCTTCACGCTCAAAAAGGAAAGGAACGAGAGGGCAGGAATCGGCTCCATTTGAATTGTTGATTGCGGTTATTCTCATGGGTTTTGTATTATTTGCTGGATATGAAGCCATTCTCCGATTGCGTGAACAGACGTGCGCGAATACTATTAATGCCGCATTGGAGGGAATGACGCGCAACCTGCAAAACGTTGCCACGGGCAAAGGGACGGCGCAGTTCAATTTTTCTTTTGGGGATTGTTCAGCTAAAATAAA
>JAZDJQ010000005.1:0-29950 GCA_043803765.1 Candidatus Iainarchaeum sp. | reverse complement strand
AGCCTCGCTAAAGGCTCGCTCCGCGAGCGAATAGAAGGAATTATATTCGACAGGAATCAGAATACTCATACGAAAACCACCTAAAGTAGGAGGCAAAACCTCCTATTTTAGGCTATTTATAAAGGATTTCAACAAGCCCCAAAAAAAGAACAATCCAACGACTGCGTGAAGCACAAAAATGGTTGGAAAAAGGAAACACGACTGCCGCACTTGGAAAACTAAGAGCAGCGGCAAACGATATCATCGCAAGGAGAAACCAATTACAAAGACAACATGTTTTTTTTGGAAGGAGGGCAGAAGAATTGTCCGAGCGAATGCGCATTGAACGAGAACGATTAGAAAAATACGTAGGGGATAATCGCCTCGCTATCCAAAAACTAGGACGCGTAGACGTTCATATAAGGGACATCCATGCAGTACTAGAACGACTTCGATATGACTATCAGTCCCTTGGACGAAAACGCGAACCGGAATTAAAAGAAGCAAGAGAAATAATAAAAAACGCAGGAATTGCATTAGCAAAAAAGAAAAAAATGGAAGCAATTGACTTTTTACAAAAAGCAAACCGACTTGCCATGCGTGCACTCAGCAGGCAGTATGTACTGCCCCTTGACTTGTTGCAGGATGCAGGGCTTTCCAAAAACAAAGAATGGCGAAAAACCATTTTATCCGACCAACTTCGACACGCAGGAGATAATGTCCAGTATTGGTATTCCCGAGCACGAAGACCGGATGATATTGCAACGTATTTGTCTACACTTGCCCAAACAGGAAAAAAGGATTTTCCACCAATCGTTGCCCAACTCATTACGGAATCAGTATCCGCATTGGAAAGAGGCAATCCTACTCTTGCAGAGGAACGCCTCATCTTAGCACGAGAAGCATTACCCGCCTAATTTTTTTTCCATTAATTACCATTTTTCGTTCTGTTACTCAATCAGCGAAAATCATCCGCAGTCAGCCCGGTTGCTTCGATAATTGATTTTAATGTTTTAGGAACAATGACTTTGTGATTCGGCACCGTGACTGATTGTTTTTCAGGATGTTGCAAATGAATGTGACTTCCTTTCTGATTATTGATAGCATAGCCCTTCTTCAATAGAACACGCAAGACATCTTTGCCAGAAACAATGGGCAGTTTCATATGGTAACAGAAACTTTAGCCACTTCTTTTTCACTATGGATAGGGACACCCGACTCCGCCAATGACTCCAAGTGCAACGCAATAGCCTCCTTAATATTTTCGAGCGCATCCTTACGGGTTTCTCCCTGACTAATACATCCTGGCAAAGCAGGAACGGTCACGGTATACCAGCCTGATTCAATATCTTTTTCCAAATAAACTTTCCAATCCATACCAATACCCACTTCTTTGTCAATAAAAATCAATGCTTACTAAACCGCCAAAAACGCTTATTTGTCCGTCCGGCAGCATTGGAACAGGGGTGCCATGCGGTGACCCCTCATTTTCTTGGCGATGAACGGAGAGAGGGAGATTCGAACTCCCGTAGCCGTGAGGCTCTGGTTTTCGAAACCAGTGCATTTGACCGCTCTGCCATCTCTCCAATCGTATTATTGTTAACTAAAATGGGTGAGCGAATCCCTAAAAACCCAATTATGGACGAGCGTTTTCGGTTGATTCTTCATCCTCTGAATCAGGGTTTTCATCATCTTCGGGAGAATCCGGCTCATCATCAGAAGGGATAGGAGAAGGTGGTTCCTCCGGCTGATAAGGAGGCAATGGTTGAGGGGGGTTATCCGGTATTGGATTAGGAGGAGGATTAGTAGGATAGGGCTCATCGGGCGTATCATCCCTTGGAGGAAGCGGGACTGCTTTTGTCAAAGGCTCTGCTGGAAGAGAAGGCAATGGTGTTTGAGAAAGAGACAATGTATCAATCGTTTCCTGAATGGAAAGGGTTCCGGCGAACTTTTCCACTACTTGACTGGGTCCTCGAATAATCGTGTGTTCTTTTCCCGTATCCAATGTTAATAGCCCGGCATACACTCGGGGGGGATGAGTGTGCTCTTCCTGTTCTGCCAAACGTGCGAGCAATGTAGAAAAATGAGCAGGAGGAATGCTTACCCTGTTTCCTTTGGATGTAACGTGGGGAATACTAGCAAAAAGGGGATGATTTTCCAAAGGAGAATGAGAAGGGTGTTCTACCTGCACTTCTTCAACATGGATGGCATCCAATCCCTTATTCGCATTAGGAAGAAGGTCTGCATTCTTTACTACTTGGGATACGGGAAAATTCTGTCCGCGCAATGATTCAACCTGCTGTTCAAGCGTTTTTTCCAAATAAGAGAGGTGACGGATGTTTTCCTGCAACTTCACGTGGACCCTTTCCAAATCATTCACCGAAAAACTAGTCGAGGCACGCGCATTATCCAATAAACGAGGGTCCATTTTTCCCCGCTCAAGCAAAATAGACAAATGCTGTACTAACGGGTCGGGGTTCTGTGCCACGGTACGAATTTTCATCAACGAGTTGAGCTTGAGAATAAGCTTATCATGCATTTTCACTTTCAGCCCGGCTACTCCTTTATCCGTGAGAAAAAGCTGGTTTTCCTGACGGGTGACCATGCCAAATGAAACCGCATCCTTTAACACACGGGACAATGCGGCACGAGCCGAGTTCAAATTAGCATAATTAGGAGCGGTTTTAGAAAGCAAACTCTGATAATCAATTCCAGGATTCTGCTGAATAATTAACAAAATAGAAGTCTTAGAAGTCATACGTTAAGGAATGAATTGGGAGAATAAAAAAGGGGCGGTTTTTGAGGCTTAGTTGAAAATCTTTGTCTTTTTGACTAATTTTAGGTTGTTTGTGATAAATCGTGCGTATAGTTCTGCTCGCTGGTTGCGGGTCTTTTGGCAAAAGACACTTTCTTCACGTGGAAAGACAATCCCACGGTCTTGGAATTATACGACTTGCAGGAGTTCCGCTGTCTTCCAGAAAAAGAGAAATAAGAGCATGGTCGGGTTTTTTGGGAAATTTTCTCTAGTTTTAAAGTCGTTTCCTCGCGAAGAGAAAACAATGGAATATCCTTCCCCTTTTCAACGAATAATACTGGATACCAACGTCTACGGCTTTTTCATTGAACAGGGAAAGCAGGAATTGGCCAAACGATTGAGTGTGGCCGAACATATTCAAGTGTACGGTTTTGATCTTATTCGAAATGAATTGCGCAATCACCCCAAGGGAAAAATAGGCAATCGGAATGTTCGGCAAGATCTTCTCCGTCTGTATGACGTGTTGGTTCAAAGCCGCACCTTTAGGACTAATGATCGGATTGCTTCAATTGCAACGGAGTACGGGTTGAGCTATCGTGGAGGCATATCCCGTGCGCAATTGGTAAATGATTTTTTAATCGTGGCCTGCGCGAGTATCCATGGATTGGACGTGATCGTCACGGAAGACCGGCATTCCATGGGTTCCGCCCCCGCACTTCGTGCGTACGCCCAGGTAAATCAGGAAAACGGATTGAGAACGCCTCTTTTCTATTCGTTTGCTGAACTCGAAAAACGATCGGATTTTCCTGTATGAAATTCGATAAACTCCCGAAGCGCCTTCCGAAAAGAAGGATCCTTTTTGGACTCGCGGATTTCGCTGAATAATACTTCCAATTCTTTCTTCCGTTGCGCCGGTGTAAAGGCAAGAGGGGCTTTTCGAAGCATGAAAACATTGGGGGGCTCGGCTTATTAAAAATAGCGTGAAAAATAGAACCATCAAGCCGCTAATTCAACCTTTTTCATCCGTTTGGGAATAACATAATAGCGCTTGGTTTTACACGCAGGGCATTCGGCTAAGAAAACAGGCTTCTTGGTCTGTTTCTTCACCTTAATTACAAATTTAGCCTTCCCCCCATACCCCCGCTTGTGCTTCCGAACGTTCCGGCGGGTTCCAATAGAAAGAGTACGCGCCTGACCCGTCTTGAAGAGCTTAAGCTTCTGGGAAGTGTGAGCATTGCACTTTTTACAGTATATTTTCTTCGACTTGGGGACTTTCATCGTATATCAAAGCGACGCAAAAACGCTTAAAAACGAACCCCTTTTGAAAAAAAGCACGAGTTGCCTCTAAAAGGGAGAAAAGAGGGGTGGGATTAAAAACGAGGCGAACGTGCCGTATACGGAGTAGGGAAACCCACGGGGGAGGATGGAATTAGGATGCTCGCACACGTATTCGCAGCCCCTTTCGCCATGATGCGAAAACCGGGATTGTTCATTGCTGCATGGTTAACCGTATTCATACAAGGCGGAATATCCCTCGTGTTACTAGACAGTATTGTTCCCCTCACGGATCCCTCTGCCGCGATGACGTATGTTTTCTCCATGAATGGAATAATAGGTATTCTTGCCATTCTCGCTAATCTCACGCTTACCACATTTATTTATGGGTGGATTGCCTCCCATGTTGGAAAAACAACCCCTCATACCATTGGAGAGATTATTCCATCTTCTTTTCTTCTCGCTCTATTTGTTTTAGTGGGAGTCACGGCCTTCTTCGTCGTGAACGCTTTCATCGCGTATCTCGCAGGATTAGGTGGAATTATTCAACTGTTTGCATTTGCGTTGTTTGGAATTATGGTGGTCGTTTCTCTATTTGCTATCACCAAATTCGTTTTCACTCCTTCTCTTCTGGGAAAAGGAATTACACTCAAAGATGCTCTTTCCCAATCATGGAACATGAGCACGGGAAATTTTTTCTCCGTAATAATATTAATACTCGTGCTGCTCATCATCTCTACATTCGTATTATCCATTCCTGAATTATTTCCCTTCACTATTGAGAACGAGTGGGCTTCCTTAGCATTTTTTTCCCTCTTTGCGGGGATATCAACATGGTTCAGCGCCACCACATTAGGACTTTCGATTCACGCAGAAAAAAAAGAATTTACTTCCATACCGCAACGGAAGCACATGCCAAAATAACGATGGGATGATATCATGCTTCAACTAAAAAAAATACGAATGAAAAACTTCAAGTCATTCAAACAAGTAACGATTCCATTCGCAGAAGGGTTTACTGCGATTGCAGGAGCAAATGGGAGCGGAAAAAGCAATATCATGGATGCGGTATTGTTCGCATTAGGAGAAACATCCCTCAAATCACTTCGAGCATCACGCTTAACGGAACTGGTCAACACGGGAGCGGCGACAGGAGAAAACTACGCCGTAGTAACGCTCACACTGCAGGATCATGACAAACAATATGATATTTCCCGCACCGTGGATAAAACAGGAAAATCCGTGTATCGTCTTAATGAAAAACGAGTCACATTAGGAGAGATACAAAATCTTTTAGGAGAATTAGGATTGCGCGTAGACGGACATAATCTCGTTTCGCAAGGAGACCTGCTTCGTATTATTGATATGAACCCGATCGAAAGAAGACAACTCATTGATGAAGTGGCAGGATTACAAGAGTTTGAAGAAAAAAAAGGAGAAGCACTCAAAGATTTAGAAAAAGTGGACCGGAAAATCAAGGACGTTCATATTGTATTGAATGAAAGAATGGCCATCATCGAACAACTTGCAAGAGAAAGAGAACTGGCCAAAAAATTCAAAACAATCGAGAAGGAATTACAGCAAACAAAAGCAACCGTTTTGCACATCGAATCAAAAGATTTGAATGAAAAATTAGAAAAATTACTGGCAAGACAAGTGGATATCATAGAGAAAAAAGAAGAAGCCATGGGGAAACAAAACGATTCACGAAAGAGCATCGTAGAATTAGAAAATCAATTCAAAGAATTCGACGAAAAAGTATTAGGAACGAGTGTACAAACACGAGGGGAAGGAATAGGAAAAACACTTGAAACGCATCGCGCCGACGTACGCGTGAACCAAGAAAGAAAAAAAGACGCGGAAAAAAGACTGGCCGAGATTCGGCAACTAAAAGAAGAACTAGAGAAAGAAATGAAAGAACACGAGAACATGATTCAACAGCACGATAACATTACCGAAGAGGGAAAGACACTGCACGAAAAAATCAGAATGATTGAAAACGAACTAGCCGAACACCGAGGACAAACCTATGCGCATGCACAAGCAATCGAACGATTAAGCAAAGTAAAAGGAACATGCCCTGTATGCGAAAGAACAATCGACGCCAAACATCAAACAAAAATAATCGAAGAAAAGAAAAAAGCGCATGCAAGTGCACAAAAGAACGTGGAACGATTAACAGGAGAAAGAGAACGGTTCAGCAAAGAACAAAACGAATTACACCGAATCGAAGCAATATTATCCCATACCAAAAAAGGACGAATCCAATGGGAACGAATCGTGAAAGAAGAAAAAGAAATAGAATCCACGCTCAACGTATTAGAGGAAAAACAAAAAGAAATAGGGAAAACATTCACTCAATCGGAGAAAAAATACAAAGAATTTCTAACACATAACAAGGAATGGTTGGATAAAAGAGAAAAAGTACAGCAAAAACTAATAGTAGAAAGAGAAAAAGAAAGAGCATGGCAGGAAAAATCATTCCGACTAGAAGGACAACTATCCGAAGTAAGAATCGAACAATCAAAATACGATACGCGATTACAAGATGTAAAAGAAGAATTGGTCCACTACACGGAAGTTCCAACGCTCGACAACGGAGATATTGTGGCATTGCGAAAAAACATTCCCGTACTTGAACACCAGATTAAGCAAATCGGAACCGTCAACCTAAAATCACTCGAAGACTTTGGACAATACGAAAAAGATGTTATGGAAATACGAGAGAAAGCCAATACATTAGACGAAGAACGATTAGCCGTACTCGATTTAATACAAGGAATTGACGTTAAACGAACGGAAGCATTCATGGAAACGTTCAATGCGATTAATAAGAACTTTAACAAACTCTATACCGGATTTTTTGACGGAGAAGCACGACTGCAAGTATCCAATCCTGAAAAACCACTCGAATCAGGACTGCTTATCGAAGCACGGCACGGACTCGAAAAATCACTCAAGAATATTGACTCCATGTCCGGGGGAGAAAAATCACTCACCTCGCTCGCATTCATATTTGCCATCCAATTATACGAACCGGCGCCATTCTATTTCTTCGACGAAGTAGATGCGGCGTTAGACATGACCAATTCCAACAAAGTGGGATTATTGATCAAGGAAATGAGCAAGTCTTCTCAATTTATCTCCATCACGCATAATGACCAGGTAGTAAAAGTGGCCGACCAAATCGTAGGAGTGACCAAAAACAAGATCAACAGCTCGGTCATTGGACTAAGACAGAATGGAAAAACGATAGGATTCAGCCCCGCTTCGGAGCCTTCAATCTCTCCAGATTATTCCATTCCATCGTGAGAGCGTCATTCTCCTTCTGTTTCTTTCCTTTCTTTCCAGCATTTAGTATTTCGGACTTTGCTTTCTCCCATTCCACATCCATTTGTTCTCCCTCATCAAGAGAAGAAATGGACATTTTTTTAGAAGAAACAGGATTACTTTTTTTTGTTTTGAGATTAATTTTTTTCTTGGAAGGAGGAAGAGAAGAATAGAAGTATCCCCTGAAGAAAAATATCCATAACGCCATCACAATGAATTGAATCGCATAGGCTATTTCCTCATAATGGTATTCTCCTGGATTCAAACAACACGTGGAGAAAATAGCACTACTATCACCAAAATGAACACGGAATTGAGTAGGATGCTGAATGAGCGCCACATGCGTAAGCTCATGCATGATTCCCCCTATCATCAAACCGGAAAAGGTAATGCAGACAAAAAGCCAAAAATTAAAAGGAGGATTGGCATTTTCTTCTTTTTTGAAAGAGAGAAAAGCACCAATGCCCAACACTAATACAACTAATACAAAGTAGAGCACCGGACTCTGATTCAGGCTTTCATCTCCGCCCGTTGAAGTAGGATTGAGCATGAGAAATAACCCCGTCGTAAGAATCAGGGAAAAAACGATCACTAGGAAAAGATTCCGACCCCATGTCATGAAAAGAAGGAAAAACTCCCCGCATATAAAACCCAACGACCCGCCTAAGAAATGGGGCTATTCTCCCTCCCGCAAGCATGAAAAAAAATATGACGGGTATAGCGCATGGCAACCACCCTTTTCAGCGGTTCCGTAAGAATTCCTCCTACTATCAAAAACTATATATATTTCATTATTTTACCTAACAGTATGGCTCGTTCATCCATGAGAGTTAGGGGAGTGTCTTCCCGGCCTCCGCCCGCTTCAGTTCGATTGATGCGCCGGGCGAAAACGATTCCCCATAATCTCGCGCTTGAGGATGTTCGGACGGCAGGGGGCAAGTTGATGGTTCGTCGCCAACGAACCCAACGTGCTGTGAACACTCATGAGTTGGTGTTGTCCATGGAGAAGCAGTTCCCTTTTTTGCGAGGAAGAAAGAGGTGGCAGGCACCATTGTTGCTGTACTTAGTAAAGTATAGCAAGAGGCAAGGGTATTCATCTCTCTTGATGAAATATTATCACTTTCTTCGGTCGTTTGAAAAAGCCCATCCGAAGACAGTTGTCGAGTGGATGGAGGGGGTAGCGAAATACCCCAAGAAGTTTGCTGATTTATTGTATCACACGGAAAGTTCTTACAATATAGGTGATTCACTTTCCCAGATGCACCATCCTTCCCATTTAGTAGAGGTGATGGGAAAAATAAGTGACTCTGTTCTTTTGGCACCCTTATTCGATAAGAGACGTTCATCGCATCAGACAACTAAATTACTGGATAGTATGAGTTATCCGTCCCGTTTTTGTGTAGTACTAGAAAATATGTCCAACCCCTATCGTTTAACTATATTAGTTGATTCGATGGCGTATCCTAGTCGTTTGGGTATAGTGTTAGACCAGATGAATTTTCCCCATCTTCTGGGCGGGGTATTGGATGAAATGAAATCCCCTGTCCTTTTGGGTCATTTGCTGGATACGATGGAATCACCCCATCGTATAGGGGAAATGTTGGACAAAATGTCGCATTATAAAAATTTGGGGTTTGTGTTGGATCGGCTGGGAGTTAGTGATGCCGAATATTTTGGCAAAGTATTGGACAGGGTAAGTGAAGAAAAAATGTTCTCGCTGCGTGACGGTTTGGACAAATATCCACAGATCGTGGTTTCGAAGCTGATCAAAAGAGCTACTAATTTTTTCTAAAGTAGCTTCGCCCGTTTTTTTTATCAGACAGGTTCCCATTTCTCCGTTTCATTAAGAAGTCTTCCCCCAACGGCGTTCTCCCTTCCCAATCGTTAAAAGGAAAGGAATCCTTTTTCATGAATGAACGAAATCGTATCCCCCGAGGAACGACCCGAAGCGATTAAAGCATTCTTTGAACGCATCCAATCCGCTGCCGAGTCTATCCGGAAGCTGGAAAAGGCAGTGGTATGCACGCATCATGACTGCGATGGACTTACGTCAGGAGGAATTATTACGAAAGCGTTGCAGCGAGAAAACATTCCCGTGCACACGATAACACTAAAACAATTGTATTCGGATGATGTAGAACGATTGAAAAAAATGGATGCCAGCATCATCTTCACCGACTTCGGTTCAAGCTACATTACACTATTACAAAAAGAATTATCCAACCCCTTTTTTATAATCGACCACCATCAACGAGGCGATGGAGTAAATGAGGGACACATTAATCCGATGGAATTTGGACTGAATGGAGGAGTCGAATTATCCAGCGCAGGAATCGCCTATTTTGTGGCAAAAGAAATGTCAACCCGAAATAAGGATTTGGCCGCATTAGGAATCGTGGGAGCAGTAGGAGATATGCAGGACTCGCGGGGAAATGGTCTTGTTGGACTAAATCGGGATGTTATCAAACAGGGGAAAGAAGCTGGCGTATTGGATGTGAAAACGGATTTACGATTATATGGAAGGATTTCCCGGCCCCTCATCCAATATCTTACCTTTTCAACGAGCCCCGTGTTGCCAGAACTAACTGCCAATCCTGATAATTGTGCACGTTTTCTGGAAGGACTGGGAATCGATTTGAAAGACAATAATGGGAATTGGCGTGCATACGAAGATTTGCCGATGAATGAAAAAAAGGTACTCTCAACAGGATTGCTTATGCATCTCCACGAGCACAACACCCCTGAATGGAAAATGAACGAAATGATAGGAGACGTGTACACGCTCCTTCACGAGGAAAAAAAATCCCCTTTGCGTGATGCAAAAGAATTTTCGACGGTGCTCAATGCATGTGTTGTTCATGGGACAGAAGTTTATCTAAATGGAAAGCCAAGTGAAATTCAAGAAATTGAAAACGAACGCGTTTTTTCTGTGGAGAATGGTAAAATAATTCCTGATAGAGTTGTGGCAAAACACGAAATCCCTTTGCCTAAAGGAATGAACATTTTTCAGATTACTACTAAGACAGGTAGGAACGTTTCAGTGACGCAAAATCACGAAATAATGTCATTATCAAGTGGAAACATCAAATGGGTTTCTGCTGAAAGCTTGAAAAAAAACGATTTTGTTGCCATTTCAAAAGTAATTCCAGATGTTTCTAGAAGAATGCAGTTTTGGGATTTTTTTGAAAAAGATGAGTTTGCCATAGTAAATGGAACGGTTCGTGTTCCAAATTCCCGAAAATTTATGAAAATTCCTTCTTTTGACAATGATTTAGGTTTTCTTATTGGTTATATCGCAGGAGACGGTCATGTTAAAAAAAACAACTCCGGGGTCGATATCGCATTTTCAAAAAAACCACGAGATCTCTTTTCATTTGAACAAATCAAAAAGATATTTTCAGAAAAATTCCAGATAAAAGGTTACTATTCTACAGACCATTCTAATTGTTTTAATGCCTTTTGGCACAGCACGACTTTTTCAACATTTATCCAACGAATGGGAATTCCTAAAGGCAATAAGTCGTCCGTTGTGTGTTTTAATCCCCTTTTATTAGAAGCAGAAAAGTCTGTCGTGGCAGGCATGTTGCGCGGGTTGTTTTCGAGTGATGGAAATATTTACAGCGGCGGTATTGAATTTGCAACGCATTCTGAAAAGATGATAAACCAAATGGTATATCTCTTGCAACGATTTGGAATAATTTCACATGTTACCCATCGAAAATGCAGTGATTGCACTGGCAATAAGTATCGGTTGTTGATTTGTGGAAAAATAAACATTCAGACTTTTGTAAAAGAAATCGGATTTTCATTGAAAGAAATAAACGATTTATTGCTTTCAAGAACGGAAAAAATGAACCCGATTAATTCACGTGAACTTTTCTTGCCGGTACGCGAAAAAATAATTAGACTTTGGGAATTGCTAGGGGTTCCTTCTGCATGGGCAGCACATTTTACTTATTACCAAAAAGGGAAACAACCAAGTATCGAAAGTGTGAGAAAGTACTTGGATTATTTTATGGAACGCGTAAAAAAATGTGAACGAGCTATTCTAACTAAGAATTTTCAGCAATTACCAAGATCACTTCGCTTTAGTAGGATAAAGATTGCGAAGTCCTGTGGAATATCTCCTGCTTGGTTGATTAAAATAGAAAAAGGAAGAATTCCTGGAAAAAATGCTCAGAAAAAAATCGAAAAAGGCTTTATCGCATATACTAAGTTAGTGACTGAATCTAATCGAATCATTAATGATCTTCAACAATTTGTTGATTCTGATATTTATTGGGATAAAGTAAAAGATATTCACCAAATCCAAAATAAGCCAGATTTTGTTTATGATATTACTGTGGAGAGAAATCACAATTACATCGCGAACGGAATAGTTGTACATAACTGCGGGCGCAACGGTGCAAGCGAAATAGGCTTTCACGTATGCACGGGAGACCGATTAGAGTATTATGAACGCGCTCTTGCATTATTACGAGAACATCGACGAAATTTAGCGGAAGGAATTCACTTAATGCAAACAGAAGGGCTTGATGAGCACCCAAACTTCTATTTCTTTGACGCAGGAACGCGCATCAAGGATTCCATTGTGGGAATAGTAGCCGGAATGTTATATGGAAGCGGAGGAGTACAAACAAACAAACCCATTGTTGCTTTTTCACGACATGAAGATGGAAGCATTAAAGTGAGTGCCCGGGCTACAAGTGAACTCGTACGAAATGGAGTGAATCTGGGAGCCGCACTCAAAGAGACGTGCAAATCATTGGGAAAAACAGCAGAGGGAGGCGGTCACCGTATCGCGGCAGGCTGTCGTATCGAAGAAGACCAGTCCACGGATTTTTTGAAAGCATTTGATAGGATATTAGAAGAACAGCAGTCCATTACTCGAACGTATCCTAAAAATAACCATTAGCGTACTACTATTTTTTTTCTTTTTTGGAGACTGCAAAAGGAAGCCATTTAAAACAAAGAATGTTTTAGAAAAGGAATGCGAACCATTATTCTACTTGCAGGATTAACCTTTTTTCTATTTTCCATTCATGCGTACGCCCAAGAGTCCACTATTGCTCCATTACTCGATACTGTTTTCCTAGAAAACGGGAACCTTAACCCCGCGTTATCGGAGGAAATCGCATTGGCTACAAGCGAGTTCAAAAAACTCCCTCTCCCGGTACAATCCTTATTCGGGAACCAGCGCATTCATGTGGAATTAAAACTCATGGGAGGAAGCATCGAGAAGCTGGGAATAATCACGGTAGATAATACCATTCAATCCCTCACGAGGTATCCCCCAACCGATCCCACACTCAAAGTTTGGACGGATGAAGAAACCATTCACACGATTGCCAATTCGGAAGACCAAGCAGGAGCATTCGTTCAAGCCGTTAATCAAGGAAAACTAAAATACCAAGGAGTTGACTCGAGTGCGACACTCACAACGCTTATCGCGGACATCATGGTGTTTCTTACTAATTTGGTGAATGCAATTAAATCGGTTCTAGGATTATACTGAGGTGATGCATCTATGGCCGAACAGAAAACAAACCCATTTTCATTGTATGAAGTACTGCTTCATCCACGCGAGGAATTACAGAAAGCATTGCCGCGCGCTACTGCTGAGGCCGCGATTAAACGGTTTGCGATTCATGGTGTAATCATCGGTGTCATTGCAGGACTTTTGCCGGCTGTTTTAACTTTTGGAATATCATTGGTGTTGTTTCCCATCCTGTTTGTGATAGGATTGCTGGCGTACTATCTGCCGACTGCCTTCCTGGACTGGAGTATTGCCAAACTGCTGGGTGGAAAAGGAGCCTATACCGGAAATATTTTCCTGGCATCCCAGTTTGTCATGCCGCTATATTCTGTTTCACTCATCTTGTTCATTGTACTGGTTATTCTTCCGCCGCTGGGTGTCATTGCGTTTGCCGTTCTGGGACTGTACATGGCATATCTTTCCATTGTGCAGGTGTCCGTGGCCAATCAGATGGGCATGGGAAAGAGTGTATTGGTTAAAGTGATTCAGCTGGTGCTGGCAGTGCTCGTATTGTTGGCACTCGGGTCACTCATCCAGATACCCGCCTTGCCCGCCACGCCACTGATTAATCAGCCGTAGCGCGTTTAACCGTCTGTGTAGCAAACGCCACCCATCCCTGCATGCGGAAAGGTTGAATAAGTTGAGAGGTTGTTTTTTCAGAATCACACACTGCCACAATGGTAGGGCCTGCGCCTGCGAGCATGCACTGGAAAACACCGGGAAGTTTTTTTATTTGCTCAATGGCAGAAAACACAACATCATATTGGGGAATATCCAAATACTCAAACGCGTTTCCCATGTGAGAGGCAATCGTTTCAGCGCTGGAGTTGGATTGGGATAAACAACGCATCATATTCTCTACGGAAGGGTGCTGCATTACTTTATCAACTGAAAAATGAGAATAAATCCACTGGGTCTTATTGGGGGGAACATTAACCGGAGGAACAATAAATGCCAAATGAAGCACGGGACACGGGGAAATAGAAGTGATGATTTCTCCCCTTCCCTGTGCACGGCATGTTTTTCCATAAATAAAAAAAGGAACATCGCTACCAATTTTTCCCGCCAAATCAGCGAGCACATTCTTGGACAAATCAAGTTTCCACAACCCATTCAACCCTTTTAACACCGACGCAGCATTGCTGCTCCCTCCTCCTAATCCTCCGGCAGAAGGAATGCGTTTCTCAATGTGAATGCGTGCTCCCTGAATCGTTTTTCCTTTTTTTCGGCATTCTTCCTGCATGAGTTGAACGGCACGATAACACGTGTTTTTTTCATCTATTGGGACGGCAGGGTCGGTGCACGAAATCAAAATGTGAGAAGAATCTTGGACACTTTCTATTTCCACCTCATCCCGCAACATTAATTCCTGCATCACGAAATCCACTTCATGATAACCATCTTTGCGCTTGCGTAAAATGTCCAATACAAGATTGAGCTTGGCGGGGGAAAGAATTTTCATCGCATTACTCCTTTTTCATATTCCAGTACTCGTTCAAATACGTTATTTTTCCCGCACGCATGCGTAAAACCATTATTCCTACCATCAGATGAAAAACCCATGGAGCATTTTTTTTCTCCCGAAACTCATTCGTACATTCCCATTCAGCGAAACCCGTTTTTCTATCCTTGGAAACATAACACGTTTTGAGTGAGAACTTCACGCGACGCGTGTTGCAAACAACCACTCGTTCCCAAAATCGACGAATCTGTGCATGTCCACGATAAGGCTTTGCGAGCCGACTTTCTTGATATACTCCATTCGAAGAAAAACACCGAAGTATTGTTTTCGTGTCCTGCTTCTCCCATGCTTTTCCATATGCACGCATGACACGGTGCACGTCTTCTTTTTCCATATTTTTTCCCACATCCATCAATAAAACCGCGTTCTCTAATGTACGACATATTCGGGCCGAATTATTCTACTTTCTACATGATTCGTTTCTTTATCATACTTTTGTATCCAAGAAATGACATCTTCAATATCCTCATCCGGGGTACTGGCTCCCGCACCAATCCCCACATGTTTTTTCCCCACAAACCATTCGGGTTTCAATTCTTCCGCGGACTCAATCCAATGCGTTGTGGTTTTCTTAGCGCACAATTCATACTGCCTTTTAGTATTCCCCGAATTCCTCCCCCCTACAATAATCATCGGGTTTACATTGCTTGCTAATGCTACCGCTCCGGGCTGCATTTCATGCATGGCATTGCAAATAGTGTTATACACCCTTACTTCACGTGCTTTTCCAAGCAATTCCATCGTGATCGCGTGCACATTATCATTGGATTGAGTGGTTTGGGAAACAATACCAATCTTCGTGAGCACGGGATAATGGAGTTTCTCCACTACTTCCGCATCATTCTTTGCTTTCATTAATTCATCATTCGTATAATATTGTGTTTTTTTTGGAAAAAGCTTGCGTGCTTCCTCCGGATTTTCCACAACGATTGCGTTAGGAGCATAACTCTTGATTCCTTCTACTTCCGGGTGACCATGCTCTCCCACTACAATCACCTGATATTTTTCATCCGCCAGCAATCGGGCGGTTTTATGCACCATCGTCACAAAAGGGCAGGTAGTATCCACGACCTGGAGGTTTTTTTCCTTCGCCTTTTCATTCGCCCGGATGGGAACACCATGGGCACGCATTAGCACCGTGCTTCCATCCGGAATATCATCCATCGAATCCAAATGGGTAAAACGGGAAATCTTGGAGGCAGCATACGGATTATCCTCTACGAGTTTTCCACCATGATCAATAATCTTTTGCACTACGCGCTGATTATGCACGGGCATTCCATACAAATAAGCAGGACCCTTTTCCAGTGTTTGATGAGCCAATTTTACACTGCGCTTAACGCCAAAACAAAATCCTGCCGCACGGGCAAGTTCAATCTCCATGCAGAGTTTCCTCCTATTTGTTCTACCACCACCCAACGGGTTTTGTGTTAAAAACCCACCTCGAATTCCAAAGAATCACCAATAACTATTTCGACAATGCCCGATTTGCATGACTCTTATGCAAGGATGTATCTCCTTTCTCGATACATTCCAGAAGCAATCTGGGGATTAGGTTGGTCTAATAAACCTTGACCCTCCCGGGAGATTATCATGCAACGAATTGGAATATTAGGAAGCACGGGAAGCATTGGCACGCAAACATTAAACATCGTAGACCAGCACCCCCGTGAATTTTCGGTAAAAGTGCTCACGGCGAACGGCAACATCGAGTTGTTGGAAAAACAAATAAAGCAATACCAACCCGAAGCCGTTTGCTTAGTAAACGAAGAAAAAGCGGATCATTTGAAGAAAAAAACGAATGGAAACGTGCATGTATTATCCGGTTATAATGGATTGAATGAAGCCGCGCGATGGGAAAGCGTGGATACTATCGTTCAGGCATTAGTGGGAAATATTGGAATGAAACCCACTATTGAAGCAATTCATGCAGGAAAAAAAATAGCATTGGCAAACAAGGAAACACTCGTAAGCGCAGGAGCCGTTGTTATGCCATTAGTAAAAAAATATGGGATTGAATTAACACCCATTGATTCAGAACACTCGGCTATTTTTCAATGCTTGAAAGGAGAAAATGTGAAAGAAGTCTCACGACTGATTATCACGTGTTCAGGAGGCCCTTTCCGAGGAAAAAAGAAAAACGAATTAATAGGCGTTACGAAAGAACAGGCATTAAATCATCCTACATGGAAAATGGGTGGAAAAATAACGATTGATTCTGCAACACTTATGAATAAAGGATTTGAAGTCAATGAAGCGATGTGGTTATACGACATTCCGGCAGAAAAAATAGACGTGGTGGTGCACCCGCAAAGCATTATTCACTCAATGGTAGAATTCGTGGATCGAAGCATTATGGCACAGGTAGGACACCATGATATGCGGATACCCATCCAATATGCGTTAACGCACCCCAAACGAATTCCATTGAACATTAAACCATTTGATTTTATTCAAGCCAAACAATTCACGTTTGAACAACCCGACATGGAAACATTCACCTGCTTGAAAATGGGACTAGAAGCTGCACGAAAAAAAGGAACACTTTGTTGCGTGTTAAACGCAAGCAATGATACCGCAGTAGAAGCATTCTTGAATGGAAAAATAGAGTTTTTGGATATTCAAAATACGATTCACCAAGTAATGAATGCCCATCACAACACTATCAATCCTACGATCGAAGATGTAATGGCTGCGGACGCATGGGCACGGAAAGAAACACTGAAATTGTTGGAAAAATAATGAAGGGTAAAACGAATTTTTCCAAAGAAATAAAATCCGGCTCCGATACATTGATAAAAATAATCTATCATCCATTCCAATATGAAAGATATTGTTGTAAAAGAATCTAAAATTAATGGGAAAGGAGTATTTGCATCACGCAATTTTAAGAAAGGGGAAATTGTTGTTAAATGGGACATAACCCATCAATTGACAAAGAAAGAAGTTGACCGATTATCCGAGAACGAAAAGAGATTTGTTGCATATGCGGAAGGAAAATATATTTTAATGCAGCCTCCTACGAGATATGTCAATCATTCTTGTGATGCCAATACCTATGTGGACAATTTTTCCCATGTAGCTAAAAGAGATATTAAGAAAGGCGAAGAAATTACGGACGATTATTCGAAAGATGAAACTCCTGGTTTTGAAATGAAATGCACTTGCGGAAGCAAAAATCGTCGTAGCATTATTAAAAGCGATTCTTAATGAACCCAACTTTCACCACCCTGCAATGATTACTTGCATTATGGGCTCTTTTTCCCCCGCATAATAGGAAAAAAAGCCTATTCTATTTAACCCCGCAGTCCATATAGTATTCTATGGGTGTTCACGTATTAGTGGGAGCGGGTGGCAGCGGAAGCAGAATGAAAACAAGTGTAAACAAATCATTTCTCATGCTGGGAGGAAAACCTATCATTGCGCACTCGCTCCAATTATTCCAAGAACATGAAAAAATAACAAGCATTACGGTTATCATCCATTCAGCATGGATGAAACCTCTACTCGAGTGGATTAATCGTTTGCACTTAACGAAAGTAAAAAAAATTGTTGAAGGGGGAAAAGAGCGGCAGGACTCAGTGAGAAATGGTCTAATGGCGCTTCAGGAATTACATCCGGAGAATCATGATGTTGTGCTGGTTCACAACGCAGCCAATCCTCTTATCTCCAAAGAATTAATCTCCGAATGCATTCATGCTGCTCAACACTACCAAGCAAGCGCAGCCGCCTATCGAGTAAAGGACACGATCAAAAAAGTAGGAGAAGATGGAAAAATAATTGAAACACTCAAACGGGATGAATTATGGGGAATGCAAACCCCTCAATGCATTCAATATGGAGTATTCCTCCAAGCACATGAAAAAGCATTAAAAGAAGGCTTTTATGGAACAGATGACGTTCAACTGGTTGAACGGCTAGGGATCAAACCTGTTGTAGTGGATGGCGGATATGAAAACATCAAGATTACCACCCAAGAAGACTTATTCTTCGCTGAAAAAATACTCCAAAAAAGAAACGAAGAAAAAGAAAAATCCATCGAATGAGATACTTAATCAGCCTCTTGAATATGTTGAATGGTTATCCCAAAAGGGAAAAACACTAGGAAAAATACCCAAACTATTCGCACACGAACACGGACTTTTACACTCTGTAGGACATGTGTTTGTCATCGATGTGAAAAAAAATATTATTCTTCAATACCGCTCGCACCGAAAAAAACTCCACCCGAGAAAATGGGATACTTCGATTGGCGGACATGTTCATTCCAATGAAACCATCCTGCATGGAACCAAAAGAGAAATGAAGGAAGAATTAGGAATTACCACTCCACTGCACTATTTGGGATGGGTGGATGTACGGGACGTGCAAAAAGTAGGGAAAACAATTTATCATCATGCGGAACGAGTGCATTTCCACTACACTTTTTTACCTAAAGGAAAACGCATTTATCCCGGGAGCGAATTTGAAAAACTGGGAAGAATTCCAATAGAGGAAATGAGCACGTTCATTAGGAAAAAACCCTGCGCGCCAACACTCGTTAGGGGATGGGGAAAATTTGGGAGGAGAATCCAATTACATGTAAAAAGAAGGCGGATTTATTAATCGTACGTGAGGGAAAAGAATCATGAAAACAGTGTACGAAAAAATCTCTATTGATTCAACCATGCGTTTTCAAATAATTGAGATAACGAGAAAGGTTGAACACATCGTGAAACGCGCAAAAATAAAAAAAGGGATAGTGAACATTGCCACCATGCATACTACTTCCGGGATACGCGTGAATGAGAGCGAGCCTCATTTATTAAAAGATGTTGAACTGTTTTTCAAAGAAATGGTGCCTGCAGGAAAAGGGTATGGACACGATATCGCACCTGTTGATAATCGAAAAAATACGGATGCGCATCTACGATCATGGATGTTAGGTGCATCTGAAACCCTTCCTGTGCAAGAAGGAGTCATCGTGAAAGGAACATGGCAGCGTATCTTTTTTGTTGAATTGGATGGACCGCGGAAGCAACGAAACGTAAATATAACGATAGTGGGGGAATAAGATGAACAAGGAAGATATGAATGGATTTTTGTCTCTCGATGCATCCGTAGGAGACGAATATGCAAAGTTCACGTATCTGATAGAAACTCCTATCGACCCAATTGAAGCGTCTGTTCATTTATGCCAAGAACAGAGCACAGCACAATGGCACCGCGTGGGAGTAAAAGAGGATTTTCGAATCCAACATGGAGCAAAAGTCCTTTCATGCAAAGTATTAGGAAAAAAATCAACTCCTCTTCTCGCCAAATTTTTAGATGGAAAAGTATATACAACAGCGTTAGTCACTATTGCACACCCTATTATTAATTTTGGACCCAAAATACCTAATCTTATTACGGCTGCTGCGGGAGAAGGGGCATTTCATTGTCCGAGCATGAATGCAATTAAACTGGTGAATGTGGAGTTGCCTCGTTCATTTGTGAGGCAGTTTACCGGTCCAATATTTGGATTGAAAGGAATACGTAAAAAATTAAACGTGTACAATCGTCCTCTATTTACTGGAGTGGTTAAACCTAATATTGGTCTTCAACCGGGGGATTTTGCCAAACTTGCATATGAAGCATGGATGGGTGGATTAGATGTATGCAAAGATGACGAGATGCTTGCAGATGTGGCGTATTCTCCAATCAAAAAAAGACTTGAATATGTTATTCATGAAATGCATAAAGCCGAAGATAAGACAGGGCAGCCCAAGATGTACATTGCTAATATTACGGATGAAGTAGACCGGTTGTTAGAACTGCATGACACGGTAGTAGGAATGGGAGGCAATGCTATTATGGTGAACACGATGACACTAGGATGGAGTGCAGTGCGAATGCTGGCCAAACATACGAAAGTACCTATTTTTTCTCACTTTGATTTTGTTGCTGCTTTTTCCCGCATGCCCAATTTTGGGGTTAATTCTGATTTAATCACACGTTTAACAAGGTTGTCAGGATGCGATGCTATTATCATGCCGGGTTTGGGAAAAAGAATGATGACAACCGAAGAAGAAGTGCAAGCAAATGTAAATGCTTGCCTGTATGATATGCACGGGCTGAATACATCACTTCCTATTCCAGGAGGCAGTGATTGGGCCGGGTCGTTACCCCTGATGTATAAAACGTTTAACACAATTGATTTTAGTATGGTTCCAGGACGCGGTGTATTTGGTCATCCGTCTGGACCTAAAGCAGGAGCAGAGAGTCTGCATCAAGCATGGGAAGCAATTGAAAAAGGAGTAACTTTAGAATTGTATGGAAAAAAACATCCTGCACTGCAAGAAGCATTAACTTTTTTCGGGGCGAAGAAATGAGCATGGATCCTCACTATCGTATTGGAGTAGGAATGGATTCACACGCGTTTGAAAGACAATCTACTGGTCGTCCGTTACTATTAGGAGGAGTGATATTTCAAGGAGAAATAGGATTAGCTGGAGACAGTGATGCGGATGTGATACTGCACGCGTTGTTTAATGCCATTCATTCTGCATTAGGAAAAGATGGATTAGGGGCATATTTTACCCCAAAAGACATGGTAGGAGAAGCGATTCATTCCTCTTTTATTTTAAAAAAAGCCCTTGAATCATTGCATTCTTCCCCCTATGAGTTAGAAAACGTGTCAATCGCATTAGAATGTTTAACTCCACGAATTCAACCCAAAGTAGGTGAAATTAAACATAACTTGTCTTTCTTATTGGGTATTTCCAAAGAAAAGATAGGGATTACGGCAGGAACAGGAGATAAGTTAACCGAGGTAGCACGAGGGGAAGGTATTTTTTGCTTGGCACAGGTTTTATTGTGCTCAAAATCTTCAACATACTAGGAATACCGTGTATTACGTCAAGCGTCAATAATTTATTAGGCAAAAGACGTATTGTTTTATAAGTGGCCCTAACCAAAGGTTGTCCGTTATCTGGTATTCTACCTGGAGGGTGGACCTAGCATGAATGCAACCGATTTTGAGAGCGGACTGAATGGAAATGGAAAAACAGGAAGGCTCTCGCTCAAAGATATTAATTCCCCTGCAGATTTGAAACAATGTTCGATTGAAAACCTGCACGATGTTGCCCAAGAAGTAAGGGAATTACTCATTGATACCTGCGCTAAAAATGGAGGGCATATCGGAGCCAACCTCGGGGTGGTAGAACTCACGATGGCCATCCACTATGTGTTTAACGCACCCAAAGACAAGATTATTTTTGACACATCCCACCAATCCTACACGCACAAAATAATGACAGGGAGAAGGGAACGATTTCCTACTATCTGCAAATACCCCGGGGGACTCACACGATTCATCGTGAGGGGAGAATGCGAATACGATGTGTGGAGTGCAGGACACGCTTCCACTGGATTAAGCGGAGCAATGGGACTGGCTGAAGCAGCCAAACTAAAAAAAGCAGACTACCAAACAATATGTGTAGTAGGAGACTCGGCATTAACGGGCGGACTCGCATACGAAGCACTAAACAACATTGGATACAATCAAACCGACATGGTCATCGTATTGAATGATAACAAAATGGGAATCTCCCCCAGCGTGGGATCGTTCCACGAATATTTGAAAAGATTATCCAGCGTCTCCACGGACGAACGAGGAAGAAGGGGTATCGGAACCATTTTTGAAAAACTAGGATTCAAGTATTACGGCCCCATTGACGGACACAATTTTGACGAATTAGTGCATCACCTCTCCGAGATGAAAGAAATCAAAGGACCTAAAATTTTGCATGTACTCACCCAAAAAGGAAAGGGAGTAGACTACATGGAGAAAGACAAGGCCCGCTGGCATGAACACGCCGCATTCGAAATAGAAACAGGTGACCCCAAGAAAAAATGCAATGGTTCTATTGAAGGATTAGCCATTCAAACACTTATGCAATTAGCCGAAGACGACCCTACCATTGTAGGATTAACCGCTGCCATGGCTGCCGGAACAGGAATGAATAAGTTTGGAGAAAAATATCCTCAACGATTCTATGATGTGGGAATCGCCGAAGAACACGGCGTTACATTTTCAGCCGGACTCGCAGCAGAAGGAATGAAACCATTCGTATGCATCTATTCCCCATTTTTACAGCGCGCATTCGATGAAATGATGCACGATGTATCCATGATGAATCTTCCCGTAAAATTCTTGATTCCAAAATCCGCTATCACAGGAGACGGACCAACTCAAGGAGGAATTTTAGACATTAGCTATACACGCATCCTCCCCGGTTTTGTCGTGATGGCACCCCAAGACGAAAACGAATTACAACACATGGTGAAGACCGCACACGAATACAACAAAGGGCCGATTGCTATCCGCTATCCAAAAGGAAACACAAATATGTGCGTCTTACCAAAACAAGAACTCAAAACAATACCCATCGGAAAAGCCGAATTAGTACAAGACGGAAACGATGTCACCTTGCTTGCCATTGGATGGATGGTACGCGATGCGGTAAAAGCAGCAGAAGAACTAAAAAAGAAAGGAATAAGCGCTGCCGTCATTAACGCACGGTTTGCTAAACCCCTCGATGAAGAAATGATTAAACATTTCGTACACAAAACAGGAAAAATAATAACACTCGAAGAAAACACCCTCGTAGGAGGATTTGGTTCCGCCGTATTAGAATGTTTAGAAAAAAACAAACTATCCAATGTACAGGTCACCCGGCTCGGCGGAGCAGACGAATACATTCCCTACGACACGCCTGAAAACATCAAAAAGAAATTCGGAATGACAGTAGAAGACATTGTGAATACGGCAAGTAAAATGGTCAAAAAATAACACCCTAAATTCAACATAAGGAAAGGGAAAAATTTTCCCTCTCCTTAAATGATGAATAGTAGTAAGGTCGTGTGCCGATGCAAAAACTAGAAACCCTTAACGGATTCCAAAAAAGAAAAACAATAGAAGTAAAAGTAGGAAAAGTGGGGATTGGAGGAAACAATCCCGTGCGTGTGCAGAGCATGACCAACACGGACACAGCCAACGTTGAACAAACAGTAAAACAAATAAAAGAATTAGCGGATGCAGGAAGCGAATTAGTGCGTTTCACGGTTGAAAAAGATGCCATGGCAATCGCCGTTCCGGCCATACGAAAAAAACTACACGAAGAAGGATACGGGGATACTGCTCTCATTGGGGATTTCCACTACAATGGGCATCTTCTTTTGTCTAAGTATCCTACTCTCGCAGACGCGTTAGACAAATACCGAATCAACCCCGGAAATGTTGGATTTGGAGAAAAATACGATGCTAATTTTGATTCATTCATTAAAATAGCAGTTGAACACAACAAACCCGTACGCATTGGAGTGAATGGGGGAAGCCTCGACCAACAATTACTAAAAAAACTCATTGATGATGACAACCAAAAAATTCCAGCAGAACAAAAAGGAGCCAACCACGTTTTCCTAGAAGCCATGATACAATCCGCATTACTCTCAACGGAAAAAGCAATCGAATTAGGAATGAGAAAAGACCAAATCATCATTTCAACCAAAATGTCCGGGGTGCAAGAAATGGTATACTGCTACTCTGAATTATCCAAACGAACAAATCAACCATTGCATTTAGGATTAACGGAAGCAGGAATGGGGGATAAGGGAATCGTCGCATCCACTGCCGCATTATCCCTATTGCTCAATCAAGGAATAGGAGACACGATCCGCGTTTCACTAACACCCGAACCCGGTTCCTCTCGCTCACGAGAAGTATTAGTATCCCAACAAGTACTTCAATCACTCGGGCACCGATTTTTTCTCCCCCAAGTAACCAGCTGCCCGGGATGCGGACGCACAACAAGCATCACGTTTCAAGAACTAGCAAAAGAAGTAACGGAATACCTGCACACGCAAATGCCCATATGGAAAAAACAAGGATACGATGGAGTGGAAAGCATGCACGTAGCCGTAATGGGATGCATCGTAAACGGCCCCGGAGAAGCCAAGGACGCCAACATTGGTATTTCACTCCCCGGGAGCGGAGAAAACCCTGCCGCGCCCGTATTCGAGGATGGAAAATTAGTGAAAACACTCCAAGGAAGAACGATGAAGGACGAGTTCAAACGCATGGTTCAAGCCTACGTGGAAAAGAAGTACAGTACCAAGAAAGAAATGGAGACCACTGTTTAACTTTATATATTATAAAATCCTCCATTCAAAGTGGCACCCATTATTCGTAATCCCAAGCAGTTTCAACGGCATATGCGAAAGTTTCTATTGCCCTCTACCAAGAAACATTTCGCTCGCAAACAGAAAAATTCCACTCTAAACAGAGGAGATGCTAAATACCAGTCATTCTTGCTTCAAACATACGTTCGGGGAGACGACCCCTTTGTAATTCGGAATGAGAGGAGCCATTTGTTTCAGATTTTCACGAAACACTTAAAACTGAAAAATAGATTGACACCCGAAGCCTATCACGAATGGATAACACTACATCGTCGCTCGTACATCTCTTGGGTGCCCAAAGGCTTGACCCGACAAGAAAAGCAAAAAAGGAAAAAATATATGGAAAGACTTAGCCTGTTAGAGGCTTTTGCCAAAAAACATGGTTTCTGGGAGGAATATAATAGGGGGCTTGATTCCTTTTATAATGAATGGCGAATGCAGTTATGGCGCTTCTGGAACAAAGGATACCGACATTCTCGGTAAGTACGATTTCAAGAAAATGGTGCAAGCCTACGTTGAACGAAAATATGTGGAAAAAAGGAAATAGGGGAAATAACCGAGAGACCTGAAAAATCCTTTTCCACCACCCGCCCATCCATCGGAATTAAATAGTTCCATCCCCCTCTCCTTTCGACGAGGGTGCCTTATCGCGCCCAGAGGAATATTCTATGCCCACCCGCCCCCCCCGAAAATACCTTGAAAGAAAAGTACACAGCGTTCTGCTCGTGCCTCGGAGTTTGAAACGAATAGTAATTAGGGGAAAAATGGAGAGAGTTGCCAAAGCAAGAGACCATTATACAGGGGCAAACTCACGGCGGATAGTAGCATCTGAGATAGCTGATGATTTAACTGCAAGATTTGACAGAGATAAAGGTTACATGGATATAGTAGATACTCATTTTTTTTCAAAACAACACAGGAAATTAACTGAAAAACAAAGTATTGCTACTGGAGAAGAAGAACAAGCACTTCGTGCCTATGAATCCCGTATTCGTCAATTAGGCAAGGCAAAGTCGGCGTTCCGCACACGCACCGGTCGTTTACTCAGAAAAGCCACGAACCCGCGATTCTTTTCCAAGCGCGGAAAGAAAATATGGGATGCAGCTAACCTAGGGGCCGCTGTTGACAAGGCCACCCTAGGGAACATCACGCGGGAAACAGAAGAGCGGAAGGCACGGAGAAAAAGGAAATAACCTTTCTCATAAATGCCAAGAAAGAACTCAAATGCAACGACCTGACACTACTCGCCAATGATTTCGAATCCGAATAGTTTCTGAACCATTTATCCGCACCCCCAGTTGCCGAAGAAGCGCCATTTGTTTTGGCCGTCTTGGCGGTTAATTACAACACCTGATCCACTCCTGTCTTGAGCGAGTTTTTGCGGGTGGCTGATGACATCAGGATCTACTCTTGCTGCTCCGTTTTTGACTTGCACATAGTATTTTTGGCCATCTTTTAAAGCGTAACTGTCTGCCGTGCCTAGGCTTCCAGTGCGTTGGTGGATGTTTTGGAATCCTTTATCGTGAAGGTCGCGCGCGATCTTTCCTTCTGCAATCATGTCTTTTCGATACCCATTAACCATTCAAATCTACTTTTACATTTACTTTGAAAATTAAAGTGTTAATAAAAGTTTTTATACTTATCGGTTGTCTTATTTTTATATAACAGCGATAGTGGTTGTGTATGAATAGTGATTTTTTGTCCCTGATTGAGGAATCGAAGGCTCTGAATTCGAGCGTTTTTTCATTGATCAGACTGCAGTTGCTGGCGAGCATCGCAAGCCTTGGTCAGGATGGAGTAATGTATCGGGAACTGAAGGCGGTGTTGGATGTGTCGGATGGCGCGCTTTACACCAATCTCAAAGTTTTGGAAGAAAACGGATATATCAAATCACAAAAAATTACGTTGGAAGGAAAAGAACTGGAATCCTACCAAATAACCCCCGAAGGGACACTTGCATGGGAGCATACAAAAAACTGGTTAAAGAAACTGATTGAATGCGGGGTGAAAAAATGAATCTGGATAAAGTAGTGGCCTGTTTCAAGGCAATGGGCTTCAAGCCAAAAATTGACAATTTCGAGCACCGCCTGATTATTCAAAAGGCAATTTACTTGCTCCAATTGAAAGGAGTCAAGACTGGCTTTGAGTATCACTTGTATGTGCGTGGTCCTTATTCGAGAGGACTCACAGACCGAGTGTATGAAAACAAGAAAAAAGTGGAACACTTGGAAACGTCCGCTAGCCTGACAAATGCCGAGTCAAAAGACATTGAGGAATTCAATGAATTGTTTGGCGAGCTCAAGGCGAATACACTCGAAGTTGCAGCAACGTATTCCTTTTTTGCCTTTGACCAAAAACAAGACCCATTGACCGCACAGAAGAACGTCAAGAAAATGAAACCATTCTATTCCGAAGCACAGATTGCGGTCGGTGTTTCAAAGGCAAAAGAATTTTTGTTCGTGCCAACCGAAAAAGAACTCGCTGAAATGAAGGAAGAGTTCAGGCCTTGGCAGGAAGCTTCAACGCATGACATGCAGGATTGACCCTAATGAAAAAAGGCGAAGTGTGGTTCGTTGACCTGCCAGAAGGAAAAGGCCACGAACAAAAAGGAATGCGGCCGGCAATTATTCTTGGCCGGGCCAATAAGCTGGCGATTGTTGTTCCACTAACCAGCAACACCGACAAAGCCACATTTTCTTTTACGCTGCCCATCGAGCCAACACCAGAGAACGGTTTGAAGGAATACAGCATTGCGCTTGTATTCCAAATGGCATCAATGGACGACAGCCGATTCAAAAGGCAAATAGGCACCATCGCCAAAGCGCAACAGGATGCAATTGACGGCTTGGTGTTGGAATTGTTGAAAATCCAAAAGTGAGGCTATATGTTTGTCTGAATATTTGCACAAGACAAATTCCATGAAACAATTGAAGAGTTGAATGTGAGATATTTTTTACTCCCACGCGCATTCCTCTACTCTCAACAAAAACAAATCATTCGCGTACTATTCGAGTTGAAAGAAGAAGGGTCCCGTGGAGAAGAACTCTATCGTCTGCACACCCTTCTCAGGGAAAAAATAGGAACAACCAATGCTGACCATTTCATGAGGCAGCTCACAACCAATCTTGATACCCTTTACCAGAGGGCATCAAGGGAACTGAAAACTCTTTTAACCGAGGAGCAGAACCGCCGTCA
Organism: Candidatus Iainarchaeum sp.; assembly: GCA_043803765.1. Lineage (GTDB taxonomy): Archaea > Iainarchaeota > Iainarchaeia > Iainarchaeales > VGJJ01 > VGJJ01. Next base: position 2,158 of record JAZDJQ010000005.1, on the reverse strand, counting down.
CCGAATCGCCATGAAAATAGGGAAAGAATCACACGATTTCGAGTCAACCCTTTAATACTTATTCCACCCTACCTGTTTCAGGGTTGGGAGGGAATTAGCTCATGAGTCGCTCGAAGGTCATCGTGGGAAACTGGAAAATGAACTTAACCATCACGGAAGGGAAAAAACTGGTTGAGGAACTGCACAAATATGCCCATCTGCACATCGCAGGAACCAATGTGAAAGTAATCGTGTGTCCTCCCTATACGCATTTATCCGAGATTGCGAACGTATTGAAAGAAAGCGAAGTCAAAATGGGTGCACAGGATTGCCATTATGAAAACAACGGGGCATTCACGGGGGACGTTTCCGCAAACATGGTGGCAGCAGCAGGAGCACAGTATTGTATTATTGGTCATTCTGAAAGAAGGGCAAACTATCACGAACCTAACCGCATCATCAACGCCAAAGTATTAGCCGCACTGCGAAGCAACATGACTCCCATTCTATGCGTGGGGGAAACAGCAGCAGAAAAAAAAGAAGGAAAAACATTTGAGGTATTAGGCGTGCAACTCAATGAAGGATTAGCTGGAATATCACGCGACCAAATAACCAAAGTCATTCTCGCGTATGAACCCGTATGGGCCATCTCCACCAGTAAAGACAATACGGGACAGCCTGCCACCCCAAAAGATGCCAATGATGCCCACGCATTTTTACGCGACGAAATAAAGAAGCAATTCGGAGCAGATGAAGCACAGCGCATGCTCATATTGTATGGAGGAAGCGTCAAACCCGAGAACGCGAGGCTCTTCCTCACCCAGAATGACATCGACGGATGCCTCGTGGGGGGCGCATCACTGAAAAAGGATTCCTTCATCGGAATCATCGATGCGGCCAACATTCCGCAATAGCGCATCCTTTTATTATAAGGAAAGAAAATGGGATTGGAGAGTCATTTTTATGCCTGTTCAAGGGAATCGGAGGAGAATCAATAGGAAACGGGTTCAATCTCTTCAACGCCGAAGACGACAATGGCATGCCCACATACATGAAATAATCCCCATGTATACCAAAGGATTCACTCATTTTGTCAGAGAGAACGAACCATTAATTTCCCAAGTGGCAAAAACCCGTGTTTTTGGGAACACTTTTGATGATAACCGGCAGAACATCCTAATATATTTGTGGCGCTACAGGGAAATGATCAATCGCGGGTATATTCCATCAATGGATTCTTTCGAAGGATATCTCTTAACTATCATGAAGAATGCACTCAATCATTCCACTTCGTCTGTATTCGATCGAACAATAAAAGAGCGTGAGCTAAAAAAAAGGACGGTTCCGTTAGATGAAGAAACATTACGGGATCTGAAAACCACTCCCAAATCCTTCATGGATGATATCGAAAATAGAGAAATCATCCAATCCATTTGGCGTTCAATCAAACGGATTCTCCGACCTGACGAAATTCGATTTATTCAATTGATTTACGGTAGCGGATTCACTTCGGACGAAGCCTATCGTCAGGTTTTCGGAGAGCCCAAACATCGGTCGGCGGGAACCAACAAGCGAACGGTCATTATTAGAAAAATACGCAGAGCGTATTCTTCCAAGAACGAAAAAGGAAAATAGGGGTTATATACCTCTTTGTCTCCCTCATTCCTATGCCAAGCATCATTAAAAGGAAAACGGAACACGTGGACATTGCATTGAATCAGTCCGTGCAGTTCACTGATAAGACAACCGGATTCGATGAAATGGAATTGGATTATTTATCTCTCCCGGAAATAGACGAGAAAAAAATAGACACTAAAACTATTTTTCTAAAACACGAATTCTCTTTCCCCTACATGGTGAGCAGTATGACAGGAGGACATGCCACGCTAACAAAAATAAATCAAGATATTGCCAAAGCATGTGAAGAAAAAAAAACAGGGATGGGATTGGGAAGCACGCGGGCTGCGATAGAAAAACCCCAAACGTTTTCATCGTTTGACGTGCGAAAATACGCCCCCCATATTTTTCTCGCATGCAATTTAGGAGTATCCCAATTGAAGGAATATCCCACTCAAAAAATACAAAAACTCGTGAATGAACTGCAGTGCGATGCGCTCATCATTCATACGAATGCCGCACAAGAAATCGTACAAAAAGAAGGAACGCCTTCTTTTGCAGG
>JAZDJQ010000004.1:0-80038 GCA_043803765.1 Candidatus Iainarchaeum sp. | reverse complement strand
AAGATTGTTTTTGAATTAGATGATTTCCAGAATGGACTTGTGGATATGACTGAAATGGTGCATGCCTATGCGGATTACATTATGGGATTGCTCAGCAGGAAAAAAGTAGAAGAGTTCAATGCCCAATTCTATCAAGGAATGAGGAATGCCCAATCCATTAAAGAAAAGCCCCCTGAAAAGCCTGTTTTACCAGAGGATTTACCCATTATTTAACGAATCAAGAACAATTGATGATTTTTGCCCCCTCTTTGGAGTGAGGCGCCTGTATACATCGTGACACCCCCAACTCAACCTTTCGAGGATTGTCTTATCCTCTTACGGCATTTGCCCCTCCTTTTGTCCTCCTCTCCTTATATACTCCATAATGGGTTTCGACGAATGCCGGACAAAACTCGAAACATATTTAAACGGCTTGACTCTTGAATGACCTCAATGAGCCAGTCACCGATACCGTTTGTCAATTCGGTTGTTGTATTGGTGCTAAACGCTCGTTGTGATTCGTGAGGTGAAGCACAAATGAATGGATTGAAAATACGCAAACTAGCGGCAGTAATCGCCGGTGGTGCGTTGCTTGGTGCTGCAGTTGCCCCAATGGTTTCTGCAATTTCAGGTAGCGATGCCAAGTCGGTGGTATACAATGCCGATATGTCCCCCGTTGTAAACATCGTGGTGGGCAAGAGCGCCGCGGTTTCTGATGGTGTGTGGGCCGGAAACATTGCCCGCAAAGTAGTTGAGAAAGCCGTCATGACCAAGACGTACACAGGCGGGGCCGGCGAGTCCGGATCCGTAGTAGTATCCGACTTAGCCGCTGTTTTATCTTTAGGCGGAACAGTCACCGTGACAGGCGGAAAGACGTTCGACACCGCAAATTTGAATTCATCCTCTGGGAACGCAGCCGTGGAATACGGTCAGTCGCTCTCAGAAGACCCCCTCTCCTTCTTGAAGGATGAGTCGATTTCCTACAAGTATAACGGATCCTCAACCTCGATTGATGTCCGTGAAACCGTTGGAGTGGACTTGGATGCCAAGTTCGACACCGATCAGGACGTGCGCGATTTGGTGGCCGTTTTCGGCGCTAACGATGTCAACTATGTGTTGAATCTCGGCGGCGGAATTCCGACCAACGACACGGATGATGTGGTGGGAGACTTTTCCGATGACTCCGATGATAATATCCGTATTCCTTTCTTCGGAAAGACCTTCTTGGTCCAGACGGTTGACCAGACGGACACTAATTCGGTGACCGAACTGCGATTGATCGAAGATAAGGCCAAGCAGACATTCGTGGCGGGAGAGTCCTTCACGATGGCAGGAAAGGGAGCCTATACCGGACAGACCCTCACGGTGACGGTTGTTTCAATTGTCGCGACCGGACCCGCTACCACTTCGTACCAGGCCAAGTTCAACTTGACCGACGAAGCCGGAAACATGGTCGACACACAGACGACGGCAGCAGGTGCCTTCATTGACTTCGAAGATGACAATGGCGACGAAGTGGTGAATGGAGACATTTACGTGGATTCCGCCTCGGTGAACACGGGAACCAACGAAGGAACGGTTGATGTATTAGTCGGAACCTCCTCGGTGCGATTGTTGGACGGACAGAATTATCCGTATAGCGAAGACGCAGACGAAGAGAACATCGACGGGCCCTACGTGGTGACGTTGAATGAGACAGCCACAACGAACCGCTTGACTTCGGTGGTTATCTCTAATCAGGCCATGGACGACGATGAGGATTCGGCTGCTGGAGAATTGATCGCGACATACGGCGACTCGATTTTCGACGACGACAACCCCTTGTATTCCAATAACAGCGTCTTGACGGAAGCCGGAGAAGACGGCCCCTACGAGTTCAGCTTTTTGGATGGAACCGGAGCCTTGGGTGAAGACTTCTTCAAGATCACCTTCAATGGGTTCGAGAACGACGAAGAGATGACCTACGTTCAAGTCGGGAACAATGAAATCACGTTTCGCGACGTGCAGGATTCCACGCACACGATCCCCATGTGGTTCGTTCGCGAGGATGTCGACCAAGCTGCAAAGACCGCTACCAGTGATGGTTCGGACTTCACGTTCGACGAGTCGCAGAGTTTGTGGTGGGATATTAACACGACCAGCCAGGACTTCAACGTTGTCAATGGAACGCTGTTGAACGGTGTTGCAGTTGTATTAGGAAGCGGACGAATCTGGACCGACAACGGTACGCGTGATGTGAATGCCGGAGCCAGCACAGTCACCATCAGCGGAGTCACCTATTCGATTGCCGATGATGATGGCAACGGTGCGAGCGGTGTCACGTTGACAGCCGACGGATATGTTCGAATCGCGGACGCAGAATTGACCAGCTCAGTGTCTACGTCTGACTTGGTTCAAGGATTGGGCGGATTGTCCAATGTGACAGGTGTTACTGGAGGAACCACAACAGCCAACTTGGCAGGTGTCTTCTTCTACGACGACGCCAATCACAGCGGAACCACGATTGGAGTATCCATGGCCCCTATGTTGCTTCCCTTGAGCGGAGACAACTACACGGTCGCCTATTCCTACTTCGTGGAAGAGACCGCGGATGAGGGACTGTACTTCATGTTGGCCGGAGATATTACCAACCCCGACACGACAGGTAATGGAGTCACCATCCCGTACAACTCCACGCTCCAGAACAGCAAGCGGTTATCGTTTGTTGGAACGGACACGGCAGAAGACGGAACGGTCGATAAGAACTTTTTCTTCCCGCAGATCGACGAACTCGGACAGGATGACGGTAGCACGACAGTCTACGCTTCAACCTTCCAGGTCGACGAGAACGGTGGAACGGAGTATCCGATTCGATTCTACATCGACAACCAGACGTTCGACATTTCCGACACGATTGACGACGATATCGCCGTTCCTACTTCGGATGTGAACTACGGTTGGAACGGTAGTGGTATCGGTGGTACGACGTTGTCCTTGAAGTTTGAGGATAGCGACGACATCGAGAAGGCCTTCACGGACTTCGGTACGAAGATTTCGATCGCCGATCACAAAACGGTTGAATTATGGATTCCCGAGAACCGACCTCAAGTCGAGTTCATCGTGACGGGCGCCAGCTCAACCACGACAGTAGAAGGCGGAGAAGAGCTAACGGTAGCTGAAGGAGAAACAGGAACGTTCTCAACAGGTACTTCCGTAGCGGTGAAGGATATCACCTACACGGCTGGAATCTCAGACGGTTCCACGGTTGTCACGAACGGAACGGCGTTCACGTATACGACGATGGCTCCCTTGAACGGGAAAGCACAAATCTATACGACGGACTCTTCTGTTCCCGGCCCCAAGATTATTGTGGGCGGACCATTGGTTAACTCGCTTGCCAGCGAAGTGGCGGACGAATTGAATCAATCGGGTGACATGGTATCGGGAGTGTACAGCGGCAACATCATTGTAGCCGGATACACTGCAACGGACACCGGTGCTGCAGCCCAAGACCTTATCTCGGCCTTGGACGGCATGTAACGGCTAAGCCTGGAAACAATTATGGAAGGGGGAGGTTTTTCCTCCCCCCTTTTCCTTTTTTTTGGTTTTCGATTTTTCTTTTCCTTTCCTAACAGGACGCTTTTAATGCTTTTTTCTTATTAGTTGACTAGTATGCGTAATGCTCCTCTCTATTTTCTTTTTGTTCTTCTTTTCGCTCTGGCGTTTTATTTTTCTGTTACTCAGACGAGTCCTTCCGATTTGTGGGATTCTTTTTTTGAGAATTCGTATTCCCATACCGAGTCACAGCAGGGAATTATTTTTGCTTCCAATGATGCCATTCCATCCGTTATCCTTGCTACGATCGCACAGAAAAATAGTTTTGTTCTTTCTCCTGTTGGATTAAAGGGTTCTGCTTCGCTCAATAAGGAAGTAGCCGATGCGTTGATTCAGCAGCAAATCGTTTTAGGCGGGCATCAGAAACTGACTCAAACTATTCTGCGTGTGTATGATACCGTTGATGGAAATTGGATAGGTTGTCAAACCGATTTTGGTACGGGCAAAGAGAGTGAATTTATTTCTTTAGAAGAATGCAATGCGCTTCTTCATACTACAAACGCGATAACGATTCGTATTGCTTTTCCCGATGCTGAACGGAAGCAACCATTAGTGGAGGTTACTCCTACTACTATTACCATTTTTCCCGTTCTTGAGTCCGATATTCCGGGGGTTAATTTTCTTTTGATGCGCTCCCTCTATGCGGATGCTCCTGATCTTATTGGATTAGTTAATCAAACCGCTGGTTCGATTCAAAAATAAATGGAATGTTTTCCTTTTTTCTCCACCCATTATTTTTTTTATTTTTCCTTCATCAATTCCCGCATTACGGTGGTAGCGTATGCTCCCTTGTCTAACCAAAAAGAGACTTTTGCGCATTTTTTTCCTTCAAAAAACGCATCGTCTTCTATTTTTTCCAATCGAAAGTCATGCACATGCAATACAATAGGTTTTCGTGCTCCCCAACTAGATAATTCCCCCAATTTTTGATTCGTGAAAAAACGGGCGTCCACTCCTTCTTTTTTGAGTATTTCTTCCTCTATTTCTCCCGGTATTCCTTTAGCTTTTTTCGCCTCGCTTCCCGGGAGCAATGCCGTAGGAATGCCTTTCTCTAGAATGTCTCCTTCCATGGGGTAAAACAATCCTCTCGCTACGCGCGCAGCAATGATTTGGTTGAACACGTGGCTCTGGTATGCGTGCGTGAACAAATACCTTGTTTTTTTTGGCAATTGTTGGAATGCTCCTGCAAAATCAGCGGGTTCTCTTACGAGGTGATTGAGCATGGCTTTCTCAAAATGCATTTTGTCTGGGAATTCCTTCAACGCTCTCCCAAAATCTCTCGTTTCAAATACATTTTTCCGTTCACGTGCAATTTCTTCCTCTTCTCCCTCGCTTGCTTTTCCCAAATACGTTATCACGGCTTCTTCTATTTTTCCTTCCAATAATAGTTTTCCCACTACATGCGTTACATTCCTGAATCCACCGAATCGTTGTTCTCCATAATAATTAGGTATTCCTTGTACTAATTCTCTTCCAAACTCTTGGATAATTTCACGAATTTCCTCCTCAGGCAAATCAATATTTCGTATCACAATCGTAAACTTGTTTCCTCGCAGATCGCCTAAATCAATTCGTTTATCTGACCATTCCGCATGATGGAATGCGATTCCCCGCACGCTGAATCGTTTTAGTTTCTCTACGTCCGGTTTCCATAATGAGATGCGTTGGCAGGTTACTCCTCGCTTATCCTTCAATCCTGCATATCCGATTCGTTTTACGCTCGTGGATATTCCTCTTGTGAGCATGCGGATGGCAAACGTTGTTTCCACATTGAATTTTTCCATTCGTACATGCAGTTGATCCATTTTGATTGGATTAGGATTCGTTGGAACGTCCATCGTTATGCGTGGGGGAGGATTTTGGTTTAATTGTTCAATCGAACAAACAGTCCCATTTTCAATGATTTCTTCCACTTGAAAGTCTTCGATTCTTCGTTTTATTTCTCCTCCTAATGGGCTTGTTTTCGTGAAATAGGGGGTTCCCATACATCAAAAGGGAGGGGTTTGTTTTTAGTCCCCTACTATGTTCAAATTCGAACATGGGGTGAGCGTGCTAATCGTTCGATGGTGTGGAGTTGCGAGCGGAAGTACATGTATCCTATGATGCCCAGTATCATTGCCGCAAGAAAATTGTTCAAGATGAAAAATTGGGCGATGTTTGTTCGAATTTCAAGAAAGTTGAAGAACTCGCTTGCTAGAATTGCCAAGCAAAACGCTGCCCATATCTGGACGTACGCAACGTATTTATTATGCCGCAAGGTCAAAGAATTGCTTAATGTCATCAAAGATCATCCCGATGACGCCGAAAACAAACAGAACGATGCCCACCATTCCAACGGTGACGTTTGAGAAAATCAAGAGAGGTGACTGACTAATAGAAATTCCGAAAACGGTCACTCCTGTTGCTACTATCTCTTGAAGTCGGTTCATCGTTTTTTACTATCTGCATTCACGAATAAAAAACTATGTTGAATTTTTGGTCGATTCGAAACCTAGTAATATGCCACTTCTAGTTTCATTCCGTCGAGGTCAGCGAAGGTGAATGCATAGTATTTTTCCGTATATTTTGGGTGCTTTGCAGGTGGTGCAAAGATCCTTGCTTCATTTTTTATTCCCTCATAAATTGCATCCACCTCTTTTTCCGAATTCGCTTTAAGGCAAAGGTGGTGAAAACCGGTTGCCTTGAACACGTGTTGGTGCGTCATGAATTCGGCTTGCGTTATCCAAATGCCAAATCCTTCAGTCGTTACCCATCCCGCACTTTTTTCTTTATTGGCTATTTGGATAAATTTCAATAATTCAAATAATCGGGAATAGAATGCTTTGCTTCTTTCAAGATCGCTCACGGACAGCTTAAGATGTCCAGCCGGATCTTTTGCCGAATTATTGTTCATAAGCACTATCTAGTTGCTGATACTGTTATTTATATCGCAGCATTGCTCCTATTCCCCCGAATGAGTGGAAAAACTGGCTTCCTTCTTCCGAATCCATTGAAATAACGACTGTTTCCGTTCCTGCCGCATGGGCCTTTTCGAGCAAATGATCCAAGTAGTCTGTTTCCTCTACTTCTTCCACGGGGGATTGGCATTTTTCGCATTTTATTTTCGTATCGTCGAATTCTTGTTTGGAATCCTTAATCGTAAAGACTTTTTCTTTTTCGCAACTCGTGCATTTTACTTTGATGATTCGCCAATTGATTCCTTCTGAAATAAGTAATAGGCTAATCTGCCCTCGTTCTAATGCATCCTCTACTTCGATTTGTCCATAGGCTGCCAATCCGTCTTTGGCTATTTCAAACATGAATTTTTCAATGATTTTTTTTTTCCTGCATGAGCGACGTGTTTCGTAATAAGTCATCGCTTCTTTGAATAATTTCCCTTATTCCCGATTCGTCCGTATACGACAAATCAATCGTTCCTAATACTTTTTCTCTAATCCTATAATCGAGTGCCTCCATTTCTAAAAAGTCCTTCTTCGTTTGTCCAGGTCCCCCTACTATCACTCCGCGCAGTTTGTCCCATTTCCCTTCCAATGCTGAATTAATCTTGCCTGAAACGCTTTTGTAAAAATCATTCGCTGCTTCTTCCCTCAAATGTTCAAATCGTTGTGCACTTTGTCCCCCTGCCCTGAATTTTCCCGCCACATTGCTTGTGAAGTGTCCAATCACTTCATATCTTTTTCCCACGAGCAGTGCAATGGTTGCTTCTCTTTTGTCCATTACAATAAATGCATACACATCATTTGGCACCATCATTTCCTGCAACGGGTCTAAATGAAAAGACGAATCGCACCAATAGAGTTTTGTTCGTAGTGGTTTGAGTGCTTTAATCGTGAAAAGTCGCAAGTCCGTTCTTCCTTCTTGTGGGGAAATATTTCCTGCAAACACGGCCATTCCTGTTTCGGGAATACTAAAATTAATCTGCTTGAGATAATTGGATATTTTTTTGAGTGCGCTTTGGACGTTTTTCCTTGTTTGCGGGGATTTGATGTTTCCCGATTGCCCCATTTCCGTAGCAAGCTGGTTCATCACGCTTCCCCTGTCTGTTCCATGAGGAATATACACTGAAATCAGTTCAGTTCCTCTTCCTTTGTAGCCGGACAGCTCTTTCAGTTTCTTTTTGAACAATGCGTGTTCTGCCGAATCGGCTTCTATAATGGTCTCTTTGGCCATACTATGGATGGGGAGGGCAGGTTTTTATATCGGGGTGCATTATCAAGAATGGGCGGTGTAGCAGCTGTCATTTTGGGTGGGTCCACCATGGACATGTTTGATTTATTCCGGGAATCCGATGAAAAAAACGACCCCGAAGCCCCCCAACAGGATAGTCCGCCAATTCCATCTTCTCAAAACGAGGAATCGGATGCCGATCATTCCCCTCTGCTTGATTCTTTTTCTCCTCCTACTTCTACCCTTGCTCCTTCTGCTAAAACGCCTCTTGCGAATGCCGTCGTATTATGCATTCCAGGCATGTTAATATTCAAGAAGCATGCTTTTCAATTGTCCTGGCTGACCCAACTATCTCATTCAGTAGAACAGTTGAGGGAAAAGGGGCATTCCGTAGCATTAGTGATAGGAGAATCCCATGATATTCGTTCGGCGGCCCATGCGGCAAGGCAATTGGGTGTTTCATCCATGGATATCGAGGATGCCACTCGTGCCTCGTCTCACTTGTATGCCTCTCTTGTTTTGCGTCTGCTCGCCCAGGCTCATCCTTCGGTTTGTCATTCTTTGGATGAAACCGTTTCTCTTCTTCATCAGGGAAAAGTTCCGGTGATGCTTGGAAGCAAGGATACAGTTTCCACGGAAGCGCGGGCCGCGATGCTGGCTGAAAATTTGAGTGCTAAATATGTTCTTTTTACCGATTTGGATATTCCTACGAATACGATTACTCATTCTCGTTTTTCTCGTATGGCCGGAGATGCTGCTTTCAAAAATAATCAGTCTTTTATCGTGGATCCGCTCACCGCGATGATTTTGCACCGCTCTCGCGTGGAGTCATTCCTTCTTCCTGAAAGAACCGTTGGAAAATTGGTAGATGTACTGGTGAATCCTTCTGAAATAGGAACTTTTATTTCTACTCCTGAAAAGAAATTCCCCTCATTGGAAGAAAAGGATGTTCCTTCTGATTCTGAAAAAGAGGAATAGTTCTCTTACTCTACGTGCGTATTTCCTGTGTGTTTAATCTCATCAAACACATAATTTTCCGCACCCCGTTTTCCTAGAAGTATTTCCACTTCAACAGGTGTAAGAATGGGTTTCGTGTACAATTCAAATTCATCCGTTGCGATTCGCGTGCATGCTGTATTCACATACGCATCCACTTTTATTCCCATTAATCCGTTTGGGTTTACGTATTCCATGCTTACTAAAATTGCTTTTTTTCCTTCTTTTTCCAGCATGTCTTTCATTTTCATTGCAAGCGCTTTCCGCAGTTGTCCTTTTTTGGTGCATAAAATAATAGCAAATGTTTTCGCATCTTTTGCTTTGGCAATCATTCCAAATCGCTGGCGTAAATAGTTTTCTTTGTGTTTCTCCAAATTCTCTATTTTAAGCGTGAACGGATTGTATTGGTAGGTTGGTTTATTGGTTGCAAATGCGATGGCGAGTGCGTGGAAATACCCGTCTCCAAAATACATATTTGCATCCACTTTCTCTTCAATTTCCCTTCTTGCAGAGACATCGCATCCCAGTATTTGCCCGTCTTTCAAATCTCCCTTTCCTATAAATGCGTGAAATCCTTTCTTTTCCATTTCTTCTTTTATTCTTGGAAGGTGCCGATGAAATTGAATCGTGGTGTATACTCCTATTCGTTTATGTTTATTGAAAAAGGGCTCTTTTTCTAATGCTTCCACGCATCCGTGAATCATTTTTTCATCTAATGCGTATTCTACTGGCCAATAGATTACATTCATTCCGGTGTGGAGCATTTTGCTATGTCCAAAGTGTATGAGCAAATCACACCCTAACAATTGTGCTTTGTAATCGGCAATGTCGCATGCTCCAAAAGAAGGGTCTAACACGCTAATGGTTTGAATTTTTTTTTCCCTGAATGCTTCTTCCAATGCTACGATGTTGTTCTTTAGTCCTTCCGGTACTTGCAGCAAAACCATTTTGGGTTTGCGTTGCATGACTTCATTTAGTAACTCATCCAGATGCAGTTGCGTATCCATTTTCTTTTTCCCCTACTGCATAAACCAATTCAGAGCGCGAAAAAACTATTTCTTTTTTGCGTCTTTTGCGGGTGCTTTGGCAGCAGCTCCCTTTGTTTCTTTGGTTGCCGCCCCTTTGGTTTCTTTTGGGAGTGCTGTTTTGGTATCTTTTCCGGCAGGCACTGCGGTCTTGTCTCCAGCGGGTGCTGTTTCGGCTCCTTCGACTTCTACTTTTTCTTCTTTGACTTCTACTTTTTCTTCCCTTATCTTTTTGGGCAATGTTCCAATGCTTGCTACATCGTAATGAATTTTGGCGCTAACGAGTATTCCTAGTTTTGGTGCCGTTCGTAAAAGCGATTTTTTCACATTTTCTGCTTGGGGTGCGTCGCATAAAACGGAGAATATTTTTTGCGATTGTCTCAATCGTACTGCTTTTCCAATTGGTTTTCCAAATGCGTGTTTCATTCCGCTGGATACACGGTCTGCTCCTGCTCCTTGGGCGAGTTTGTTTTCCCTCATAATATGGAACGGGTATACGCGTAGTCGCATGAAAAAGTTTTCTTTTCCTACTACTTCCGCTAATCTACGGTTTGCCATGAGCCGTGTTGCCTCAATGGCATTATCTCGTAATTGTACTCCGGGTTGTTCGCATATCAAGTCTACAATCGTATCGTATTTTTTCAACGGGTTTCCCATGTTAAATTGCCTTGTCCTAAGACTGGGGTTCGTTCCGATATAATTCCGGTCGTGTTTTGTAACCGCAATTCGGGTATAGGCTGGCTTGTCGGTGCCACGGTAACAATGTGCGGGTCGTAATCCCATTTTTTATCCCATTCCACGCTTTTCCTAATCAAAATTCCCCTGACGAATCCTTTTAAAGCGCTTGCTCCCCATCCCCCGAATTTATAGCCCTAAAAGGCCTTTTTTCCACGTTATGCGTGATTATGACGTAATAATCGTGGGGGGTGGTTCTTCCGGGAGCATGTGTGCCCGTCTTCTTGGGGAAAAGCACCTTCGCACCCTACTAGTAGAGAAGGGCACATTCCCTCACCCTCGTGGGGGGCATGACATTCTATTGGACGCGCAACGTGGTTTATTGAAGAATGAGCATATTTCTTCTCGTCTTGCTTCCTCTCAAAAGGTTATTCCTTTATTCGGCTTGCGAATAGGGGAACATCCTTCTTCAAATGGGAATTCTCTATCTTCCTTTTCTTCTTCTATTTCGTTGGATGGAATAGGTATTCTTAGGGAAGAATTGGATTCCCTTCTTTTTGAGCATGCATCGAAGGTCGTGGAATTTAGGGAAAACACCCAAGTGGTTGGATTAGTTCGGGGGGGAGATGGAAAAGTAATCGGTTTGCGTCTGGCAAACCTTTCTACCAAAGAAGTGAAAGAGGTTACCGCCGATGTAATTGTAGGAGCCGATGGTTCTTTTTCTTCTATTTCGTCGTGGATGGGTATTCCTACATTTGATGCTAACGCTTCCTGGTTGTTTGCTCAAACAACTATTCCTGGAAGAGTTCCGGATGATGCGTGGGTGAGAATCTATCCATTGTTTTCTCATTCTCCTGCTTATGCATGGCAGTCTCCTCTTCCTCAAGAAAAATGGAGCATTGGACTGGCAGTTCCCTATGCGTATGCCCATTCTTCTTCTGTTGACTTGTTATCGTATTTTTCATCTATTTTTCATTCTTTTTCTTCCTCTTATGCGAATCACGCTCCTATTATTGAATCGACTGTCCGCGTGCATATTTCTCCTGCTCATCGTGTGAAAGAAAACGTTTTGTTAATCGGTCAAGCGGCTGGTTTTGGTGGTTTTTTTCTTGGCGAAACATTTCAGAATGATATTCTTTCTGCCTCTCTTGCATGTGATGTAATTGTTCGTGCAGGCGAAAATGGATTTTCTCACGAAATACTATCCGAATATGAAAAAGAATCCCTTCGCATGATCGGCTCATTTCAGTGTGACTCGCGGCGTATTTGCGGATGGTGGCAGCATCCTTTTGTTATGAAGCGAATGCTTTCAATGGCTGGAAAAAATAATTCCATTCAACAATCTTCCTCTGCTTCTATTTGGTTTTCTTCCCAATCGCGTAAACAGCTTTCTCATCCATGGAGCGTGCTCAAACTATTGATGAGTGGAAGCGTATAAAACGAGTCTTTTTTACTATTTTTTGAGTATTGTATATTTTTAAATCATCTCGACTCTTTTTTTTGTAATGCCAAAAAATAGTTTATTTATAGAAAATAACAAGGAAGCCAAAATGGGGAAATTTTCCCCAATGTATGTTTATGCAACCGAAATGGTCGGTTCCTATTTTGCAATAATGCATTTGTCCGGCAAGAAAGTATTAACCATTTCGGGTTCAGGTGATCAGGTGCTTAATGCTATTTTTTTGGGTGCGCGCGAGGTGATTGGTTTTGACCTTAATTATTATTCTGAGAATATTCTTCGCTTAAAGATTGCGGCCATTAGGACTCTTTCTAGGGAGTCGTTCCTTTCTTTTTTTGGGAAAAGCCAAAAGAGTATTCAATTAGATTATTCCATTTACCGTCAGATTCGACCTAAATTGAAAAGAAAATGCCAGTCATTTTTTGATCGTTGTTATGCTGAAAATGAGTATAATGGGAAAGCATTAGCCGAATCTGTTTATTTTCGTCGGCGTGCCGTTTTGGGTAATTCTCCTATCTGGAGGATTAATCTCTATTTGAAGAATGATACAAATTATCGTATAATGAGAAAAAAACTTCTTGCCGCGCATTTTGCGTTTATTCAAGGAGATGTGCATTCTATTGCACGCAATCCATTCATTAAAAGGAAAAAATGGGATTTGATTAATCTATCGAATGTTCCCAATTACATCAGTCCAACGTTGAAAAAAAAGGATTGGTATCACTCATTTTCGAATAAAGTTCTTCTTTCACTAATAAAGTGCCTTTCTCCATTTGGAAAAATAATTTATTACTCCTATAGCATGCTCGCTTATCCTAATAAGATAAGCAATGCGATTCCCCTTGCGTCGACTCCTCCATTTTTTACCCTTCTCAAAAAGGATTCTCGTTTCCATTTCTCCCAATTATCCATTCCCGGACTAAACCCGGGGACGCGTGATACGATTTCAGTAATAGAGAAATAATGCCTCTTTTCATGGCGATTCACTATCGAATTTATTAAATACTATAGTGCTATAGTGTTGGGTGAAAAAATGGGTAATACTACCACCATTCAGATTCAAACGGACACAAAGAAATTCTTAGACTCGCTCAAGGAGGCGTATGGTGTGAAAACCTATGATCAAGTGATTAACAAGCTGATTCAGAAGAAGGGCAAGTCGATGCATGGGTATCTAGCCGATGTCAATAATCCAATTTCAATGGATGATATTTTGAAAGAGCTGAGGGCAGATCGTGACCGAGAATAAATTATTTTTTGACTCCAATATTTGGTTGGATTACTTTCTGGAGAAAAATGTTAAACTAGGTCAGATGGTCGATTCGCCTCAAGGAAAAATTTTTACTTCCATTTTATCCTTTCACGAAGTAGCAAAGGTTCTTCTTAACTGCGGAAAAAATCCTGCGTTTGTAAAAGATGTTTTGCGTTTCATGCGAGAAAATAGCACGGTTGTACAGGTGAACGAGGATATTGTGGTGGATGCCGTCCAATGGAGGATGAAAAACGATCTTCATGCCGTGGACAGCATTCTCTATCAATCAGCTCTTGTTTCAGATGCATTATTTATTACAGCAGATAATGATTTTATTGGTCTTGCAAAAGCGTATGTGGTGAAAGTATGAAAAAATTCCCATTTGATAAATATCCAGAAAAACATCATCCCGTTTTCATGGAAGAAATCGTTCAGTCAATCAGGCGCGACCGGAGTGAATCGGATGAACGGAGAGAAGCCGTTTTTGATAAAATGGTTGAAAAATCCCGCCACGCGAAAAAAGTTTCCACATGTTTCAGAACCCCTTGCCGAGAACCCTGCCTGCTTTTAGCGGGTGGATGAATCGGTGTTTGTTGATTGGTTCTCGGCAAGTCGTTCGCGGGAAGTGAACCCGGCGGGCTTCAGCCGCCGTAGTTTAGCAAGCGTTTGAAATCCCTTGGAATAAAGGAATGAAAAAGCGGGAGCCGTTCTTACAACTTCGTGTCGAAGCGTGGCCTTTTGGATTACAATGGCATATTGAAAAAAATAAAAGTAAGCCAATCAATCAAAGCTTGAAGTGTTTCAAATACTCTCTAATATTTTCAAGCTCAGCCTGAATCACTTGTCCTTCAGTCTTTTTTCCACTTTTTATTTCAGACAGTAAATCCTCATAGCAGGACTCTACAAAGGTTAACAATCCATTAATTGCTTTTTGACTGAAACCCGATGGGGGCATTTAATCACCACTAATCTAAATGGCGGTGATTTAGATATATAATAAGAATTGGGGTTATTTTTTACGTTTTTAAACTCCTGCAGCGTGAAGAAAGTATGGAGAAATTAGACTCATTGGATCAAAAGATTTTAGGGGCGCTTTTTGAGGACTCACGTCAACCTCTTACCGTATTGAGTAGAAAACTTCACATTTCACGTGAGCGATTGCATTATCGAATTAAAGTTCTCGAAGAAAAGAAAGTTATTTGTAATTATTTGCTTACAGTCAATCCTGTTTCGTTTGGGAAAAAGCAATACGCCGTGTTTGCAACATATAATAAGTGGACAAAGATCGAAGAACATAATTTAATTGAAAAACTTCGTCACCACCCAAGCATTAGTTGGTTTGGTCTGCTCGCTGGGAAATGGAGCTTAACGTTTGACGTTTATGCACGAGATGAAAAAGAAAGAGATAATATTATTTCGAAACTATTTGACTCCACAAAAAATCTTGTAACGGATTATTCTGTTTTTCACTTAATCGAACAAAACTTTTGGTTTGAAAAACTATTAGGTATTTTTCCAAAAAAAAGCAATGAAAAAGGTTCAAATCCAGTTGTCCTGGATTCAATTAATTGTAAACTCCTGCAGCTTCTCAACAGTAACGCAAGAATTAGGCTGGTTGAACTCTCAAAGTGCACTAATCTATCCCCCACTGCTGTAATGAAGAGATTACGTTACCTCAGAAAACAACAAGTAATTGAACGCTTCACAATTGCAGTAGACTATCGTTTTTGGAAGAAGAATTGGTTTGGCATACAAGTAAAACAAAAGATCAACAACAAAATTATTGACAAAGAAATCAATAATTTTTTGTATTCCCATAAAGACGTTATTTTCTTTTACAAATATGAAAGTAAAAATTTGCACTCGCTTGATATTGGAATAATGGTGGACGACTCAGCTGTATTGCGCAATTTTCTAAATGAACTCCGCGGGCGTTTTCCTAATGAGATTGATGTTAAGGATGTATTTACCGTTCTGGAGGAGGTGACTTCACACCGTTTACCAAGTGCCGTTTTCACCGCGTTTTAACTTGGAACCCTAAGCGGGAGCCGAGAGTCGAACTCGGTTTTCCGGCTCTGCAGGCCGGCGCATGACCGTTCTGCCACTCCCGCGAGTGGTGCTGTTCATTTAACGTGTTGGGCAAGGGTTATAATCCCTATTTTTCTCTGTTGTGCGTGCTCAAAGCCGTTATCTTTGATTTTGATGATACCCTCGTTAGGAGTGGGAGGATTTCCTTTGTTGCTCATTGCCGTGCCGCGGTAAAATTGGGTTGGCCTGCTCCATCTTTTCCTACCTTTCTCAAATTCTGGGGAAAGCCCTGGCATGCTATGATTATGGCTCTTTTTCCCTATCACGATGTTAATGAGTTCATTCGGGTATATCAGAAAACGCGTGCAAATTCTCGTTATCCTGTAATTCCAGGCGCATTAGACACGATTAATTTTTTGCATGAGCATCATATTGAGTTGGGTATTCTTTCCAACAAGCCTATTGAGCAGTTGCATGAGCGTATTTCTCATACTGCGTTGAATCCTAAAATTTTTTCTTTTATTTTTGGGGAGCAATCTACTCAATATCAGAAGCCGGACTCAAGAGTGTTTGATGAGGTGTTGTTTCATTTCAGGAAACACAATATTCGTAAGCATGAAATGTTATTTGTGGGGGATTTGATTGTGGATTATTTTGCTGCGCGTGGTGCAGGGATTGATTTTTGCGGTGTGTTGAGTGGTTTTCATTCCTCCCGAAAATTCCAGAAGGTTGGTTTGGATTCAAATCATCTTATTCCTTCAGTAAAATATCTTCCTGATTGGTTGATTGAGCATCATTATTTGAAACAGGCTCATGGTAAAGGGTTTTAGTCTTTGTATCGTACGGAAACAAATTCGATATCATCATTTTTTATTTTGTCTTTGCATAATGGTATCAGCCACGTGAGGCTTGGTAAAATATTTGTCGGCAGTTTATCAATTTGGCACCACTCTACTATTTCATCCGTTGTTGTATGTGCATATTCTTTTGCTTTTTCATCTACGCATCCAAAGAATTGGCATCGATAAGTGCGCTCAACGATTTCCGCAACAGGCATCCATTTTTCTGGCGGGATATCTAATCCTGTTTCTTCTCTAATTTCACGTGCAATTCCTACGAATGGGCTTTCATTGTCATACACTTTTCCTCCCGGTCCATTCAATTTTCCTTTCTGCCAGTCGGGCCGATTCTTATGAATCAATAACACATTCTCTAATCCAGGGTCAAAGACAAACCCTACAGTATAGTACTTCACGCTACTCTTTCACCAAACCTTGTATATATTGGTTTGGCACTTGCTTCCTTAACCCTTAAATCCCTTGTTTCCCTTTATTCTTTCCATGCGTCTTGCTATTGTCTCCGATACCCATCTTGGTTTTGCTCGCGGCACTCCCCGGGAAGAGGATGCGTTTTTCAATCTTAAACAGGCATTGGTTGGAATTGTTTCTCAATCTCCCGATGTGATTATTTTCCCTGGTGATTTGTTTGACCATAAAATTCCTTCTCAGGAAGTTTGGCATGAGTGTTTTGAATTATTTGGGTTGATTCAAAATGGTAAAAATTCTTCCGTCAAAATTACTCATTTTTCTCGTGATGGAAAAACGATTCCTTTTCACTATCATGGAATTCCTGTCATTGCCATTGCCGGAACGCATGAATATCGTTCTAAGGATTTGAAGAATGCATTGCAGGTATTAGAAACGGGGAATTTTCTCGCATGCTTGCATGCTTCCCATGTATTAATTGAAAAGGATGGTGAAAAAGTAGCCATTCACGGAATGAGCGGTATTCCAGAAAAGAGGGCGTTGGATGCATTGAAACTTTACAATCCAATACCAATTCCCGGCGTGCATAATTTGCTTGTTTTACATCAATCCATCAAAGAATTCCTTCCGAGCAAGGATGATATGGCGGCTACTATTGGCTTATCGGATCTTCCAGCGGGTTTTGATTTGCTTGTAAATGGTCATCTTCACTGGTCTTCCATCACGGAATGGGAGGATAAAAAATTGTTGATTCCCGGCTCTACCGTTTTTACTCAAATGAAGCGATTGGAAGGCGAAAAAAAGAAAGGATGGTATGTTTATGACACGCAGACAAAAGAATTGGTGATTCATATTATTCCAAAACAGCGCAAACTTTTTTATCATTGCATGAAGTTCAAGCATGCGACTCCCAAGCAGGTGATGAAGTCTGCCCGCGCATTAGTCGAAAAGGATTTGCGTCATTCGGAAAATGAATTGCTTCCGCTTTATCGTTTAAAGTTGAAGGGAACTCTTGAAAAAGGGTACACGCAAGCGGATGTTGATTTTGCTCGTATTTTGGATGGTTTTTCCCACCAGGCTCTTTTTTCTACTGCTAAATCGTTTGACTCTGGAGAATTTTCCGTGCGATTAGATGAGTTGCGTTCTCTTCACCGTAGCAATGTGTCCATGGCTCAGATGGGCATTTCGTTATTGGAAAAAAATCTTTCTCAAACCTCCTTTTCGGAGCGGTTGGATGCCAAGCGTTTGTTTGCTCTTCTTGAGGACAAGGAGAATATGGAGAAAGCGATTCAATTATTGGAGAAAGGAGAACTGATTTTTTCTTCTCCTGAGGAATCGTCTGCTTCTAAAAAAGTATGATTATTTTTTCGTATGGAATTGTGTGAGTGCATGCAATGCTTTTGTTGCATCAATAGGCTCTTCAAACGTGTGAATGCCTTCTTTTTCTAATAATCGCATGTGCATTTTGGCAAATTCTCCTCCTGCGCTCACAACTAATACAGGTTTCTTTCTTTTGGTCAATTGTTCGCTTAATTCTTCAATAATATCCGAATCGAGAGTTGGGACTTGGAATAATAATATCACGATAAGTGCATCCACTTGTGTGTCCTTCATTGCATTCTCAATGGCAACTAAAAATCGTGCATTATCCGCATCTCCTGTCAAGTCCATTGGGTTTTTGATGACTGCATAGGACGGTGATGCCTTCTCAATGTTTTTTTTGTATTGTTCCTGCATTTTGGCAAGTGTCATTCCTGCTTCGGAGATGGCATCGGCAGTAAGCACGCCATATCCCCCTCCATTCGTGATGATTTGCACTTTGTTTCCTTTTGGTTTTGGTTCTGTTTCGAGCACGCGTGCGTAATCAAATACTTCTCTCATACTGCTTGCATACAATAATCCAGTCTGCCGGACGACTCCTTCAAATACTTTAGTGTTTCCTGCTAAACTTCCTGTGTGGGATGCGGTTGCTTTTCCTCCCGCTTCACTCATTCCTCCTTTGATGATAATAATGGGCTTCTTTTTTGCATATTTTTTGGCTGTTTGGAAGAATTGTTTTCCATTCCGTACGCCTTCTAAATAAACGCAGATTACTTTTGTTCCATTGTCGTTTGCTAAATATTCTAATAAATCGGCTTCATTCACGCTCATGGCGTTTCCATATGAGATGAATTTGTTGATTCCGTATTCTTTACTGCCTGCCCAATCTAATACGGCGCTTCCGAGTGCTCCTGATTGGGAGATGAATGATATTTTTCCCTTCTGCGGTCGCATTAATCGATACCGTGGTAAAAACAACGTGTCAACGCCCGAACGGGTATCAAGTATTCCTAAGCAATTGGGCCCGATGCAGGGCATGTCGGGAAACTTTTTGAGTGCTTTCTCTAATTTGGTTGTGAGTTCTTTGTTTCCTATTTCTGAAAACCCGGCAGAGATTATTACTGCGGATTTGACTTTTTTCTTTCCGCATTCCTCGATAACGTTTGGGACGAATGCTCCGGGGACGGCAATAATGGCCAAATCGATTTTTTCTTTGATTGAGGAAACGCTTGGGTATGTTTTCAGATTCAAAATTTTTTCGGCATTGGGATTGACGGGAAACACTTTTCCCCTAAACACTCCTTTCACGAAATTCTCTAACACCACGTATCCTATTTTTCCCGGGTTGCGGGACGCTCCAATGATAGCCACGGACTTGGGGGAAAAAGCGTATTGAATGTTGGAGGGCATGCCCCATTCATAATTTTGGCTATTAAAAAGCTATTTCCTGCTTCACGGTAAAAAGTCTTCGTCTTTGATTTTTTTGGGCAAGTATTCTTGCGTGATGAATCGTATTCCTTTTTTGGATAGGGCTTCAAGTTCCATTTTGATGTTTTTGTCTTTCATGAGCTGGAATTCTTGTTGCCATTTTTTGTGTTTGAACCATTCATAGTTTTGTAATTCAGATAGTCTTTTGAGGTCTAATTGGTTTAGTTTGATGGTGACCTCTTTTGGTATTTTGAACTTTTCAACGTCTCCTACGCTTAATCCGATGTATTTTGTTTCTGGCGTTGCGAGTTTTTCTTCCGAGTATGAGAGGGAGATGCTTCCCTGCTTGATAACCGAGTAGATGTACATTCCCCATGGATCGGCATCCATTAATGAGTAGATAGGGAGTCCATGTTCCTTGTTTAATCGTTGCACTAATCGTCTTTCTCCTCGTGCGGCCTGTCCCCTTCCCGTGATAATGATGCAGTCATTTTTCTCCCAGAATTTGTCTTCATTGAATCGTCTCCATACGGCATCTTTTTCGATGAATAATACATACGATGCATCAATTTTTTTGATTTCAATCCTATCTTCTTCCACATTGGAGGGAACGGACCACCCTCCGCTCCCCATTTTTTGCAAGTCAATAATGTCATTTCCATCCTTTACAACCATGTTTCCCGCGATGATTCCTTTTGCGGATGCTGCGAGGTGCAGTTCTTCTCGTAGCAGGTTGAGGCTTGCTTCTAGGTCTTCAATGAGGGGGTCGCTCTCGCCCTGGTCCTCAAATGTGTTTTCTTGTGTTCCTTCGATAGTATGTTTTAGTGCATAATAGAGGTCACGGATGGATACGGTGGCATTTTCGTGGATTACTTTTTTTATTTCATTCGCAACCAATGCGGTTTGCATAAATTTGCGTGTGTGGGCAATGTTGAGGAATTGTCTTTCGGACATTTTGTCCCCTAATTTAATGGTGCGTGATTTTTGATCGTAGTATATGTTTCCAAGCGAGCGCACCGGCAGTTCAATCGTGGGATTGTCTCCTTGATTGATTTGTTTTACGAGTTGTTTTCCCATCGTTTCGAGCTTTTTGATGACTTCTTTATCTTTTGTTTTTGTGTCTACCATTATTCGTCACCTGTTTCTTCATTTTCATCATTTTTTCCTTTCTTTTCTTTTTTCTCTTTTGTTTTTTCACCTTTTTTTTCCAGTCGTTTGATTTCTTCTTCCAAGTCTTCGTCGCTTTGTTCTTCCATTTTCTTTTCCTGTTCATCATCTAACTTTAATCGTTTGGCTACCGTATCAAGTAGTTTGTGTTCAATGGGTTTGGGTGGTTGTTCGGTTAATTCTCCTAATGCAATAGCCACTTCGACTGCGTATTTCATGTAAATTCGTTTCTTTTCTTGTTTCAATTTTTCTCTTTCTTTTCCAATAATGTATCGTGCTGTTCTCCTTCCCGCATCCATTAATGCTAGTCTGATTTCTTCTACGATTTCGGTTTCGTTTGAAACGGCTTGTTTTCCTGCTCCGGTGTATGGAATATGTACCGATATAAGGTTGACAAAAATGGTGAGGGGAGATGTTTCCGCTTCCCTAATGCCGTATCTTTTCCAATCAATTGTTTTAATTGCTTCGGTAATTCCGCATCCTCCTGTATCGAATAATAGTGGTACGCGGTTGGCGAAGCGCATGGCTTCCATTCTCATTTCTTCATTTACTCTTCGTCCGGCGTTTCCTCCATAGGCTACTGCTGCCTCTACTTGGAATGGGAATCCTCCTTCTCGTACTGTCGGTTTTCGTGTAACCACGGATAAGAATTCCGGTTCCACAATACTGCGTAGTGATTTGTCTATTTGTTCTTCTCCAATTGGCCGCAACACGTCAGTTCGTGGGGCAATGAAGTTGACGCTTTTGAATGCTTTGACGAGTTCTTCAATTTCTTTCCATGATAACTGATGCGGGTCCTTGTTTAAATCAAACGATACTTGTTTTTCGATTTCCTTAATTGCGGTATCTCCCATTCTGTCTAGTTCGGCTTTGAGGAATGAGTTTGTTTTTTTTGTTCCCGTTGCCTTAGCCATGTTGAGCAGTTCATCTACCGTAACCCCGCGCGGGTGGGGTTGTACTTCTTCCGGTCGTTCGGGTATTTTTTTGATTGTTCGTTCGAATATTATTGTTTGTCCTGCTGGGTCCGTAAATGTTATTTTGGCGTGGGGGTTGGCAATGGCTGTTCTTCGTAGGTATTCTAATGGTCCTTGTTCGTTGTTCACGTATTTCATTTCTTTGAATTGTGCTTTGACGATGGTTCCTTTGAATTTTCTGTTTAGTTTTTGTACGTTGGTTACTTTCGGCTGGTTATGCTTTGTGTCGATGCTCACGTCGCACGAAAATACTTCATTTGTGTTTCCTGTAATTACCTTTGCTTCCTTTCCGGTGGTCATTTGGGATAGCATGGTGCATCCTGCTGCCCCGATTCCTTGTTGTCCGCGCATTTGCATGAGGCGGTGGAATTTTGTTCCCGCTAGCAATTGTCCAAATGCTTTTCCTACTGTTTCTTCGGTTAGTCCGGGTCCATTGTCCATGCTGGTGACTTCATAATATTCGCTTCCCAATTCTTTGATTTCTACATCAATATCAGGCAATACGTCTGCATTCTCGCATGCATCGAGTGAATTGGTCACGTATTCGTGGACAATCGTGGTGAGGGCTTTTGTTTTTCCGCTTAATCCCAGCATTTGTTTGTTTTTTTTAAAGAATTCTGCTACTGAATGTTCCCTGAATTCTTTTGCTAGGCTGTCAGCCGTAACGTCTTCTTCGTCATCTTCTATTTCCTTTTCACGCACCCCGTTTGTTTTCGTCATAACGTTTCACCTGAATTCGAACTCTTCCTCTTGGGTATGGGATTGCCGTAAGTAATTTAATACGCTGGCATGCTCGGCTCCTTTTATGAGCATGGTGACTGCTTCCTTTGCTTTTTCCACCCCTTCCGCCTTTCCTATAATCCCAATTGTTTTTCCATATACTGAAATATGCGTCTTCGTGTCTACTTCAATCTTTTCTCGTATGCTCCCGTCTTTTCCAATGACTCGTCCTTTTTTGCTTTGAATCTGCTTCCAGTTTTTTCCTAATAGTTCGGTTAAGTGAATGAATTCCAAATAGTATTCATCATCAAGCAGTTTCATGGCATGTTCGGGTGAAAAACCTCTTCCTATTGCCCGTACCATGTTGCTTGCTTTGAGTGTTTTGGCTGCGTCCTCTGCTTCAATCGTCACGTCTCCATTCTTGCTATCGATGTGTATTTTGGTTCCTGTTTTTGTTTCAATTGCTTTTTTGGTCTTCCCATTGGGTCCAATAATCACGGCAACCCTTTCTTTGGGTATGGAGAATTCGTCAATACTGGTGTGCATACTGGGAGGTGCTCCACGCCCTTTTGCGGGCTGTTTTCTACTAAAAATGGGTTCGAATGGGTTAAAAGGGTGTCTCCTTCTTTTCAGCGGAAAACACTATTCTCCTCCATTTTTCCTTTTCACTTTCTTTTTCACATCCTCATACAGCTTTTCATAGGTTAATTCTTTCATTCCTTCTCGATGAAAGACTTTGAGCATGTTTTTCAAATCCCTTTCGTAATACATTTTGGCGTTTGGATGGATAGTAGGAATGACTTGTCCGCAGTCGATGATAACAGGTTTGTCCTTTTTTACTAGAATATTGTACTCGCTTAGATCCCCATGAATAAGTTGGGCGTCCAGCATTTTGGCGATGGCATCGCATGTTTTTTCGTAAAATGCTTTTTTGTTTTTTACTTGCGCGTCTTTCAATTGGGGGGATGCTTTTCCTTTTTCTCCAATGAATTCCATCACTAATACGTTTTCTTTTGCCGCAAGGGGCATGGGAACGGGGACGTTTTTGTTTCGTAGTTTTTGTAGTGAGGAGAATTCTTTTTGTGTCCATGCAAAAACGATTTGTCTTCGGTCATTTCGTACTTTTTGGAATCGTGGTTCGAATCGTAAATAATCTTCCATTCTTTTGAAGTCGCTTGTTTCTAATTTGTATATTTTTACTGCTCGGAAATGTCCTGCTATATCAACTGCTCTAAAAACATGGGCTTCTTTTCCTGTTGCAATTGTGTATTCTAAGTGGTCGATGTGTCCTTGTGATGCCATTCCGTGAATGACTCGGATAACATTTTGGTCGAATATTTTTTGGAATGTTTTCCGCAAATCTTCTTCCGGAAAAAGTTTTGAATAATCATATTCTCTTGGAATCATACGTTGCTTCCGTTGAGCGTCTTTTCCTTAATATAGCAAACCGTTTTGATTTTTGACCTTTTTCCGGACGGTTTGCTAGATGCAAAAAGCCCATCAAATGTTCAAATAATTAGGCTTTTTGCTATAATTAGATGGACAGTTTTTCCAGTAGTCCTTGTCGTCTTAATTTTTCTGTTTGGATGGGTAGATAGCGCCATACGACATCTGCTTTGATTGGTTGAAATTCCCATAATCGTATAATCACCACGTCTCCTTCTCTCATCCATACTCTTTTTTTTAGTTTTCCTGGAATACGGCACATCCGGTCTTTTCCATCTTCGCACATCACCGCTACTTGATTCGTTCCGTGCATTTTGGTGATAATCCCAAACATTTCTCCGTGCTCGCGGAAGGGTAAGCGTAGCCGGTATTGGGTTTCCTGTTCATTCGTGTTTTCTTCTACCATTCAGATATCCTCATTATGGGTTTAATTTATAGACCTGTGCGTGGGGCACCCCGGATAGAAGAATGATTCCCCCTTCTTTTTCGATGATTCCTTTTTCCCGTGCGGCGTGGATGCATCGTTCTCCTACTAGGTTGATGTTATCGTATTCCTCTAATAGTTCTTTTAGTTTTTTCATGGTGATGGCCTTTTTTGCGTAGAATTCTTTGCTCACATGGAATACTATTTTTCCTTCGCGGAGAGTCTTTCCTACTATTTCTTCATCTGCTGCTGCCAGCACGTGTTGTTTTTCATGTGTGTGAATTCTGTGCCAAATTCCATTACTTGGCATTTATTTTCATCTCCGAATTGGGGAGATGGCGCCGCATGCTTCGCATTTCAATTGTCTTACCCCATTGTGTTCAACGTAATGCGTGTCCGGTTTTCCGCATGTTCCGCAGATGACATATTCTTCCAAGAATCGTACGAACCAGTCGTTCACTTGTTTCATTGGGAATTTTCCTCCCAGCACGAGTCGGTCTCCTTCTGGTTTTACAGGAGATGCACTCTCTTTCGTTAGAAACTTAATCAAGTCTTTTGGATCCTCGCGTCGCATAACTTTGCATAATTGCACAAAGTTTTTCACGAATGTTTTAGGTCCTTGGATAAAGCTGTCTACTGGAGGGAACTCGAATCGTTCTTTGTCGAGCGAGCGCTTAGGCAGTTGGGCGTATGCGCGGTCGAGCATCTGTTCATAGGTTAGATCCATACGCTCAACTTATCTAAAAAGGCTTATAATAAGGATTATTTCAGTCATTCTAAGTTGGGGGGTTTCGATTAAAAAATACGATCTTTCTCTCTTTGTCGCTATATTCTTCAGATGTGTAGTCGAGGAGAAGGGTGAGCAATCTTTTCTGCACCAGGTCGAGTGTTTCCCGTGCTTCTCCGGCACCGTAGATGATGAATACTTCCGGAACCATACTGAATATTCTTGTACTGATCTCTTTCACCTTATATTCCGCATCGTCCTCTGCTTTGATATAGACACATAGACGTTCCAGATTTCCTAAAAACTCCTCAAGCATTTTTCCAAGCTCTTCTTCACTCATTGCGGATGATAAAACAGAGTCCATATATTTGCCGATTATTCTGTTCTGGATGAATTGGGCGATGTGCAGACCTCGGGGTCCATATTTTCGTACAATCGAATTGCGTAAACTGATTAACCTGTCTTTATTGTTTTCCAGTTTTCTCAACGTGATACCCATTTGGATGAGGATGCGAAACTCCTTATTCTTTACGAGTTTAGTGTATCTTTTCCACTCCGCACTATTTCGCTGCTCTTTTACCAATTCAATGTCTTCCAATTTGCCAATGAATGCCAATTCCCTGTTTCTGAATCGCTGGACGAACGATTTTACTTTGTCTGCAGTGAACTCCAACGTTGCCTTGGTAGCCCCTTCAGCAGCAGCTCTAGTACATTCTTCAGGGGTTGGTATTTCAGATGACATCCCCATACTCCTCAAGGTATGCTGTGAGGCTCAATGGGTTATCATCCAGTATAAGCGTGCTTCCGTGGAGAACAAGCATATTGCTGATGTTAACGGGTTTGTCTATGTACTTGTCAATGATCCTTTGTCCATTCTCATCTATGACAAAGAGACTGCCATCGACCCCAAATCCAAGTTCCTTAAGCAACTCCCTCTTGACATCGATCGGGACCTGTTTTAGTGAAATAAGATCCATAGACACTTCATGTGCAGGTTTATCGTTTTTATAAGTATCTATAATCTTTGCCGTCGTTAGAGGTAATCCTGTTCTACTTTTAGTTCAGTTGCTGGGATAAAATCGTTTTCTTCTCTTTCTTTTTTTTCAGGCGTGTTTGCAAGGGGGGTTTTTTCGATATTGTTTTTTCTGGAAATTGGTGGAACAAATGGAACAAGTTGTATTATTTCGTGATACTGTTTGAGGATATTTTCCCATGCTGCGTGCGTTTGTTTCTCACAAAACGCGTATTCTTCTTTTTCTATTTTTTTTACCCATTTTGCGGCTAATAGCATGTTTCCATCGGGTTGGTTGACAATCATTCCGTATGCGCGTACTCGATCTCCTATTTTGATTGTTTCAACTGCATCACCATACGCACTCCATTTTCCTTTTTCATCTTTTACATGGAAAATAGTTTCTCCTACTTTGTTTCGTATGTCTTCAACTATTCCATGCACCCACACCATGTTTCCTTCAAACGGAGTTTTAGGATAGAGTCCGATTGAAAAAACAAATCGTGTGGAAGGTAATGTCATTCTAGATAATGAAGCGGTCTCTCTTTTATGGGAATATGCCCGATACTGAAATTGCTCCATAGGTTAGAATCATTAATCCCACTTGGAGTGGGAGTGCGGGAAGGGCTTTTCCTATATTTTTGCTTCCATAATCCATGGTGAATGCTAGTCCAATGAAGGATGCAATAAGGATGAGTAATGAGGGCAGTGTTGCATACGGCCATAGTAGTCCTCTCATGATGGAATCATTCAGCACGCTTACGCTGAAAACGAGGGGCATGACTAAATCTCCTGTTCCTAATTCAAATTGGTGTTTTTTTGTTGGGAGTGCGAATGTAAAACTCAAATTCTTTTTTGCTACTGCTTTTGCCATTGTTACCATGTGTTTTGTTTTGAATACTGCGATATAGTCATATATTCCTAATAATACAAGGAAAATAATCACGGGGAAAACGCCAATACTCGAACCGAGCATGCTTCCCACTCCTACTGTTGCGATAATGGATGAAACATTGCGTAAAATTAAGTATTGGGGTAGAAAGACGCGGGTGGTAATGAGTGCAACCGCGAGGAGAATAGCAAACTCCTCTGGAACAAATGCCCAGAATGTGATGAATGCCGTTATCACTAATGCGAGCACTTCCGTTGCTTTTAGTACCCAATATAATACATTATCGGGGAAGAATTTGATGGCGAGTAGGATGAAAATAGTTCCAACTAGCATGTATCCAATCAATCCGAATGAATTAATTGGGTCTTCCGGATTGTCATTTACAATGGTGGGTTGAATGTCTTGTTGAATAATGTTATATCCCACCCATAATCCCAGGATGTTGACGATGAGGAAAAATCCGGCTAGCTGGATTAGTAAATCTTTCTCCATATTTGAAGAATGAGGCTGGTGCTTTTAATCCAACCACTCTTTTGGGTAAAAATCATGCGCTTTTTAGGAACCCGTGATTGGGTTCGTATATTTCTCCTGCTTTTTTCAATTTTTGGATGAATTCCCTTACTTTCTCTTCATCAATTCCTCTTGAGAGGGCTTCCGCAATAACATCTTGTATGGGGACCTTGTCCATTTCTTTGCTCTTGCTCTTGATAATGTCGGTGATAACGCGCATGTGGTCGCGTGAGGATTGGGTTTGTCCGCTTGTTACAATGTCAATATCAATTCTTCCCGTCTCGGGGTCTTTTACCACATCTTCTAATGATGTTCTTACTAATCGGATGGCGCGTTCAGCGTCATCAATCGTTACATCCTCGCTTAGTCGTACGCGTGCGGATGCTTCCGCTAATCGTACGAGTCCTTCGAGTTGTCGTGCGGTTGCGGAATAGCTTCCTGCCTGCCTTCCTTGGTCTCGCAGTCCTACGTAAAAGTTTTGCAGTGCTAGTGAGGCTTCTTCGGTGAGCATGGGGAATACTTTTTGTCGTGCGTATGAAATGTATTTTTGTAATAATTCCGTATTAATGATGGGTAATACGCTTTGTTTGAGGTCTTCCACTTCTTTTGATATTCGTTGCTTTATTCCTCGTTGATATTGTAATAGTTGTTCTCCTGCTCGATGCGTGGCGAGAATGTGGTGGGCAATCGTCTCATCTCTTCCTCTGTCTAATGTGTCGCGCATCATGAAGAACAAGTCGAATCGTGAGATGAGGGATGCGGGTAAATCAATTTGTTCGAAAAATGGTTTGTACGTGTCAAATCGTGATAGTTTGGGGTTGGCGGCCGCTAGAACGCTCGTGTCGGTTTTGAATCGTGTTACGATTCCTGCTTTTGCTACGCTTACTTGTCCTTGTTCCATTGCTTCGTGCATCGCGCTTCGGTCTTCGGAATTATGTACGATGATATTGTTGGCGATGAAGTTGTGGTCGCCCTCAATCGTTAAATCATATATCCTAGTTTTTGGAGTGGCAATGGCATTTTCCAGTAATGGGATAACTTCCTTAATCTGTTCATTTTGTTTGCACAGGTGTTTTTTTAGTATTGGGATTGTATCATATGGGGTAAAGGTGTGGGGCGTGGTCTGTCTTCCAATCCACCGTGAGATGGTGGATTGGTGTATCCCTAAGTCGCTGGCAATCATGGAGTGGGGGATGGACTCGTTTGCGATTGCATCTCGAATATTTTCCTCTTTCCATTCTATTTTCATAAATAGTGAATGAATGCGTGACTGTTTTGTTTTCAGTTTTTCCATAATCAATGGGATTTGTTTCTTCATATTTTTTTGTGCTATTTTTGGAAAACCAATGGTGGAAAGGAGGTGATTAATCTGGTGGGTCTGCTGGTAGCTTATCCGGTGCGCAGGAGAGTGGGTTACTTCTTTAACCTCGCTCACCTTTCGCCAGAGAACGTTGCCATTTACCAACATCTCAAAATACTGTATTTTTTGCTGAATTTTTGGAGAAAGGTTTGTTTGGTGGTGGGCCTTGAATACTTCCAGTACCTTGCGGGCCTTTTTCAGGGTGATATTTGCCTGTCCGCTCTCAAAATTATGGTAAGTGGCTGCGTTCAATCCGCATTCTTTTTGATACAGACCAAGTCCTGTCCGGATGTCTTTTAGGAGAGGGCCGATGTGCGGGATGATATTTAGAACGCTGTGCTCTCGTGATGATGGAGTGAATTTCATGAGTGCGCCTTGTTTTCGTGTGCTGGTAAATCCTATTTTTGCTGAAAATTTGGCAATGGACTCCGAATCGGTGATTCGCAGGCTGTAGGATGCTCGGCGTTTTTCGTGTGGTTTCTTGTATTGTATCTGGGAAAGAATTCCTAACTTCAACAGGAGGGTTTTGACTTCCATGGTGATTCGCTCACTCGTCGAGGAGAAAGATACTTGTTGGTGCACGATGTCCACGTTTCCTTCTGAGTCAAAGAGTCCGCGCAGGTAGTGAATGGCATTATCTTCTGATAGGAATGGAATATTGGGTGAATACTTGTCACTGTATTTTTCCATCAGTCCCGGGGCGTGTTGAGCAATGTGGTCTACGTGAGATTGACCGTTTACGCGAGTAGAAGAGAGTCCGCCTTCCCTGATTTCACTCGGGTAAATGGTCGGTTTGCTGAACACGTCCGTACAGCAACGGTTGAAGTCTTCTAGGAGATCCGGGTCCTTGTTGGTGAACCGGATCATATAGTTTTCGGGAGGATTGTAGGTGACATTCCCATCTCCTGCCAAGTATCCGTATAGTCGTGCTAATGATGTATTGGAGTCCTCGGATTCTTCGTTTGGAAGTGCTGCTGGAACGAGAATAAAACTCCCTTTTTGCAAATAACCTGCTTTAATCGTTCTTACTTCTTTATCCGTTGTAGTAAAGAACGGGTGGTTGGGGGACACGTTGATTTTTTCCCCGCTCTGCAACCGTATTTGCAATATTCTTCCATCATGTGGGTATTCGTGCGCGGCCACCACTCGGCGTTTGATAATATTCAGTTGTGCATTCATGGATAAAACGAATTGGTTTTGGATATCCCGGACGCTTGTTCCCTTTGCAGTTGTCTCAATCCTTCCATGTTTCTTGGATTCTTCGAAAATGGTTTGGATGGGGGCAAGTTTTCCATTTTCAGTGCACACGAGGGAATCTCCGGTCAAACACTCCATTTTATCAAATTCGTCCACCATCACCATTCCTCCGCTCGCAAGCACGAGTGCTCCTGCTTTGAGCGTCCATCCTCCTTCTCCAAAATCGTCCTTAACTGCACTTGCCGTGAGTCCAACTCCTGAGCTTGTTTTTCCCGCCACGTACACCGATTTGGGAGCGATTCGGTCCGCGGCGACCAACAGCTGCGATTTTCCCGTCCCCGGATCTCCTACTAATAGCACGTGTACGTTTCCCCTTATTGTGGTGCTTCCCGGGATGTTCTTTTTTACTCCTCCGAATAATTGCAATGCGATGCTTTCTTTTA
This sequence comes from Candidatus Iainarchaeum sp., assembly GCA_043803765.1. Classification (GTDB taxonomy): domain Archaea; phylum Iainarchaeota; class Iainarchaeia; order Iainarchaeales; family VGJJ01; genus VGJJ01. The sequence goes on along the minus strand of JAZDJQ010000004.1, from coordinate 49,978 downwards.
CAATATCATGCCCGTGAATAGCGGGTGCGATACTCTGCGCGAGCATTTGGTAAATGGCTGGGTCTTTGGCTAATTCTTTTATTTTTTGTTCTTCCTCTTCCTCAATGATAATGTCCTCGAATTCTTTTTCTGTTTCTTCTAAGTGAATGGCTTCTAAATATCGTCCGTACACGTTTTTCTTATCCTTGTTGGGTGGATACAATCGTAGGATTCCGGTAATTTGAGTTCGGTTTCCCGGGTACACTTTGTTCACGAAGTCGTCTTCGATGTATACATCTAGATTTACTGCTTGTTCGCTTCCTTTCAGCATTTCCAATGGTTCCTGTATTTGTATTTTTTGATAATCCACGAATCGCGATTCTTCAGGAACGAGTTCAAAGTCCCTGTTCTTGCAGCTGCACAATACCGGTTTTCTTTGTTGATGTCCGTCTTGTGCAATAAGGTATGTGTTTCCGCATCTTCTGCATCGCCATGTGGCATTTTTGAGTTTGGGCATGACTTCTGTTACTTGGCGGATGACTCCTTCTACTGAAATGAGTTTTCCCAATTGTGCAGCGCTCACATCCCGTACGAGTGATTGTTTATCTTTGGGTAAGTTACGAAAGCGCACGTTTGGAGTGAATGAATCCAACTGCAATACGGATACTTCTATTTTTTGTACAGCGAGTTTGGCTGCTTCCATGAGCAAGTCCGGGTGCTCCATTAATTCTTCTGCTAGTTGGTAATCAAACGAATCCAAATCGTTGAAATCTACAATGAGGGAACGCTCCTGCGGGTATTCGTGCGCGAGTTTTTCTATTTTTTTCTTATACTCTAACGTAGAAAAGAATTCCTCGAATTTTGGGATGAATGGATTGGCTTCTCCTTTTCCCGTAGTGAAGGCAATCTCCGTCTCCTCAGGTCGTTCAAACCGTGCTTCTTTGTATTCATTCCCATCCATAATGGCTCACGCTGGTTCCTTATATAAAGCGCTTTTGGCGGCTTTTCGCCAACGGATTGGGATACGTATTCATCTAATTTTTTGGGGAGTCAATCTCCAACGTTTTCCTTCTACTTAATGCGGGTGGATTGGTTTTTCGAACATCCCCAGCAATCCCTTCTTTGGGTTCTGAACTGTCCATTGGCTTGAAACGGAATACAGGAGTCGCCCGACGACAGCAGGTTGGAAATAAGTGGCCGATTCAGGCTTGGAGTCCTTCAATGGCCTTGGAGTTGTGGGAGGACATGTTCAGTAGTGCACGCAGAATCCCCTCAACGATCATAGTATTTTGTTCCACCTGATTCCTATTCAATGGCTTCCCTTCGCGGGAGACAAACAAATGGCTGGTTTTGAGCATCCGTATTAACCCTTTGTAATCCTTTATCATCGTGCGATACCAATGGCCTCTCGCCCAAAAAGCCCCAATCCCTGCACCAATAATTGCCGCTGATACAGCGGTTTTTCTATCCGTTGCTCCTCCTATAAGTGAACCCATTGAGCCCATTATTGCACTCGCACAGACAATATCAATTCGATGACTTTTCTTAATCCGTTTCAAACCAGGGGGCAATCGGATGTTCCCATCAATCAACGTCTCTCTATTCTGGTGCAAATAGTGTTCCATTTCTCTTATTCGGTTGTCCACTTCTCGGTGCCATCTGAGCATGGCCTTGCGCCCCATAATTCTTCGGGATAATGGGGGTCGTACTCCCCTGAAGGGGGCTTCCTCATATCTTGTTTTTCTTAAGATTCCCTTGGCTATTTTTCCTCGTATGGTTACTGGCATGTCTTCCCTAGGGGGGGGGACTATTTATTTCTTTGGGGTGATTGCTGGGGTGTGTGTATTATCCCGAAATAAGGTTCTCTCTAGGAATTTAGGACGTGTGGGGGCTCGATCAAGCAGTAGAAAAGCTAAAAAATAAAATAAATCACTTGAGAACGAGGTGAAAATAAGATGTCCATAAAATCATTGGTGGCAATACTCATCGTAAAAGATAAGTGTGTTTTAGCAGAGGTTAGAAAATCGAACGACCCATTTGGGGCGGGGTGCACTTGGATTCCGGGAGGGCATGTTGAACCTAATGAAACAGAAGAACGAGCATTTCTAAGAGAAACAAAAGAAGAACTTGACATTGAACCTTTGAACTATTATGCTTTGTGCTCGTTCCCTTGGGAGAAAGATAAAAAACAATACACCGTACAATACTTTGTTTGCACAAAATGGAAGGGAAAAATAAAGAAAAAAGAAGCAGCAGAACTCATTTGGATATCTCAAAAAGAAATTGAAAAACTTGACGAAGAAGTAGATCGTCAGGCGTTCAAAAAATACTTGGAAAAAATGTAATGCCTCCAGAGAAATGTTAACAATTCTGATCGCCACTTTATTTCTTTGGAATAATTTCGTGGTCGGTTTTCACTATTTTCATTACTCTTTTCCGTGTCCACGCAGGAACGTTTTTCAATAATTTTTTCAGTTTTTCCGTGTCCGTTTTTCGCAGGATGTTTTCCATGGCTTCCGCTGGTATTTTTTGTCTGAAATAGACGAAATCAATCAACGTTTTTTCAACGGTAGATACGGGTATCCAGTAATCGTATTGCTGAATAGTTTCATAGCCGAAAAAGAGTTTTCGTGAAATGTGCCTCAGGACGAAACGGGTTCCCATCATTTCGCGCACTCCTCGTCGGACGTTCTTGGTGGTGAGGATGACCGGATTGGTTGCTTGTGTCCATAGCCGGTGGTAGGATAGGGCATAATGAAGTCCATAGTAGAATGGCTGGAAGATGAATCCTGCCACGATGGGGTCCTCCTGCATCGTATAATTTCCCTTTCTGATGGATTGGATTTTCTTTTTTTGGATGAGAGTATGCAGGAGCAGTTTGACGTATTCCTTGGATTTTTTTTTTGGTTTTGAGCCAGAGCTGCACGTCACGAGTCGTGAAGCAAGGCCATTCCTTGAAATGTTCAATGATCTCGTGAGGAATAGTCATGCGTGGAGCCTCCGTTGGAGGGCATCAATCATTTGGTTGAATGTGGGAACGGCTCCTTCGAGGAGGATGTTTTGGAGATTTTCTTCGTCAATCGGTCTCGGGAGAGTAGATAATTTTTTGGACAGTATTTTTCGTTCGGTTGTTGGGAGATTAGCAATAACACTCAAGTGATAGACATCGTAAATATCTCGGATGAGTTTCCTGTTTTGGAATGCGGTGATTTTTTCTATGAGTAGTTCTTCCGGGCTTGGCGTGAGTACCGTAAGGAATGTTCCATCGCTTTTTTCGTAATTGGATGCCACGGGGTTTTTGGATGATCGGAACGTGGTTTCGAATGAAACATCCGTCCGTTCTCTTCGTATCACCGAATAGATGGCATTCGCCGTTTTCCTATATTTGATAAGAACCGCTCCCTCCTTTTCCAGTTGTTGGGTGAACTTCTCTTGAAAATTGGGTTTGGGTGATAGATAGAAATCAACGTCTTCGGAAAATCTTTTTCCATGGAAGCATCTCCAGATGGCGGTTCCGCCATGCATGACGGCTCCGGGTTCGAGGTCATAGACTATCTGAACCAATACATCCTGCAAACGGGCGATATCTCGGTGGGATTGGCGTTTGAGGCGTTTGTCCAATGGCAGGTTCATAATAAGATAAATCTACCAAAGTTATATAAAAGGCTAACTTTGGTCGATTAAACTATTCTCGACGATGCGCAAGCCTCCTCTAAAGTTAAAAAGATGAATAACGACAAGCTAGAATGAGTTCGTTTTCGAAACGCAGAAATGGGCAGTGGACTCGTTTTCCACGGCACCGGGCACAAAAAGGGGATCCTTTTTACAAAGCCCAAGAAGAGGATGTAAGGCATACTGCACGACTTGATATTTTCAATGAAAGGCAGGAAGGATTGCTAAGAGTAATCAAATTAATGCAAAGTTTTTCTTCACCGCGAAGACCATATATCAATCCCAAAGAAAGGGAGACTATTAACTATGTGAAGGAAGCAATCAGAACAAAAAAGTTTGATTACCAAAAATTAATTCGAGCGCTTGGTTTTCTACAAGCACGCATCGACCAAATCGATGGTGGACTGCGTGAAATACGGAAGTATCTTCTAAGTGCGTCCCGAGTTCCAAACAGCGGGGGGAGAGCATCGGATTTTCTGGTTAGGTTAAAGCGTCAACGAGAAATATTACACAGAAGACTGACTGCGGGAAAAAAGTTGCTCGAACAATGAATCCACTCTTTCAAGCTTCGAAAAATTGGTTGGTTTCACTCGGAAGTATTGGATAAGATTATTCGGGAGGCAAATGTATCGTATCCATTTGGGAGATAGAGCAGTATTAATCCTTTTTTATCAACTTCGATGAAAACCGGCAGGACAAGGGTCATTATTAAAAGCCCCTCCTTATCCTTCCGTTCTATGTCCAAGGTTTTTTTCGTTTCCTGTGCCATCGATTATCCTAATGCGAAGCTTCACATGGGGCATATTTATGAGAAAACCATTGCGGATGTTATTGCGCGCATCCACCGCTTGAATGGAGAAAAAGTTCTTTTTAGTGTAGGGGTGGACGAGCACGGGGAGAAAGTCCAGAAGGCGGCAAAGGGTGCTGGGATGGAAACCCAGCAGTATGTTGACCAAATGGCGGTTGAGTTTCAGCGTCTTTTTGATATGGCTTCTATTTCCTATGATACGTTTATTCGAACTACTAATTCAGAGCATGTGAAAGCGGCCCAGTTTTTTTTCCAATCATTGTTTGATGCGGATGACATCTATCCCGATATGTATGAGGGCTGGTATTGCGTGAGTGATGAGACTTTTTGGACGGAAAAAGACCTAGTTGATCGTGATGGTAAAAAGTTTTGTCCCAATCCCCATTGCGGAAAGGAAGTAGAGAAAGTAAAAGAGGAAAGTTATTTTTTCAAGTGGAGTGCGTATCAAGAGAAATTGGAGCAGTGGTATGCCCAGCATTCACACAACATTTTTCCTCCGTTTAGGAAAAACGAGATGGAGCAGTTCATGAAAAAGGGATTGAATGATATTTCTTTTTCCCGCAAATCTGTTTCATGGGGTGTTCCCACTCCCATAAACAAGGATCATACGATTTATGTTTGGGGAGATGCTCTTGTGAATTATCTCACGGTTTGCGGTTATCCTGATAAGTCCTATACGGATTATTGGCCTGCCGATGTTCACGTGATTGGGATGGACATTAGCCGCTTTCATTCTTTGCTTTGGCCGGCCATGCTTATGAGTGTGGGGATTGCATTGCCTAAACAGATTCTCGTGCACGGTTTTGTGAATGATGAGCATGGGGAAAAAATGTCTAAATCGAAGGGGAATGTGGTGGATCCATTACTCATAATGGAAAAATACGGTGTTGAACCATTGCGTTACTATTTATTGCGCGAGTCCCCTTTGGGAAACGACATGTCATTCAGTGAAAAAAATCTCATCGAGCGGAATAATACGGAATTAGCGGATGGTTTGGGTAATCTTGTTTACCGCGTGTTGTCGATGATTGAAAAGTATTGTAATAGTGTTATTCCTCTCATTGATTTAGATATGGAAATTCTTTCTCAGTCCAATGAGCATGCGCAGCAATCCTATCTTTCTTTTCTCTCGCATGACATTCAGAATGGTTTACAGTATGCGTGGAAAATAGTCGCATTGGGAAACAAGTATATTGCGGATAAGGAACCATGGAAACTAATGAAGGAAGGGAAGCGTGCCGAGGTAGAGAAACTTCTTGCAACGGAAGTAGAATTGTTGAGGCAACTATCCATTCTTATCTATCCGGTTCTTCCCAAATCCAGCGTAGAAATCCGCACGCAGTTCGGGCTGGATGAGCCGCACTATACTGTTCTTCAGCATCCTGCCAAAATGGGGGAGAAAAAAATAAGGAAAGGAAACGTATTATTTGTCAAACGCGAATTTTCCCCTTCTTCCTCGTAATGTTTTCGTTGAGCGAGTGGATACGAACATCCATCCTAACACTATTCCCACCACCACCAACGCCATCCACCACGGTGCATCCGGAACACTGATTGCTCTCTGTGGATTCACCACCGTAAACGTACGGAAAGCCGAATTGTTGCCGGTAATGGTTTCACTGTCATCTTTTTCTCCAACGGGCGGGGATTCCACATACGGGTCGATGCTCGCATACAACGTAAACGTTTCCCCGGGGGCGAACGCATCAGCAATGCCGGCGGTGGAGATTTGGATGGGGATGGTTTTTTCGGGGAAAACAGAGTCAAATGTAATTTGTTGTTGCGTGAAATAATCATTTGGGGTTCCCGGAATAGGATTTCCATCTCCATCCCGGATGACCACATTTAATATTGTCGCGTTGGTGGCAGTGATATCCGTTTGCTTATTCAAAATGGTAATATTGGCTACAATATTCCCTCCCTCGATTGGTGGATTGGGGACAAACGAAATATCCTTAATGGAGAAGATGTCACCGCCGGTTCCATCGGGACCGCCCGGGCCGGGACCGCTCGAGTCTTTTATTTCAAAATCAAAATAGTCAAAGTTATCTGAATTAGCATACGCTTGTGTTTCTGCTTTATTACTGGTTCCACCCGAATAATCATATTCCCCCCATAATCCTACTGCATGGAAACGATAATTTCCGGGGGAAAGACTCATAGTAGTTGGATTCACAATATAGAAATAATTGTATATTCCTCCTAATGCCTCGATATTTGCGGCATAAACACCCGGAGATGATTCAATTCGTATTATATCGTTTAAGTTTATTGGTATATTTGTAAGCGGGGATATTAGAGTGTAAATTCCATATGCTGTTCCTTTTCTATTGGTAAAAACAGTTCCACTCCATGTTGGAGAAGTCCCATCATTTATGATGCCTACAAGATATTTCTGAAAGTCGGTTGCAGTTTGGCACGATGATATATCTAAATTACAAACACTTGCTATAATTATTTCCCTCGTGTTTATATTTAAGGAATTAATGGCTTCTTTTTTTAGGTTAATTGGAATACTAAGTTCTTCATTATCATTGATTGAAGTTAGGATTCCCGTTTTATTAGGAATCTTGACAGAAACAATGTTTTCCGTTGGCTCAACGGGCACTCCACCACTATCATATCGCAAACATAGGTAGATAGAGTAGTTTGATTGTTCCGGTGCCTCGAGGTGGGCATTGGTAGTTCCAGATAAGTGGACTACATCATCCCATTCTGTTCCAAGATTACTGCAGTTCAATGGGGCAGTTACTGTCTGCACTTCCAAATTTCCCCCCTCACTCTCCCCAACATTTACATTGATGGTATACGTTCCCCCAGACCCGTTAGTTTGTGCGTGTGCGTTTGTGATAGTGCTCAACTGCATCAATGTCACGGATCCAGCTATTCCATTATCGAGACTAACTCCCGTGTCTTCCTTACACCGAATCTTAATGGGATATATTCCGCCCGAATAATTATACGTTTCCGCATGAGCATTAGTAGGGGCAGATAACTTGACGACTACGATTCCATCTGATATCGAGTCAGACGTCTTACACACAATTTTTGCAGATACCAATCCGGGTAGAATAACAAGTAACAGCAACGTGAATAGAATCAAAGGTGCCCTCATGCTGAATCGTTGGGAAAGAGCCGCCCTTTCTTTATATACCTTTTTCGCTTCCTTGCCTGGAATAGCGACGCAATTTTTTTTTATCTCTTTCGTAATATCTTAAAGTTCAGGTCGTATCGTAGGTATTCTACTTCGTCTCCTGATTTTAGGTCTTTTAGTTCAGCGGGTTTTGCCACGTTGTGTGTTTCGTATGTTGTCACGTCCATTATTTGGATTTGTCCTCCCATGACGGCAACCACTTGGGCGTTTCCTCTTTCAACTACGGGTACTTCTGCGTCCGCGTGTACGGGCGCCATGAGGTTTCTTTTTTGATTGTCAAATACGCCGATGGCGGTGATGCGTGCTTTTGCGCTTCCATGTTTTCCGGGTTTGGATTTTTCCATGTCTTTGATTTGGCAGACGAATCCGTCAATCATGACATATCCTCCTTCGCGTAAATGCCCTACGTTCACAAATTTGATTTCGCTCATGCGTTGTTCACTTGGGTGATAGAGGACGGGTGCGGTTTATTTTTAAGGAATGCGGGTTCCGCCTTCTTTATTGGGATAAATAGACCCCTTATGCTTAATAATCTAGTAATCGTTAGCCCTATTTGAGGGTTAACCATCTATGAATCTACCCACGGGCGTATTGCGGACGGCAGGGAAGTCGATTGTTTCTTTTCCTGCGAGGCAGGAGTTGGAAAATCTTTCATTGAATAATTTTTCCGGTTACACGATTGAAACGTTGCTGGGCTTGAATGGTATTGAGGAATCTGCTTTATTGTTTAGGAATGGTCAGGGAATTGGTGCATCGTATGAGTATTATGGTTCTCATGCTACGTTGAATGGGGATGATTCTCTTGTTCATGTGTTCAATGCTTTTGCTTCTAAGAGTGGTGTGATTGATGTGATGGATTTGTCGGTGCAGCAAGTGGATTTGGTTACTGCGTTTAATGCGTCAATCAAGTTTTCCAAACCGCTTGCTAAAAGCCAACTCAAGTCTCTTGTGAAGGAGGAATATGATTCCACTCTTGGGGAAAAAATTTCTTCTAGTGCTAAAACGGCTTTACCGCAGACGAAAGAATCATTGTTTCAAAAGTTTGGTTTATCAGGAATTGATGGGAAGTAATAATGTGAGGAAAAGGTTGTGGTATTGATGGTGATGCACAGGGTTCGTTCATTGGTTCGGGGAATAACACGCAAAGTATTGGATGTGGAAGAAGAGGGCCCTTCTCAAGATCAGATGCATTTGCTTAATCATTTTCTTTCTCGTCATAAGTTCGAGTTGAACACGACTTCCATGCAGGACTTGATTCAGAGTATGAAGAAAAAGCATTTGGTGGATAGCATTTGTATTTGTTCTCCCAATGGGAGCATTGTTATTTCAACGGACGGGAATGATTTTTCTGAGGCGATTATTGGGAGTGCCATGTTTAATTATATTAAAACCGAGCTCCCGGAAAGCGAGACTATTTTGATAAAGGATAAGGAAAACTGGTTCATGGTTTTCCCCTACAATGGTAAAGTCTACATTATTCGGGCAGCGAGTGATATGACGAGAGTAGAGTTGCAGGCATTGGCGAAGGAAATAGAGTCCTTTTTGAAGGCGCATGGGGAATAACCCCCTTTGAGTGGGATGATTTAAAATGACCCGTGTATGTTATGAGTGTATTCCGTCCGTTGTTCGGTGAACGAGTATGGGTAGAAGTATCACGATTGTTTCAGGGAAAGGGGGCGTTGGGAAGACGAGCATCGCCGCCAATTTGGGGATTGCTCTTTCTAAGAGGGGGATGAATGTTTGTTTAGTCGATGCGGATATTGCCATGGCGAATCTTTCCTTGTTGTTAGGAATGCAGTCTTCTCCTATTACGTTGCATGATGTGTTGTTAGGCGAAGCGGGGGTGCAGGATGCTATTTATGATGGTCCTGCGGGTGTGAAGCTTATTCCTTCTGGTTTGAGTCTTGAAAATTATCGTCGTGTGGATGCGGATAGGCTGGCAAGCGTTATCAAGGCGATACAGCACAAGTTTGATTTTGTTTTGTTGGATGGTCCTGCGGGCATAGAAAAAAGTGTTCTTGCGTCGATTGCGGCAACAGAGGAATGCCTGCTTATTGCTACTCCTGATTCTCCTTCTATTGCGGATGTGTTGAAGACAAAGATTGTGGCGCAGCGTTTAGGGAGTAAACCATTAGGGGTTGTGTTGAACATGGTTCATTTTGAGAAAGGGGAAATTTCAAAGGATGAAGTATCGCGTATGATGGAACTTCCAGTGTATGCCACCATTCCGTATGATGATGAGATGCGTCATTCTTTCCAGCGTGACAAGACGGATCCGGTGATGTTGCGCAATCCTCAAGCCAAGTCATCGGTTGAGATTCAGCGATTGGCTGCTCGTTTGGCAGGATTGCCCGTGCAGGCAGAAGCAAAGAGCTCTCCGGGTATTTTTGCTGGAATCATTCGTTTCTTTTCTAAGTTGTTTGGTGGGCATCATTCTAAAACAGCGGGTGTCGAGGAAGTCAAAGTATAGTATCATCTTTTTGGAATCTTTTCCAAGATAAAAGGAGGAAAAAATAATGAATAATACCGCAAGCAATTCTGTTTCGCGTCCATTTGATTGGTTGAGTGACAGCATTGGAAAAAACGTATTAGTTGAATTGAAAGGAAACATGTCCGTTCGGGGTGTGTTGAAAGCATTCGATGTACACATGAACCTCGTGCTTGAGGATGCAGAATCGCTCGAGAACGGCCAGCCCAAGACAAAATACGGGAAAGTCGTGTTGCGCGGAGATAATATTCTTTTAATTTCTCCGTAGCCGGATACATCTGTGCGTATCTGGGATATTCCACCTAGTCGGCTTTGTCGCGTCCACTTGCTTGGGGAGCACCGCGAACTGCATGCCATCTGGTCAATTTATGTGAACAAAAAGAAAGGTTATTTGCATCATCCCGAAACAAAGCGCTGGGCGGGGAAACTGCGTGCCTTATTTAAGCGTCATGATGCGTTGGTTGTGGAAATGGAGAAACGGGGCTGCGCGCACAAATCTCCTTTGGAAAAGCGCCACGCCAAAGGGCTTGCTTTCCAGGATGAGTTGATTGATTCACTTGCTGAACAAAAGCGTCGGCTCCGTGGAAAGCCCTGCGCGTGTTTTTCAAAAAAAGAGTAAGTGGACGCTGGGGGATTCGGAACGCACCCCTTTTCTTTAGAAAAGAAAAGTCGCGCCCGGTCAAAAGAAATGCTTGTCAGAATTCATCATGATGCGATATCCAAATATATGATGGACGCTGGGGGATTTGAACCCCCAACCTCTTCCATGCCATGGAAGCGCGCTACCGTTGCGCCAAGCGCCCAACTGCGTTTATTGGTTGAGGCTAACAGACTATCTTTGCTTGCGTTTGATAGACCGATCGGCTCAATCCTTTCAAGAGTTGTGAGAAACCATTAAAAATTGCCCTTTTGCCCTATAAACTCCTTTTCTTTTATTTTCCGAATATTCCGAATCCTGTTTTCTTTTCTTGTGTTGCTGGATTTTCTTGTTTTTTATTTGTTTCTTTTGTTGTATCCATTTGTGTTTTCCATTGAATCATGAGTTGGGATAATTGGCTTACAATAATATCGAGTTGTTTGGTTCGTGATTCTAGAAGTGCCATTTTTTCTCCTGCGCGTGATTCGAATTCTTCTAGTTTTTTCCTAAAATCGGTGAGCTGGTCTTCTCTTTCTAGGTTTGCTTTTTTGAGCGTTTCAAGGAATTGTTTTGTATACGTGTCTAGATTCTGTATTTTTGTTTCTCCTTCTAATAGTTTTTGTCCTAATTCCCTTTGGGCGGTAGCCATTTCTCCTGCTTGTTCTTCGATGCGTTTGAAGAAATCTTTTTCTTTCATAGTGACAATGGTTTCCATTTTTGTGTTTACTATTTTGTCTACGTCCATCATTTTCTTTTCTAACGCAGCATCAATATCCGTACTTTTGCGTAATACCATCCCTTCGATATCCTGTTTTGTTTTTTTCATTTCTAGATTGATATTGGCAAACTCCTGCAGTGTTGCTTGAATATCTTTGGATGATAGGTCTGCTCCCATTTTTTTGAGTTGAATGATTTCGTCCTTTATTTCTTGTCTCAAGTCTTTTACTCGGTCTTCGAGTATTCGGTTTGCTTGTGTTTCTACCTGTTCGGTTAATCCGATGGTGATTTTTTCTTCTAATTCTAGTGTTTTGGTTGCCCGGTGTTCTACTCCTCGGATGCGTTCATCCGTCTCATCAAGTAAAGCGTCTATTTTTTCTTGTAGTTCTTCTAGTTTTTTTGCCGTTTCATCCATTATTTCTCTTCGTGTTTCTTCCAATTGTTTTGTTTTGGTGCTTAAGTCAGCTACTAGTTCGGTGATGATCATTTTCTGTCCTTTAATCCGTTGCAAGTCTTCTTGTGTTGCCGTGTTGATGTTTCGTATTTCGTCTATTTTTTGGTTGAGTATTTCTTCCACGTCTTTTACTTTGGCGTCCATCTGTGCGTCCATCTTAAAGCGAAAAAGTTCTCGTTGTGCTTGAAATAATGTTTCGAGTTTTTTTTCCATAACCTCGTAGTGTGCATTTACTCGCTTTTCTATCACGTCGTCTAATTCTTTTTTCAATTTCTCCATTTGGGATAGTTTTGAATCGACTGTTGCCAAAATTCCTTTTTCCCATAATTTTTCAATTGATTCTTGCGGGCGCGGTGCGGAATAGGTTGGAATGGTTTCTTGTTTGGGTGGAATGAGTTTGGGAGTAATGTTTTCTTCGTGTGGTCTTTCATTGGTTGTGAGGTTTTTTGATTCCCTTACCCATCGTTCCGCTTGGATTTTGGGGATGCCACTATTCTCCAATTCATGAACAAGGTCTTCGTCCTCTAATCCCATTTCCTTGAGTTTTCGGATGTTCTCTACGATAGCTTCCTGGTTGGGCATACGTTGATTGGAAATAAGTGGAATAAAAGGGGAATGGAAATCCTTCCATTTGAATGATAAAAAGGTTGCCTGTAAACACCCCGGGAAGAATCCGAACGCATTTTTGGGTAAAAGGTGATGATGAGCCAAAACAAGATAGCCCCGGGCAGAATCGAACTGCCCCCTCCACCATGTCAAGGTGGCATCCTAGCCGATAGACTACGGGGCTCTCTTCCTAATGAGGGTGGCAAGGAAAGCATTTAAGGTCAATTGTCCATCTAACGGACGGATGGTATTTCATCAGGTGGATTGGATATGATTCCTCGACGTCAACGGGTTGTGCGGGGAAAGAGTGGAAAAAGAGGACCTGTGGTTCCACGTCCCAGCGGGGGAGGGGTAAGAATCCTGACTCGTGAAACGTTGCCCGAGCATGTTTCATATGTTAGGTCTTTTTGCAAGAAAAATGATTATTACTCTCGTGCGAAAGGAGTGGGTATTAAAGGCAGGGAATTGGAACAGGAAGCGTTGAATATGCTTTTGCGATATATTGGAAAGTATGACCCCTCGCGTGGGGCGGTTACCACATTTATCGATATCGTTCTGAATTCGGAGCTTCCCAAGTGGCTCAAGAGGATGAAAAAACAGAGAACAGCCTCGAGAGAGATAACGGGAGAAGGTATTCGTTCTCTTTGGGCTCGCCCGGTTACTAATCCTTCGCGTGTGGGGGAATGGAAGGATTCCCTCGATTTTGTCAAGAAGGTAGCCAAGAAAATCCTAAGCTCTAAACAACACAATTTCTTTGTTCATGTCATGTTGAAAGGTTATTTTCCGACGAAAAAGGAGATCAGTGAGATGGGGCTCACCCCGCAGCAGGTGCGGAGTCTGTTTTATCTCATTCGAGGAAAACTCAGCAGGGATCCGAGGCTAAAGGATATTATAAAGTCATTAGGGAAAAAAACACAACTTCACCCGCAGTGACCGGTCGCAGGACTCACTAATTCATTTTGTTTTTTTTTCTTTTCCAGAGAGTCGGAATGCGGGTTTGTACTGGGCGAGCGGATAACCGTTTCACGTATGCGTTTTTCGAATTGGCATGCTTGGCATTTTTGTTGGGAGCTTAAATCTCCGCACGTGCTGCAGGATTGTAATTGTTGAGCGGAGTCCATTTTTTCGATGAATGGTTTCATTTGTAAAAAGCTTTTGATGATTCCCTGTTTGCTTCCCGGTTTTTTCATTTCCATTTGGTCAATCATCATTCGATAAATATTTCGGTCTGCTCCGTGTGAGAATGGACAGCATGCGTCCCCATAGAAAGGATACCTCATCATTCGTGCAAACAGTTCTACTTCTTCTTCAGGGCTGTCGTACAATGGTTTTACTCGGGGAACCCATTCCTTTAACTCCATGGTTTTCACTTTGGGCCCCATTCGGGATAGTCTTTCCATCCGATTCGTGGTGATATTCATCAATATGCTCTGCGCTTCATCATCCAGGTTGTGTCCTGTTACCAATTTGTCCGCTTCTATTTCACGTGCAGTTTTGTTGATGTATTTTCTCCTGAATACTCCACAGAAAGTGCAACTGTTTTCCTTCCATTTGTTTTCGTTTGTTTTTTGCACGATTTCCTGCATGGTGTTTCCTATTTCTTTTTTGAGTTGGACAATTTTGTAGGGAATGTCTAGTTTTTTGTAATTTTTTATTGCTTCTTCAATCGCCTTGTTTCGATAACCCTCAATTCCTTCATCAATGCTTATTCCTATTATTTCGTTTCGTGGCATTATTTTTTTGATAAGATTGAGTGCTACTACCGAGTCTTTTCCCCCCGATACGGCAACAGCGATTCGATCTTCTTTTTTGAAAAAAGCATTCGTTCGGGTCACGTTTCGGATGCGGTGTTCAAAGAAATAGAGGAAGTGTTCCTCGCACAGGAAATGAGGGCCGTAGGGCAAGATGATAACTCCTTCTCGTGTGCATCGTTGGCAGTGCATGATTGTTTTTCCCTTTCAACTCCTTAAAAACCATCCTGGAAAGATGCATCACTAAAAACAACACTATTTCCAAGCGAGCGGGGCTTTATTCTATTCTTTCTTATTTCTTCTAGGGGAATGGTCTTTTCCATGAAGTCAATTTAAAAGCGTTTCCAGGAGCCTTTTGCTTAGAGAAGACTTTGTATGACTTTTACCAAGCACGTTCAACAGACTATTCAGCGTGAGTGGAAACACGACCAATCCGGGGAGACGGATTACGGTCTTATTTATCGTTCCCGTATGATGGAATATCGTCGTGCTCTTGGTGCCGTAGTAAAAGTGGATAAGCCATTCAATATTACGCGTGCCCGTGCGTTAGGATACAAGGCGATTCAAGGCGTTACGGTTGCACGTGTTCGTGTCCGCAGGGGGGGAGGATTGTTTTTGCGTCCTCGTCGTGCACGCAAGCCTAAGCGTATGGGTATTGCTTCCATGACCCGGAAGAAAAGTATTCAAGTCATGGCGGAGGAGCGTGCGCAAACGCATTATCCTAATATGGAAGTGTTGAACAGTTACAAAGTGGGAGTGGACGGTCGTGCACACTATTTTGAAGTTATTTTGGTAGACCCTCGCAATCCAAGAGTGATGAAAGACAAGGATTTGAATTGGATTATGGAACCCCAGCACGGCGGTCGCGTTTTTCGAGGTAAGACATCCGCCGGGCAGAAGAATCGTGGTTTAGGAAAACCGGCAGGTTCCCGCGGTACGGAAAAGATTCGTCCTTCTTTGCGTGCACATGCTCGGCAGGGAAAATAGTCAGGCAATTAAACTCTTTTCTCATTTTTTCTGCATGGATTTCATTTTTCCATCAGCACTCGTTACACGCAGTAGGAAAATAGTATTGTATTCTTCTGTTCATGAGTTGCAAATGGACACGCTTCCTTTTCATACTAAAATGGTTTTTCTTCCTGTTTTGGATCGTGCCGAATTGCAGCGCTGTGCCTCTCAAAAGATTCCCTGCATGGTGACGCTTCACTCTTTACAGAATGCAGTTGACGCATTGAAATTATCCGGCTTATCGTTTGTTCACGTTAACATGAATGGTCCTCCTATTATTGATTATGCGTGGATGACGGGGGCAAAAAATAATTCATTAGAAGTGGTTTTTTCTCTGCGTGATTTGCGGGAAGCATTCGCACAAAAAAATACTAATTCTCTTATGGAGTTTAGGAAAATAGCCTTTTTGTTGAGCAAGGAAAAGATTCCCTTGCATGTTGGAAGTTTTGCCCGGAAAGAGGAAGAGTGTATTTCCCCTGTTGAGCAGGCTTCCCTTCTGCATTACTTAGGGTATGTTTTATCTCGCGGGGTAGTGAAATGAAGCAAAAAAAAGTGCGTATTGCGACGATTCCACTAAGTTTGCGTGGGAAGAAACGCTATATTCTTTTTCGTGTATTTTCTCCTTCTCCTATTGAAAAATCATTAGTTGAAAAATCATTTTATTCTCATTTGGTGCATTCTTTTGGAATATTGGGTTTTCCTACTTTTCGTTATCGTTTCATTTCCTATAACGCTCAAAATGGTATTGGTATTTTTCGTTGTTCTCATATTGGGAAGGATGCTTTGATTGCTTCTCTTCTTTTTCTTACGATTATTCACAATGATTCGGTTGAGGTTCATGCTCTTCAAACGAGTGGTACGCTTCACACGCTTAAACCTAGATTGAACCAATCCCCCTAATGGGATGAGGGGAAACGACGGGGTTTCTGCCTGCTCTTTTTTAAAGTATTCTTGCCTCATTTTCTCACGGAATCAATTGAAATGGTTAATTACTCCGTGGGATAGGGTGATGGGAAAATGTACCCCGGTTCAGCAAGAAGTGCGGCATACGATCGTTCGGCTACCATGTTCAGCCCGGACGGGAGATTATATCAGGTAGAATACGCCTCTAAGATTGTCCAGCAGGGAACAACAGGGGCTGCTTGTATCTATAAGTCAGGGGTAGTGTTAGGTGCGGATAAGAATGTAACCAGCAAGCTGATGCTTCCCGATTCGATTGAGAAATTATTCAAAATTGATGACCATATTGCGGCGGTTTCTGCTGGATTAGTGGGAGATGCCCGTCGTCTCGTGCAGGGTGCTCGGATTAAGGCACAGGAAAATGTGATGTATTATGATGAGCCCATTCACGTGGAAACATTAGCGAAGGATATTTCGGGTAATATGCAGATTGTTACTCAGTATGGAGGAATGCGTCCTTTTGGTGTTTCATTTATTATTGGCGGTTTTGATGAAACCGGTCCTCGTTTGTTTGAAACAGAACCATCCGGTGCACTTGCTGAATATTTAGCAGTGGCAGTAGGACAGGGAAGGAAGGAGGCAATGGATTTTTTTGAGGAAAACTATCAATCTAATCTTTCGCGTGAACAAGCGGTGAAGATAGTGTTTGGTGCATTAGAACATGGTCTTCAGAAAGGTCAAAAGCTTGGATTAGACCGAGTAGATTTTGGGTATATTGATAGGGATTCTCCTTTCAATCGTATTGACAAAGCAACACTAAAGTCTATTCTTTCTAAATCATCTTCGAGTGGTGGAAGCGATAGCAAGTAAATGGTTCAGTTGATTAGTCATGTATCAAACCCAACATGATTTATTCCCCCTTGCGTGGGTGGAGTGATGTAATATGGTGAAACTAGAAGACGCGGTGATTGCCCGCTACACAAAAGAAGGAAAACACTTTGAGATATTCGTTGACCCGGATCTTGCACTCAAATTGAAACGTAATCAATCCATTCGTTTGGATGATTTGCTTGTAACCGATACGATTTACACGGACGCTAAGAAAGGAGAAGAAGCAAAAGAAGGGGATATTCAGAATGTTTTTCACACCCTTGATATTAAGGAAATTGCCCCTAAAATTGTGAAGGAGGGAGAAGTCCACCTTACAACGGAACAGCGCCGCTTATTACGAGAAGAGAAGAGGAAGGCGATTGTCGATTTTATTTCTCGTAATGCGTTCAACCCTCAAACGCATTCTCCTCATCCTCCCGTGCGGATTGAAAATGCCCTTGCCGAGTTGAAAATTCAAGTAGATGAGTGGAAAGACGTCTCATCTCAGGTGAATGAGATTCTGCCTAAACTGAGGCGTTTATTGCCCATTTCAATGGAAAAAGTCCAAATTGCATTCAAAATTCCCCCCACTTATGCCTCTACTGCCTTAAACCTTTTGCATCGGTATGAGGTAAAGAAACAGGAATGGCAGGGTGACGGGTCCCTCATCGCCATTGTTGAGGTTCCCGGCGGGATGAAGCAGGAACTATTCGAGAAGATAAACCATTTGACCCATGGAGAGGCCACTACTAAACTATTGGAGAGCCCCTCGTTACATTAACATCGGCACAAGGAAGTGAGAAAAACAATGAGTAAAGATATTGTGGTGCCCGGCGAATTGCTGAGTACCGAAAACAAGGAATTAGGTTCCCACACATTTGGGGTGGGAGAGAACATATTCGCGGACTGTTTGGGAATTAAGAATGAGAAGGATAACCGCATTTCGGTTGTTCCTCTTCGCGGGAGGTATATTCCAGTAGAGAACGATGTCATTATTGGCATTGTTAAGAATGAGAAATTTGCAGGATATGATGTTGAAATCAATTCGTTCTATCCCAGCTTTGTCAACAAGCAGGATTTGCGCGAACCGCTTAGTATTGGTTCGATTATTTCAGCGCGCATTGTGAAAGTAAATGAAATGAATGAAGCAGACATTGGAATGGTTCGTTCTATTCGGGGAGGAGAAATAGTAAACGTAACACCGGTAAAAGTTCCCCGTATTATTGGAAAAAACGCGTCAATGCTTAACGCAATCAAGAATGGTACAGGTTCCACAATCATGGTGGGACGAAATGGATTGATTTGGATTAATGGAGGAAATACGGTCGCGGCAATGGATGCCATTAAGCGTATTGAGGATTTTGCTCATGCGGAAAATCTAACGCACGACATTCAATGTTTTCTTGCGGTTAAAACAGGACAAGGTATTCCGGATACAAGAGGACCAAGTAATGAAGAGGCATTTGGTAGTGGAGACTTTCATGGAGGCGACCGAGGTTTTCGTCGCAACGACCGAAGTCGAGGAGGATTCAATTCACGTCCTTATAGCAATTTTCGCAGTGGGGGAAGACCTCCTGCGCGGAATAGTGGAGGAATGTCCTCTTTTAATCATTCCTCCAGAGGAAATTTTCGTAGTGGGGGATTTAGTGGAAACCGTTCGCAAGGAAGAGATACTTTTCGCCCCAGTTCAAGGTTCAGGCCGCAGTATGAGGGAAACAATCAACCCTCTTTTGACCGGCGCAAGCGATTTCCACGCGATGATCGCGTGAGAGGAGACGAGGACCCCTCCTTCGAGTAAGATACACGTTGTGAGGGAAAAAAAACACTAATCAAAGGTGAAAAAACACATGGCAAAAGAAACAAAAAACAAAAAGGGTGCATCCGGAGAAAAAGAATTCTGGGTGGATGCAAAAGGAAAAAGAGTAGATGGACGCTCAGCGAATGGATTGCGCGACATCAAAATACAAGCAGGTGTTCTTCCCAATGCGGATGGTTCCTGCTACTTAGAATGGGGGCAAAACAAAGTTCTCGTTTCAGTGAATGGACCGAGAGAAGTGCTTCCCAAGCATCATGCCAATCCCTATCGGGCAATTGTCCGATACACTTACCGGATGGCATCATTCTCCGTATCCGAGAGAAAGAATCCCCGTCCCGGGAGAAGGGAAATGGAAATATCCAAGGTTTCAGGTGAAGCATTAGAGCGTGCTATTTTCCTTGAACGGTTTCCTAACACCGCGATTGACGTTTTCGTGGAAGTGTTAGACTCCAATGCTGGAACGCGTATTGCCTGTTTGACTGCAGCAGCGGTTGCAGTGGCAGATGCCGGCATTCCCATGCGAGACCTCGTAACGGGTATTACGGTTGGAAGAGCGGACACGCATCATATCGTGGATTTGAATAAGCATGAAGAGGATGCCCCGGATGCAGTCGATATGGCCGTAGCGTTCCTTCCCAATTCAAAGGAAGTAGTGTTGCTTCAAATGGATGGCGAAATTTCAACGGACGATTTCTCTTCTCTTATGAAGACGGCTGTGGAAAACATCGATAAAGTTTATGAGCTCCAAAAAAAAGCACTCAAGGATTCGGTAGCGAAGAAAAAATTGGAACCCATCCCCGGAATGGATGAATTCCTAAACGCAACTACTGAAGAGCGTAGAATGGAAGGGCATGACGATACGCCTCCGCTCAAAGCAAAAGACCCTTTTTCTTTTGGGGAAACGGACTATACTGAAAACGAACTTGAAGCAGATGATGCCGATGCAAAGCATGACGCGTTTGATGCTGGAAAGGAATAGGAGACTGATGTAACATGGTACAACTCGATATTTTGACAGAATTACAGCGCACCAAAGTAATGGATGCGCTCAAAACAGGAAAACGTGTATCCGGAAGGAAAATAGATGAATACCGGAACATTGAAGTACTAACCAACGTGAGTGAGAATGCCAATGGTTCCGCCCGTATTCGTTTGGGAAAAACGGATGTTATTGCAGGAACAAAATTTGCTATTGGAATTCCCTATCCCGATTCTCCAGATGAAGGAAGCATTGCGGTGGGAGCAGAGCTTACTCCTCTTGCATCTCCATTGTACGAAGTAGGTCCTCCTTCTCCTACTGAAGTAGAACTGTCTCGCGTTGTTGACCGGGCGATTAGGGAAAGTCATTGCGTGGATTTCTCTAAACTCTGTCTTGTTCCGGGAGAAAAAGTTCTCTCCCTGTTCATCGACATTTACGCGTTGAATGATGATGGAAACATGTTTGATGCTGCTTCGATGGCGGCATTAGTTGCACTCAATCAGACTCGTTTTCCAAAAATAGAGGATGATAAGCTGGTAAATGGGGAATACAATGGAATGCTTTCCCTTGCCAATCAACCTCTGCTCATCACCACAGTAAAAACAGGAAACACGCTCTTATCCGACCCTGATTATGGGGAAGAAAAAGCACAGTTTGCCCGCTTTTCTTTTGGAAGTACCGAGAAAGGAATTCTCACGGCCTTTCAGAAAGGAGGAGCCGGTTCCTTTAGTGTAACCGAACTAGAACAAGTCATTAGCACCGGACTCAAGAATGCCAAGTCTATTAGGAAAATACTCAAAACGTGATTAGGTATTAGTAGTTAGTCCTTTAGAAAGAAGAGGGAATTCTTTTCCCTTCTTTCTTGCAGGAATTCACCCCCATATTTAAAAGGATTTGGCGGGGGGGTCTTACTAAGGACAACCTTAGCGATAGTGTGATACGATGCCGGCAACCCGAAAAGAAAAGTTCCATTTTGGCGGCCATTTTGGGGCACGATACGGTGTTTCGATTAAGAAACGGTATGCCGGAATTGAAACCAAGCAGCGACGCAAGCACACCTGTCCCACCTGTGGTTTTACTAAAGTTCAGCGTATTTCAACCGGTATTTTTAATTGTAGGAAGTGCAACCGCACATACGCAGGAGGAGCCTATTTTCCTCAAACCCTTACCGGCGGAATTATTTCCAAGATGGTAGCACAGCGTGCCTTTACTCCTCATGCGATGGAACTCGTTGAAGAAGCAATTCATGGAGAAGGGGAAGAAATGAAAACCCCTTCGGATGAAAGCACGGATGATGAAAAGATTGAACGGTTGACCCGCGCGGTAGGGAAAAAACAATCCCGAAAGAAAGCGAAGGCAGAGAATAGTAATGAAATAAAAAAAACTTTCTCGAGTACAATTAAAGATGAAAACCAAGCGGAGGAAAACTAGATGTACAAATGCAATAAGTGTCTGCAGGAATTTGATGCTCTTCCCATTGGATTAGTGCGCTGTCCTAATTGCGGGAACAAGATTTTCTACAAAACCCGTGCTCCTATTGAAAAAAGAGTGCTCGCGCGTTGATGTTCATGTCTTCTCAGAAAATAGTAGTGGATTTTCATTCCCGTAAAGCCGCTCGTGCCGCATTCCAATCATTAAATATTGAAACGGGTCAAGCGTTTGAAAAAAGATCAAAAACAATCGTGAACGTTGAAAAGAATGCACTTCTTTTTTCTATTGTTGGAAAAGATGCGCATACGGCTCATGCTTCTGCCGACCAGTATGAAAAACTGGCTCTTTATCTTAAACATTTAATCAACTATAAGGAGAATGATACACATGACGGATATTCGAGAAAAAGTAATGGAATTTGAGAGGCAGAGGCAGATGCTCATGGGGATTTCCATGCAAAAACAACAGCTCGAAGCCAACGTTGCCGGTTTGACCAAATCATTAGAAGAGTTGGATAAGACAACCGAGGAAAAAGTATACAAGGCCGCCGGCCCTATTCTAGTATTGCGGGAAAAAAAAGAAGTAAAAAAAGAGATTGAGGAAATGAAAGAAACACAGTCTCTCCGAATCAAAACGCTTGATAAGCAGGAAAAGTCCCTTCTGGATAAGCTGAATGCCCTTCGCACGGAAATAGAATCAGAGGCATCCACTCCTCCTACCGCCTCTTCTCCAATGAAGGAAAACGACACAACCGTTATATCCTCCAAAAAAGAATAACCCCGCATGCCAAGTCATTCATTATCCTATCATGATTTTTGGAATGCGCTATCAAACAAAAAAGTCCTTTTTCTCACGCATGAAAGGCCGGACATGGACACGTTGTCCTCCGCTCTTGCCCTCACTCATTTTTCCCGCTCACGATGCGATTCAACATTCGGAATAACCAAACCCCTCACCCAACATTATCAATCACAAATCCTTTTTTTTCCTATTCAACCTCGCGTTATCACGTCATTCCGCTCATTTGATGTCATTGTATGCGTCGATTTCCGTTCTCCTTCCCAAGCAGGGGAATTATCCCGCGCCCTTCAATCGTTCAATGGAAAAATTATTCTCCTCGATCATCATTCCCTGTCTCCACACGAGTTTCCAAAAAAAACAGTATCACTCATCAAACCTCACAGCATTGCCACCGCTCAAATGGTTACTGAAATGATGATTGAAAAACATTTTTCCTTTCCACCCAAAATAGCCCGAGCATTGGCAATAGGAATAATTTCAGATTCCGCTCGTTTTATGGTGGCAAACCCTCAAACATTTTCATTGTTTGATTTTCTCCTTACTCGAAGCGGTGTCTCATATGATACTATTTTTGCCCGTGCCGTTCCGACCCCTTCTATTCATGAGCGGGTAGGCATTATTCATTCGCTCAAACAGGCAAAACTTGTTTCCGTGGACGATTTTTTGATTGGAGCCGTTATTCATCCTCATCAAACGAGCTGGATAGCATCCATATTGGTTCAAATAGGATGTGATATTGGTTTGAGTGTTTCCCCCTCTCCTGATGGAGTGTATTCTTCCATCCGCCTCTCGAATCGTATTTATTCCAAATTGAAACTAGATGCAACATCCATCTTTCGCTCGCTTGCACAACAGCATAATGGAACAAGCGGGGGGCATGCTCGCGCTGCTCAATTAAATCTTCCACCCTACATTTCAGAAAATATTATTTTGGATGCATTGATGAGGGAAATATACTCGCGTGCCCGCAAGAAAAACAAAAAAGCTTTTCCTAAAATACACTAACACTTTTTTCTCCTTTCTTTAATCACTGTACATAAATAACATGTTTTCCTTTCTTTATTTTTTCTCGTTTTGATTTTTTAACTAAATAATGCACGGTGCTTTTTGGAACGTGTACTCGCTCGCTTATTTTTCGGACACTCAAAAAATCCTTCCGCAAATCCGAAATCGTTCGAATCGTCTCCAAATCCAAATTCAATGCCCTCCCTGCACGGTGGGCGCGAACCAACACTATTTTGTGCTTTTTTACCAGTTCAACTGCTTTGGGCGCAAGTCTTTTTTCCACAGAAGGGGATGCCCCAATTTCCACTAGATGAGGACAATGAGCTAAAATAGCACCCAATTTTTTAGTTGAAATGGGTCGAACCAAATGAATCCGTGTTAATTCAACCGGTATGGTGGATATCGGTGTTGCTTCCCGAATAGCATAAAACAAACCCATTCCTCCTCGTGTAATCCTTTCATAAAGTATCTTTATATATGTGGCTTCGTCTTCCCATCATGTAGTTCAATAAAATAGTCTATTAAAAAATTCCAGGAGAGGTGGAACGCATGAATCGAAAAATAATCATTCTGGGTTTCCTGCTCATGGCCATGATGGTGGCCTCCTCCATGGTAGTAGCACAATCCAATTCGGCAACGAATCAAGGACAGGGCAATACCGCGGAAGTGCAGAAAACCAAACTAGCGAGCGTGTTGACTATTGCCACGCAAAACCAAAATAGTAAAGCGGTTCGTTTCAATTCAGGCAGCATAACGAATATCCGGGAAAAACTAATGGTTTCCAACTCGGACGCGGAACGGCTGATTGCCATGGGCATCACCAAGAGCGAGCTCGAGTCATTGAATGCAACGGAAAAGGAAGCTTTCCTGCAGCGGCTGCGCCAGCAGATTAATGCAGAAAAGCTGGCCGCATTTCGCACACGAGTTGCTAATTTGCATAATCATAATGATTTTGTCCTTAACGTCCTTGCGACAAAAAAAATAGAAGATTCCAAGACTCGTGCCGTTGCACGACTGCGCATAGCGGAAGAAATTGCGGATAGCGAAACACGTCCTTCCTTGACTGCACTGCGCGCAAGGCTGGAGAACGCTTCTACCATCAACAGTGCGGATGAAGAAGAAGTGGATCAGGAACTCTTGGAATTAAGGCAAAGGCATATTTTGCAGAAAACCGAATCCGCGGTTGAGAAAGCCAATGCTATTTCCGACAAACTGGGAACCTTCATTCTTCGTTTGACAAACAAATACGATGATGAATTGGAGGATAGTGGAGCGGCCATGCCACGATTGCGGTTGGCAATCGAGAAGCTGACGGTATTGAATGACCAATTAGACGAATCTATTGCGAAGGTATTATCATCTAAAGAACTGGTGCAATCCGATACCGCTACTCATGCGGAAATTAGGGAACTTCACAGGGAACTGGTAAAGATGAAAGTCTATGCCAACCAATCGGTGAACGCCATTCGTGCTATCATACGGTGGATTAATGCCCACCAGAATGGACAAACAGTATCGGAAGACGCGATAGCCGCCATTGAATCAGCAATCATTCCTTTATCGGCTGAAGAAGTTTCCATAGAAGTGGAAGAAGTATTATCCGAGACCGAAATTACTGAAGTTACTGATGAATCGGATGATAATGGAGGGGATGACGAATGACAACACGTATTGCCCCCCGCATCCCATTCGTGGGATTAGTGCTATTCGCAGGGATGCTCCTCTTTTTGGGGTGCATCAACAACCCAGAATCAACAGGAGATGCGGATGATGCCTCTGCGGGAAATGGGGAGAACATCAAGGACGATGGGACTTTCGGTGGCACGCTAGCAGGAATACTAACGGAAGGAACCGGAACAGGTCCAAATGACATTACCACGGATGACTTGGATGCTCTTCAAAATGATTTGGATGATTTGTCCGAGGACGTGGATGCAGTTTCCGAATCCGATATTTAAGTAAAGAAGGGGGCTACTTACCCCTTTTCTTTTTTGGCATGCCAGATGTCCTTTTATTCTCGGGGCCGCTCTTTCCATTCTATTGTGAATCAGCATCTGATCGATTACTATTCGAACATGCCTGAAATGAGAGAGGATGGCGATGTTGCTTTCCTTTCCTCTGAAGAGGACCGTATTCTTCATGTGGTAAAAAATCGCTGGCCCACCTCTTCACTGGAAATCGCCGAATTCCTAGGTCATTCTTTCTCTACTCGGGAAGAAAAACGCATCTTATCTTCGCGCATCGTATATCACATCAAAAAACTCGTTCAGAAAAAACACCTCATGTCCAAGCGTTTTGGAAACGCATTAGTCGTATGGCCGTATGAAGTGGAATCCCTTCGCATCATGCATGAAACGAAATACCTTTCACTGCATCCAAAGAGGAGTCGATGATTCAATATGGTTCTCAATAATTTTTTTGATAAATTCATTTTTACTTCGCAATTGAAGTTTAAAGACTATAATTTCTATGTGCTTGATATTCCATTCGTAATCGTCCCAGTGGACATGTTGCTTGGCTTTGCTGAGTTAGATGAACCACTTATCAATAAGGCCGTATATTATGCATTCAAGAAATCAACGAGACAAAAACTCATTCCAAAATTCAAAGCAGGAACAACCAAACCCAAGTTTTTAGAATTGGCCCAAGCATTCTTCATGGCTTCCGGTTGGGGATTAATGAAAAACGTGGAAGTGGACGAAGTGAATCACCGCGCCATCGTAGTATTGTCCTTTTCTCCTCTCGCAAATGCCGTGCAGGGAAAAGTAAAACATCCTTCCGACCACTACACGCGTGCCATTCTCGCTGCTATTTTTTCCGAATATTTTGAAACAAACGTTGAATGCGTTGAGAGTGAATGCCACGCCTTACGTCCGGGAGACTGCACCTTTATTCTCAAACCACTAAAAGAATTTGACTTCACGAAAGAGCAGACGCAGCGGCAGTTGAGCTTGAATTCGTAATGCGAAATCCAGCTATCATATTTTTCTGTTAATCAAATAATGTGCGAACGCCTGCAGTACGTTTTTGGCGTGCGATGAAGGAAGCACTTTTTCTACCATCTTCCAGCTTTTTTCAACAAGTTCTTTTGCTCTGCCCGCACCGTATTCGATTCCGCCGTATTTTTTGATGATTTCAATGGCTTCTTGTATCGTTTTCTCATCTTCAGGGTGGGCATTCAAAATACCCAATAATCGCCGTTTATCCTCTGGAGTGGCCTTTTCAAGAGTATGCAATACCATAATGGTTCTTTTTCCCTCATGAATGTCTTCTCCTGCTCCTTTTCCTTTTCCAAATTCTTCTCCTACTAAATTAAGAATATCATCTTGTATCTGGAATGCTACTCCTATTGTTTCGGCAAACTTTCCCAATGCTTCAATTTGTTCCTCACTCCCTTTTCCTAACACGGCCCCCATTTTAGCCGACAAACGCGCAAGTGTTCCTGTTTTGTACGCGCACATTTGCAAATATTCATTTTCACTCACATTGTATTTGTTTCCTCGGTGCCACCAGATATCTAATCCCTGCCCTGCGTGGCAGCGCAACAATTCAAACGTAATTAATTCTGCAAGCTTGATTTTGGTTTTATCATCCAATGTTGGATCGCGCCACACTAAAGCAAATGGAAAAAAGAACATGGCTGGGTACAAATTCACCGCCACATCCACTCCATAAATTTTGTGAATGCAGGGTTTTCCTCTTCGTAATTCGGAACTATCCTCTACATCATCCGCAATAAGCGTTCCATTATGAATAATCTCCGGCAATGCCGTATAATGGAAATATTTTTCCTTATTTCCCCCCACTGCTTCTAGACTTAACAAGAATAATGCAGGACGCCATCGCTTTCCCCCCCGATCTAACAAATCCCACATGGGTTCAATGATGCCTTTCTGAATACTCTCAACGTCGTATCCATAGGATGGTTTACCAAATGTTTTTTCCAACCATTCTACATCAATCGTATGGGGAACAAGCTTCTCGATGGCGGTATTAATTTCCTCCGACCCCTCGGATAGGAATTTCTTAATATCAATAGGTTGTTCACTCATTCTCATTCACCCATCCGTGTCGAATATTCATTCGTTGATAAACGGTAAATGCGGGGTATTGTATAAAAATATAGCGAAAAAAGAGAGAAAAACGATGCAGCGAGTGATTCCAAATAACACGATGCCAATGAAAAAGGGGGAATAATTTTGGTATGAAAATCAACGGTAAAGTTGAATGAGGTTAAACCACATCTATATTACCCAAAACATCAACATAATTCTATGGGTGCATTTTCCTATTCCCCATTATTGGCGATATAGGGAGTGCTCCTTCACGACTATGAACGAAAAAAAGGAAAAGAGTAAGGGGGAATACCAAAATGAGCACGTGGATTGTGGATATTGAAAAGGAAGTGGAAGAAAAATTCAGGAAAATAGTGGAAAAACGTTATGGCCCAGGGGAACAAACAACCGAATTGGTGCTCAATCGCATATTGAAAAAATGGGTTGAGAGGAATGTGTGAGTAGAAAAAAATCACTTATTAGAACAGCGATTCTTGATATAATATGAATTGTACGGGTAGTTATTATGCTATTTTTCAATTACATCATTTGATTATTTCTTCTTTCTTACCAAGATATGTGAGGATTTGATTTTTGATTATCCTTGCCATAGTGGGATTTTTTTCAATAGTGACCTCAATATGAGTAGGTTCCTTCTTCCCCATCGTCTGAAAATAGAATTGGAACAATTGTTTCATGTCGCCAATCTTGCCAAATGCATTATCTAAGAATGCAATGGTAGCATCCGAAAAGTGAGCACGAATGACCATATCTCCAACCGAGAAATAATCGTCATTAATATCCACTTTGATTCCAGTCTGGAATTCCTTGATTCCGCCCAGCATATAATTATGAGTTACCCATCGGTCGAACGGAGTATCTTCTGTCGAGAACCCCTGATAGTACAACTGGACGCAGCAGCCCGAAGAAGATTGAAATCCATAAAATTGAACCGCAGTGGAAACAATGCATGACGGAACATCCCGTATACGGCAGACGGTTTTCTTCCAGTGAATTTTCCATCACGGAAATTCTCGGCTAGCCAAGTGACATATGAAGAATAGTCATCGAACGTCACGCGGTGAGATTGATCAAGATGACGTGGGAGGTTGAATTCTTTTCCCTTGAAATATGCTACATTCACAGTGAACGCGTAATCTTTAACACGTTCTATCCATTGCGAGCTAAGTTGAACATTTTTCCCTTTTTTCTCTAAAATGTTTTCACTTAGAAGTTGAGTGATGACTTTATGCACAGCCTGATACGTGACATTATTTCCCTGTTTCAAGACTTGTCTATAAATCTCCTTAACTGTTAGCGGAAACTCTTCACTGAGGATGACCAATACATAGTCCCTCACGCGTTGACTACCACCCGTAAAAGGAACCGCTTCCCGCCCGATGTCCATAAACATAACTCGTTTAGGATTCTTTTAAAACCCATTCACAATAATCCAATCCACCTTCTTTTTATACGACTAGAGTCTTCTTCCCTCATGCAGCGAACGAAGACGGGCATTCAAGGTCTAGATAAGGCGCTCATGGGGGGTTTTCCTGAGGGAAATCTCGTATTGTTATCAGGTGGAGCCGGAACTGGAAAATCGACTATGGGGATGCAGTTTTTGGTGAACGGGGCTACTTTATTTGGTGAGAAAGGGTTGTATATTTCAACCGAACAGACTGAAGAGGAATTACAGAAGGCCGCTTCCCAGTTTGGATGGAATTTAGTTGACTTAGAAAATAAGAATCTGTTGAAGGTTATCTATTTCAAAGTTTTAGAACAGGATCATTTTATTCAGAAAGTGGAAGAGTTCGTTGAAACGTTTAAACCTAAACGCATCGTAGTTGATTCGTTGACAACATTAACCGATTCCATGATGATGTCAGAATTACAAAAAGATGTAGGAGTGTCACTAATCAAGATTGCCGACACCGTTTCTCCCGTGCAACGAACAGAACAAATCATGACAAAAATAATACTCTATAATTTAATCAACAAACTAAAAGAATTCGGCGCAACCGTGATAATGACATCCGAACTACCGGAAGGAATGCAACGATTATCCGCCGATGGGGTCACAGAGTTTGTGACGGATGGGGTTGTTACGTTGGAAAATTTGGTTGTAGGACAATCCGCCTTTCGTACTCTCCGTATTAGAAAAATGCGGTATACTGATCATGGAAAGACAAGTTTGAACTATCAATTAACCTCTAAAGGTGTAGCGTTTGAAGAAAGCAAACCTTCGGACGGACTTAGTTTATAGAAATATGGCATGAAATGTAATTGGTGTTCCTGCTGAGGCATATATGATCCCACAAGATGTCCTTTTTCCAGACCCTTATTTTCTTTACCCCTTTCTATTGGCCTCCTACATGGTGTTGGGAGGTGGCATTAAGTATATTGACGATGCTTTTGATGAAAAAACATTCAGCAAAACCAAAGCACTGCTCGTGGCACCCGTTATTGCTATTTTTTGGATATTTATGATGTACTTAAGTGTTCCATCTGCTACTATCCTTGGGGCTATTTTCCTTGCGGTATTATCTCGAAACAAAGTAGATAATATTGGTTTTCACGTAGGAGCGTTGGCAATCATTTCGGGGCTAATTATATTATATTTCTACAAAATTGTAGATTTCCTGTGGGGGCCACTTGTTTTTCTCACAGTGGCAGGGGTATTGGACGAGATCGGAAACGACTATGTGGATAAACATCCCGAAATCGCAAAACCCTTTCTTTTCTTTTTTCACTATCGTTTCATCATGAAAATTGCCGTTTTTCTAGGAGTATACTTTGGATTCTATGGATTAGAATACTTTATTGCCTTCATAGGATTCGATATCGCCTACGCCTCGGTAGGAGACTACTCCGAAAAACTCAAAAAACACTATCAGTATAACGTGCGGGGTCTTCCTATTTAGGGATGGTAATTATGCCGACTAAAACAGAATTGATAACGCTGGAACTTCAAAGTCTCCTCAAGCTGGACGATGTTATGGCTTGTATGCTCGCAAAGAAAGGACTCGGGGGTGTTGTCCCGGCCAACCAGAAAATCAAGGATTCAGGATTATTCAAACTCATCCTTGATACAACAAACGACCTCTTTGACACCATTGGAAAATTCTACGACTACAAACTCGAAAGACTCAACATGGACCTGGCCGAATACACTATTATCCTTGCACCCGTGTCGAGGGAATTTGCTTTAGTTGCAGTAGTTCCTGCGTTAGCAAATCAAGGACTTCTAGATGTTGAAATTGAAAATTCTAAAAGGAAAATCACAGCTATCCTTTCAACTCCTTAATCAGCAACCCCTAAAAAGGAATAATGATTGTGGTAATAATGAAGGAAATTTTTGTTGATGTTCTAGTGGTTGGGGCAGGGATTGCTGGAACAGTCGCTGCTCTTAAAATCGCTAAAGATGGTCGAAGTGTTTTAGTAATTGAAAAACTAAATAAAATTGGATCCCATAATAATGAAAAAATTGATATAACTGAAAATTTAGAACTAGATGATATTTTTTATGAGCTTGATCTTCCACACATCGGTAAATTCAACAAATCTGTTTGGCACTCTCCATCTTGTACATTTACATTACATTCCAATGTTCATGACTATTATATTTTACGCGGGCCAGGCAAAAAGTCATTTGAGTCAATTGTGTCTTTGAAAGCATCAAGACTTGGAGCAAAATTCTGGACTGACGCAGAAATAGTTGATATATATGGTAAAAATGGTTTTTTTTCTAAAGTAAAAGTAAGAAAAGGTTCCAACCACGTTCTGGTTAATACCCGATTTATTATAGGGGCTGTTGGAATTAATTTCAAAATTTTTGAAAAATTCGGATTTCTTTTTTTAGAGAGCAAAGGGGTAGATTTAGTTGGTTATGGGGGCGTGTTTACGGATATTAATATTCCATCCGGTGAGACTCATATTTTTTTTGATTCTATTTTAGCTCCAGGGGGTTATTTTTATCTTGGTCGAACAAATAATAATTTTTGTGTGGCATCAATTGTTATCGATAAGGCAAAACAGTCGAACAAGTCATTAAAATATTTTTTTGAGAGATTCAAAGAAGAAAATTATGAACTAAAATCCATTTTGAATGGTTCAAAAATACAGAATACTTTTGTTGGTATCGGAAAAGCAGGTATTATAAAAAAAAGGGTTATTGGGAATGTTGCACTTGTAGGGGATGCTGGGCTAGTAATGGATCCTATCTTTGGATATGGTGTTAGACAAGCCATCATTTCAGGCTATCTTTCCGCAAGTATAATTGCTGATAATATTGATAACCCACATTGCTTGGAAATCTATGAGCATGAACTTAAGTACAGATTATTAAAGAATGAGAGAGAAAGTCATTTTTTACGTTCAATTATGAACAAAATGGACAATAAGACTTTTGATTCACTTTTTAGAGTTCTAATCGATATCAATAAACTTCATAAAATTGATAGTCTTTTATCCGATAAAGTGAAACTCGTCGTGGTTTTTTTGAAAGTTTTTTTAAAGAGACCCATTGACGTCATCAGACTTGTTGCTATGGCTATTTTTTAGGAATAAATATAATGTCAATACACTAATCATATGAATGCAGTATGATTTGTTAATTGTTGGTGGGGGCCCGTGCGGATTGTCAGCGGCGCTTTCTGCTTCCAAAAGAGGGTTGCAAGTTCTTTGTATTGAAAGAAAGGAGAGCCCAGGGTATCCCGTTCGATGTGCAGAAGGGATAGGCAAATTTCTTTTACCATTTCTACCATACAAAATTCCAAAAAATATTTTTCGACGAGAAATAAAAGGGGTTCATTTTTGGCATGACAATTTCGATATTATACAAAAAGGAAGTTACTATGAAGGGTTCACTATTGATCGAATAGACTTAGAAAAATGGCTATGCGATTGCGCAATTAAATCAGGTGCGGTCATCTTATTTGGTCATGAGGTAATTTCTTTTTTTAAAAATGACAATAACTATAAAGTTTTAGCAAAAGTGGGTGGAAAAGAAATATTTTTTAATTCAAAAAAGATTCTATTTTGTGACGGGGCTGATTCAAAATTTCTTCAAGAGTTAGATTTTAAGCTTGATGGGACTGATCTCATAAATGTCTGTTCTTGGAAGGTCAACCAAATTGATTTAGAAGAGCCAGATTACGAGCAAGTTATTTTTTCAAAAAATTTTGCTAATGGGTACGGCTACATTTTTCCTAAAACTACTTCATCCGCCAATATTGGAGTTGGTGAAGTAAATTGTAGTTTAGCGTCACTCAAGAAGAAACTTTTTTCTATGATTAGATCAAAACCATTTCTGAATCAGTTTAAACATGCAAATTTTATAGCTGAACAATCAAAATCAGCTCGTTTTGGGGGGGGTCCCAAAATAATGAGAGTCGGCGACATTCCATTTTGTGGAGATGCAGCAAATATCAATTTTAAACCACTCATTGAAGGGATTCTGCCTGCCATCATTGCTGGAAATGCTGCTGGAATTTTTTTTGCAGAAAATAGGGACATTCAATCATATAGTCATTATATTGAGTCGAATCTTCCCCAATGGAATGAAAATATTAAACTTAATGAGATTATGGGAAAACTTTTTGAGAAGAATATTGACAACAGTCTTTCTTTGTTTACCTTGTGTAGTGGCCTATTAAACATGAAATCTATTTTAGAATTTTCAAATAGAAAAATAGATGAACAAATCGAATTGTGCAAATTACTAATGCAGTCCAAATAATAACGCATTATCACTTTGATAAAGACATCTCGCATTCTCTCCCTTTTGTTTAGAATATTCCCCTGCTGTATAAACAATCAAATAATCATCTAACAATTTGTCATAAACTTGCTCCTTAATCTTATAAGTTTTTCCACCAAGAGTTTCCAATCGTGTAGCGCACGATACTATTAACCCAGATTTTTTTCCAACCCCAACAACGTTTCGATTTGATTCAATAATATCTTTTCCAGAAGATTGATAAATCTCAAGATTCCCGCTACTAGCTTTCATTGGGAAAACAAAATTTTCCCCATATATGAGTCCAAACATTCGAGGTTGAATTTCTCTTTCAATAATTCCATTTTCAACAAATGGAAAATAAAAAACCTTCCTATACAGTCTGTCATCCAACACTTTTTTATTCCATCCCATTATCTTTAAATATTCTCCAACCGCACTGTGACCATTTATTTTTTTCACAATATACTTGCTTACTGAAGTTTCTGTAATCGCAAACTTTTTCCCAGTAGGTTTTAACCCAAAAGATGTTTTAACATCACCACTTACCTTTGTGGCTATCCCAAGACACACTACTGAATTCGTAAAAAACCGATTCTTAAAAAATTGGTAATTTTCTTCTAATTTTAAATCGTCACTAGACGCTCCTCCAATTCCAGAAAAATCACCAAGCTCTTCACTTACAGAGGATAGTACTGATTCGTCCTTTCCAGAACCAACCTGAAGAATACTAGAAACCCTATCAAAAATGTTGACTGCTTGATTAATAAAAGGGAAGCCTTCGATGATCCTCTTTCTACGTATTATTGGTAAATCTGGCACGATTGCACTAGAAAGAATCATAAAAAAGAATTTATTAGGAAATTTTGTCTTTTTTAATCCATTCTTTATCATTCTGGCACAATTTTTTCCAGCTATATCTGGCGATTTTTTAGTGTTGTGGCCGATACCAATGGATACATCAACATCCTCGCCATTTATGACCACGATTGCAACGCCTTTTGTAAAAATACCCTCCCGGCTAGCAAATCCAGCTACCGTTCCCCCAATTATTTCTGCATTTGGAAAGTATTCAACTATTTTTTTTAATGATTTTGAAAATCCGTCATTAAATTTATATTGAATAGTAGTTAAGAAAATAACTGCTTTTGGAGGTCCCTCAATTCCATTTATCGATTTTTCAATTGCTTTTTGCGTCGCACAAACTGGGTCTGAAAGGTTACTTATCCCAATTCCAATTTGCATATGCTGATTAGATGCCTATTCTTTTTATAAGCAAAGGTAGAAACCCGGCAAGCAGTGGTAAATCAACATGTTATTATTTCATCCGATGAGCTGCTCCTCTTCTACTTTTGATATCATCGCAAACGCGATGGCGGCTGCCCCTAGTATTATCATGGTGTTGGGTATGTTCCATTCGGCTAGTTTTCCTACGATTAGGTTAGCTCCTGCGATGGATAGTGTTCGTAGCATGGATATTCCTGATCCAATCGTGGCGCGTTTGTCAGAAGGAATGTAATGTTGCATGTATGCCATTAGGATAGGTCTGCGTGTGAGTCCGATTCCTCCTCCTAGGAAGATCGCGAGCAGTAGTAGTGGGATATTGGTGGTTATGCCTGCGATGATGAAAAATACTCCCGTGAGAATGCTCGTGTAGAATAATAATTTTCTTTTTTTTCCTAGTTTTTTTTCTATTCGAGGGTATAATGCGAGCAATCCAACTTCTGCAATGATAATTCCTGTATGAACGAGTCCAAAG
The DNA here is from genome assembly GCA_043803765.1 of Candidatus Iainarchaeum sp. GTDB lineage: Archaea > Iainarchaeota > Iainarchaeia > Iainarchaeales > VGJJ01 > VGJJ01. The sequence goes on along the minus strand of JAZDJQ010000004.1, from coordinate 15,351 downwards.
TAGGCGATGCTGACTCCTGCATTTTGTATTAATGGTTGGAATAACCATATCATAAAATACGATACAACGGACAGGGATATCATGTCAAATGCTAGTATTTGCAGGGTTTTGTGTCCGCGGATGTATCCTAATCCTTCTTTCATTATGGTGAATAATGCGGGTTTTTGTTTTTTGGAAATGATTTTGGGTTCCTTAATTGTGATGGCGAGGAGTCCAGATAGGAATAATACTCCTGCTGTGAGAAAATAGGGAAATGTTAATCCGAATGGTATTATTGTGAGGCTTCCAATCGTGCTTCCAATTCCAATTGCAATGAGTCCAATGCTCTCCTTCCATGAAAAAGCTGATTTGGCTTGATTTTCTTTTTTTTCCGACTTGAGCGTGTCGTACAGGATGGCCTCGTCTGCTCCTGAAGTGAATGCGCAGGATAACGCCCATACGAATTCGGCTAACAAGAAAACTTCAAATCGTGGGGCAGCAATATAGAGGAGTGCTCCTAGTGCATTGAGTATTCCTCCTAATGCAAGCGAGTATTTTCTTCCGAATCGGTCGGCAAAGCTTCCGGTAGGAATTTCTAATAAGAATATCCAGAAAAGGAACCATGATTGGAGGAGGAATATTTGTTCATAGTTAAGATGCCCCCACTCGGTAAAAAATGGGATAAGGATGGCTCCAAAGAAATGTAGTCCTTTGAGAAACTCGTATGCGTATATTTTCCAGATGGTGAGTGACCATTGGTTTAGAATGGAATTCATTGACTATTTTTGCGTGGGGCAGTTTATATTTGCGTCTCTGTAATCTTTTTGGATTTCACTAATCCAGCGTAGCATTCTCTTCGCGCGAACCAGCTGTTTCGTACGTTTAACAGTTTCCATTTTCCCCATGTGTCTCCTTTTTTGGGTAATTTGTCCAAGTCTTTTCCTCGTACTATTTTTTGGGTGATAATGGCGTGGGTTGCTCCCGGGTTTTTTTTGTCGAATTGGGTGAATATTTTTTTTGCGTGTTCCGGGTTCACGTTGATGTCCATTACGATGAAATTAGGTTTTTCTTTTAATTTTGGGGTTTCTTCTGCTTTTTGATGGAAATAAATTACTTTTTTGTTTTTTTGGATTTTTTTGTCCAGTTTTGTTTTGTCGATGGCGTATATTTTTTTGGCTCCTTTTTGTATGAGTAATTCGGTCCATCCTCCTTTTCCACTTCCTAAGTCTACTCCTATTTTGTTTTTGGGGTCGAGTTGGAAGTGGTGTAATAGGAATTTTAGTTTTTGTCCGCTCCGTGTAACGAAGCCTTTTTCGATGATGCGGTAATCGATGAGGGGGAAAGGATGCGATTCTACGGATAGTGCGCGGGGTGGAATAAACCATTCGTTTTCTCTTTTGAGAATAAACCAAATGTTTTCCTCGTTGTGCGGGTCCATGATTACTCCTTTTTTTTCGATTGCTTTTCCTAGTTTTACTTCGATGTCTCTTCCGCTATTTTGCGAATGGTCGAGTATCCATGCGCGTAGTGCGTATTTTTTTCCTTGTGCGGATTTTTTTTGGATGTATTCTTTTATTTTTGATTCGTTTTGGAATTTTTTTACTTGTTGCGCGGTGATAAGAAAAGGGGCTATTTTCCTCGTTGCGAGTAGTTTTTCCTCGCAATAAAGCAAGTATGTTTGGTCTCGTAGTGGATTCGTTTTGATTTTGTTTTTTTGAAAGAATGCTTCTACTTTGCGTGAAAAAGAGGGGTTAAACGATGCGAGGTGCCAGTGTTTAACCATCATTAATGTGTTTTTCTTCGTGTTTTTAATCCCATCTTAGTTGTTGAACGGTATTATCCTTTCCCGTCATGTTTTTGTAGTCCTTTCTTCCATACATACCTTTGAATGATGAACAATCCAATTATCCATCCTGTTAAAATGATGGTGGAGAGGATGAAGTCTCCTGTTGTTTTTTGCCCGAGAAGAAGTTGAGCGGGTATTCCTGCTTGATGTTGGAATGGGAGGAGTAATGCTGTTCCTTGGAGGAAGGTTGGCAGGATAGATATGGGAACAATGGCTCCCGAGAATAACCACACCATTAATCCAATTGTGTGGCGTATTCCCCATATTGCTTCAAACCAGAATGTGAGCAACCCTACCATGTAATAGATCTGAAATGTCACCCCAAACCCTAGGAGAGCGAGAAAATAGGCTTGGAGGAGCGTGGTCACGTCTAACGTATACTGTGGAATAACGAGATAGGGCACGATGATGATAAAGGGTAACGCCATCAATGCCTGAACAACCACTGTTGAACTTTTGATGGCGAAGGAGTATCCGATGTAATGCATTGGTCTCGTGATATAGGAGAGAAAACGTCCCTTTTGAATATCTTCATTCACATCATTGGCTATTCCGGAGTGATTTCCCATTCGTCTGAAACAGAGTGTAAAGAAAAAATACACCATCAGCGTTGGGAGTGTCATGTTTGCAAATGATGGGTTGAATTCGTATACAGTGTTGTAAAGGAAATAGTATACAATCATAGTGAATGGGAAGCTGGCCCAATTGGCGAGAAAGTCTAGTGGGAATGTCAAATATTCCATTAATTTGAGCCGAAAAAGATACCAGTATTTTCTACTACCCCCCATGAGCTTCATAGCGTTTCACTCCCTTTTTCCATAAAATAGAGAATCCTATCCAATTAATGCACGCAATTCCTAATCCAATGAGAATCCATCCGCCCATTTCATACAAGGAGATGCGTCCTAGGATAGCAAGAGCTGGGAGCGTGTGGGCGAATAGGAATGGAATAGTGATAGAGAGTATTGTTTGGATTTGCCATGGGAAAATGGTTTGTGGAAACTGGTCGAATTCCATGAGGGATTCGAAAATTGAATTAATGAATTCTATTTTTCCTAACCAAAACGACAATGTGGCAATCATCAGGGCGAATAATGTGGAGATGAAAATAGATATTACGATAAGAATAACTCCAAAAATAAGAGCAGGTTGAACGAGGTTAATTCCAAAGAATAGTTGACTTAGCAGTAGCCCTGCAAACCCAACGAAGTATCCGCCAAATGCCATTCCCATTCGTTCTCCTACTACCATTAGCCACACATTTGTTGGTCGGCATAGGTATTTGTCAATTCTTCCTTCGTGGATGTTTTTCCATGCTCCTGTCGTGCTCCACATGAAGGTAATGAGAAGTGAAAGGAAGATGTTTTCAAATGAGTACAGTACAAAAAGTGATTGAATGTCCCATCCTGGGATATTTCCATTGGCTCCTAATATGGATTGCCACATTATGAAGAAAAGAGCGAATTCGAGAAGGCGCATGATAATGTCGAAATAGAAATTGATTCGGTATTCAGTGTATGTGGCGAATCGTAGACGAATGCACTCTTTCATGAGTCGAATATTCTTAAGGATGCTTGGTTTCGTAGATTTCACGAACAACATCCTCCAAACTGGGTTCATTCACTTCAAAGTGGGTAATTTCACAGCAACCGAATAAGTCATCGAGTATTTTTTTTGGAGAAAATTTTTTCTTGTTGAATGTCATCGTGAATGCTTGCCCGTTTTGGTGAATACGATGCGGCTGGATGAGGGTGGCAAATTTTCTTGGTTGGGTAATACGGACAACTTCAAATTCTATTGTGTTTTCGTGGATAAACTTCTCTCTTACGTCCTTGAGGGTTCCATCGTAGATTATTTTTCCTTCATTTAAGATGAGTATGCGGTGGGCTAATTCCTCAATATCATACATATCGTGCGTGGTCAAAATTACAGTTGTTTTTTCCTTTTCATTTATTTCACGTATGGCATCCCGCATACGTTGTTTGGCTACAACGTCCAATCCAATAGTAGGTTCGTCTAAAAAAAGTATTTTGGGTTTGTGAAGAAGGGAAGCAACGAGTTCGCATCGCATTCGTTGTCCAAGCGACAATTTTCGTGTTGGAGTGTGCATGAATGCATCAATTTCAAAGAGAGCAGTGAGGTAAATAAGTCGTTCTTGATATGTTTTCTCATCCATTTCATAAATTTCCTTGTATAATCGGAAGCACTCATACGGGGGAATATCCCACCATAGCAAACTTTTTTGTCCGAATACTACTCCAATGTTGAACGTGTATTCGTACCGTTGTTCCCATGGAATGTAATCCATTACGCGTACTTTCCCTTGTGTTGGGGTGAGTATTCCTGTGAGTATTTTGATTGTCGTGCTTTTTCCGCTTCCATTTGGTCCAATGTATCCTACAATTTCTCCTTCTTGAATCGAGAGACGGGTGATGTCTAATGCGGTGAGTATTTTTTTCTTAGGTCGGAAGAAGGAGAATACTCCTTTTCCTTTTTCATTGAGTGGAAATTCCTTGATGAGGTGATGCGCTTCGATGATAGGTCGGCTCATTTCCTAGTTGAGAAGGGTTCACCTAAAAAAGCCATTCTTGCCATCCCATATTCAACCATTTGGTTGATTCTCGTTTAACCATGCCTATATTACATGGGTTTTCACCTTTTGTTCCATGGGTCTATCCCTTAAGGAACAGGCATTGGTGAAGTGTGTCCATTTTTTTGAGAATATTGGGTTTATGGAGTGGCATGCTCGTGTGTTGAATACCCTCACAACGAGTCCTATCTCGATGAGGGAGATTGCGCAGGAAACGGGTTTGTTTCAATATCATGTTCGCGGTGTTGTGCAGGACTTATTGGGTTTGGGTTTGATTGAGTATACTCGTTATGGGTTGCAGTTGGTTGATGTGGAAGAAATGATTCTTTCTTTGGTGGAATGTTGTGAAGGGAATAGGAAAAGGCATACGTATGATTTTGAGGCGGCGTTTGAGGTTATTTCTCCTAGGGTAGTTTCGTTGAAGCAGCGGTATGCGTTTGATGGGTAATGGGTATGTCGACGCCGTTTCGTGTTGTTTTTGTTGACCCTTCACTAAAGGCGGATTTAGAAAAACTGGAAAAAGGAACGTTTGAGGAGCAGCGATTGGCAGGTTGGATTCGAAAGGCGATCGACCGTTTGGTTATTGATTCCAAGTATGGGGTAAAAGTCCCTTCATCCTTGTGGCCGAAGGTGTATATTCAAGAGTATAAAATTACAAATCTCTGGAAGATTGACTTGCCTCATGGCTGGCATATGATGTATACGATTCGAAAACATGAGCTGGATTTATTAGGAGTTATTTTAGAATGGCTTGACCATGCTCGCTATGAACGGCGGCACCACTACTAACGCGTGGCTTCGACCATTAATCCTTTTTTGTACCGTTCCAATAATGGACCGTCTAATTTGACCCAGAAAGGGTGATTTCCTTGTTTGTCAAACATGATTTTGTTGGAGTGCTCCAAGTAGTCTAATACCGTCAAGTAGGTCTGCCACATTACTTTTTTTGGGAGTTTTTGCCATAACTGCCTTACTGTGTAGTCTCCTCCCGCTTTGCGGAGCGTTTCTTCTATCATTAATACGGTATCCAATCGTGGGTAACGGTCAATGGGGTGTTTGAATACAAGCTGTTCTTTCATACGTGTCTTAGACATGCATTAAATTGTATATCAATTGATATATATTATTATCTTCAAAATCCCGTTTTTTCTAATCGTTCGAATGCCTCATTGATTTTCTGCGTGCTTGTGGCATAGCTGATGCGTACGAATCCTTCTCCTTTTGTTCCGAATTCGTTTCCCGGTACCATGAGTACTTTTGCTTTTTTTAGCATGCGATGGGTGTAATCCGTTGAGCGTTCTCTTGTTGTGATGCGGGGGAAAACATAGAATGCTCCTTCGGGTTTCACTTCCACGTGTAGTGTTTTCAATTCTTGAATGCGTTCCAACACGAGTTTTCTTCTTGTATCGTAGCTTTTTCTCATTTTTTCAACGTAGGTTTTATTCAGTTCAAGTGCTTTGAGTGCACCATACTGGTTGGCCGTGCTCGTGGTTAGGCTCGTGTAAATGTGTATTTGGGACATTTTGTTGATAAGTTCATGATGTCCTGCTACGTATCCGATTCGAAATCCGGGCATGGCGAATGTTTTGGAGAATGATTGGAACGTGAGAACGTAATCGTGCATTCCGTTCAGGGCGCCGATGCTGTGATGTTTAGCGTTTCCGAAGCAGAATTTTTCGTAGGCTTCATCCGCAAGGACAATTAGTTCGTGTTCTACGGCAATATCCGCTATTTCTTCGAGCACTTTCTTGGACAATACGGTTCCCGTAGGATTAGAGGGTGTATTTAGAATGATGGCCTTTGTTTTGTTAGTAATTTTGTCTTCTATTTCTTCTGGGTGAATTTGGAATCCGTCTTGGTCGGTTAAGTTATATGGGGTTGGATTTCCTGTTACCAAATCTACCATGGGGGTATATGCTAAAAAGCTCGGATTTGGAACCAACACTTCTTCTCCCGCATCCACCACACTCAACAAGCCCATGAGTAATCCTTCGGTGCTTCCTGCTGTAACACACACTTCGTGTAGCGGGTCTTCCAATCGTATTTTGTTTTCTTTTTTCAATTTTTTTGCAATCGCTTCCCGCAGTTCGGGGATTCCGGGGATACTGGCGTAGTGTGTTTTTCCTTCCCCTAATGCTTTTTGGGTGGCCGTAATAACCGGTTGGGGTGAATTAAAGTCCGGTTCCCCCGGTCCGAGTGAAATAACGCTCGGATTTTCTTTTGCGATTTTCATTATTTCTTCGAATTCGCTCGTGGGGAGTTCCTGCACTCGCTCTGAGATAATATGCCCCCATCGTGTTTTAGTAACACGTTTAGTGTGTTTCATTCTCTTTTACTCCTGAATAATCCTCACGTCCACTCCTTCTACTCTTTCATGCGTGGCGAGTACCGGGTTCAAGTCTAATTCTTTTATTTTTCCTGTTTGCATGAGTTTGGATACTCCTAGTATGATTTTGGTTAAATCCGAAAAGTTGATTTTTTTTTGTCCTCTTATTCCTTTCAATATGGGGTACATTTTCAATTCTTTTACCATGCTTTCGGCGTCTTCTTTTTGCAATGGGGCAATTCTCACGGATGAATCTTTCAGCACTTCCGTGTAGATTCCTCCCATTCCCACTAATACGGTTGGTCCGAACTGCGGGTCTATTTTTCCTCCTACAATGATTTCGATTCCTTCCCGCATGGGTTGTGCGACTACGTATTCGCATCCGGGTATTTTCTTTAGCGTGTGGAATGCCATTAGGGTGTCGTGCGAATTGTTTAGGTTTAGCTTGATTCCTCCCACGTCGGTTTTGTGGAGTATTTTTTTTCCTACGGCTTTCATTACCCATGGAAATGGGATTTTTTTCTCTATTCCCATAATGTCTTTTTCTTTCCTTATTGCGTGCATGGGTGCCATTGGAATTCCATACTTTTGGGTTAGTTTTCCCGCGAGGAGGAAGTCCATGGGTTGTATTTCCTTCTTTTTTTGTTTCATTTCAACCCCCATTCAAACATTCCTTTTAAGGCTATTTTTGCCCTTTTCGTGCCTTTTTATGCCTTTTTTTGGGAGGGGGTTTATAATCTCCTTTCCTCGTGAATTGGTTAGACGATTGCATTTTAGCAATGCTTTTCGTTCCGTTTTGGTCCGGTCGGGACTGCTGATTAAAGGTCGGGGCACGCCTGTCCCGGGAACGTACGAAAAACCGCGTTTGCGGAATGGCATCGAATGTCTAAGAAAAAGAGGTTTTAGAAAAATATGACATCAGACTATACTTTATCCGTCCATGGGGCGGGAAGGGAAGTGGGTCGTTCTTCTTTTGTGTTGAACGCTCATGGTGAGAAAATTTTGTTCGATTATGGAGTAAAGTTTACTCCTAATGAGACGGAATATCCGCTTCCGATAAAAGAAAAATTGGATGCGATGGTTTTATCCCATGCCCATTTTGATCATTCGGGTTTTGTTCCCACTATTTTTTCGACGAATCCTACTAATTTGTTTATGACTCAGCCTACATTAGAGTTGAGCAAGATTTTGTGGAATGATTCATTGAAAATTGCAGACCAGGAAGGAGAAACGCCTAATTTTTCTTTGGCGCAAATACAGGCAGCCGAAAAAAACACGTTTTCGATGCGTTACAATAAACCGGTTGATGTTACTAAGAATGCGCGATTGGAATTTTTTGATGCAGGACATATTTTGGGCAGTTCATTGTGCAAAGTGGAGTTGAAAGATAAAATATTTCTCTACACGGGTGATTTTATGGCGTCTCCTATCCGTTTGCATGATGGAGCGGACTTGAAAAGCGTTGGAAAAGTGGATTATTTGTTGATGGAGTCAACATATGGTGATCGTTCTCATCCTGATAGGGAGAAAACGATTCATGCTTTCATGAGTAAGATTCGTGAAACGCTTGATCGGGGAGGTCATGCGATTGTGGCGGCGTTTGCTATTGGTCGTACTCAGGAAATTTTGGATATTCTGTTTGAATATGGAGTGGACGCTCCTGTTTTTGTTGATGGAATGTCTCGTCAGGTTACGGAGATTTATGACCGTTATCCTTTGTTTAATAAAAAACCCAAAGTGATTAGGAGGATGTTGGAGCAGTTGAATTTTGTTCGTCATCCGGGTGTTCGAAAGCAAACGCTCAAACAGCCTTCGGTGATTGTAACAACGGCGGGAATGCTGGAAGGAGGTCCTGTCATGTATTATTTGGGTAAGCTTCATGATGATGAGCGTTCCACATTGCTTATTACCGGCTACCAAGTAGAGGGAACTAAAGGGCGTATGTTACTCGAAACGGGTAAGATTGAATTAGACCATGGGGTCGTAGAACCTAAGCTTGAAATTCAGCGTTTTGATTTTTCTGCTCATTCAGGCAAGGATGATTTGATTAAGACGGTTAAGCTGTTTTCTCCTGAGCACGTGCTTCTTATTCATGGGGATGTAAAAATTAGCGGGAAATTTACTGAAGAGTTGAGAAAAATGGGTTTTAATGTGAGTAATCCTTCGGTGGGGGAGACAATTCGCCTCTAAATAGGGGGTTGTTTTCTCATGCGTATGGTTTCTTCTTCTACTGCCCGTTTTTGTCCTCGTTGCGGAAGGACGGATGGTTCTTTTATTGGTCTTTTTTGTACGGATTGTTACGTTCGGGATCATTCCGATTTGGTAAGGGTTCCTCCTATTTTGGAACTCTCTACGTGTAATTATTGCGGGAAGTTTCGTCCTTCCACGCAGTGGATTCCGTGGAATGAATTATTGGTTGATTCGTGGATTAAGGATAAGATTAAGATTCGTGATATTGAAGAGCCGAATATTTCGATTACTCGTTTTATTGATGAGAAAGATAAGAAGCTCACGCGCGTAAAAATTATTGTGAATGGTATGATTGACGCCTCGCCCGTTCACTTAGAATTGGAAACAAAGCTCTACATTCGCGGGGGTATTTGTAATGATGATATGCTGGTTTCATCTGATTATTATGAGGCAATTGTTCAAGTTCGTTTTGAGGAAAAGACAAATGAGAAAATGAAGCAGGTTCAGCAGGACATTGAAGATGCATTGAAACCCGTGCATATGGGGGACTCTAAAGCCGTAGTTGTGAATTGGATTCCTCAAAAATTTGGTTTTGATGCGTGGATCGTTTCAAACAAAGGCGGGAAGGCTGCTGCAGTATACGTTCAGCGAAAATACAATGGAACGTTTTCCGTTTCGGGGAAACAAATCGGTTTGGATGTCCATACGAACAAAACAAAATTCAGGAATACGTATTTGGTTCGTATTCCTTGATGGTTTATGTTTCCATTCCCTTGAATGTTTCCAGTATCTTTTCCACGGGCATTTGAGTAATGATGAGGGCGATTTTTTCATTTTCGGCGATGCGTTTGGCGATAGGGTCTACTTTTTGACAGCCGTGCAATACAACAACGGATGGTCTCATTTCGGTGGCAAACCTTCCTACTTTTACTGCAATTAAAGGCGAGCGTCCATTTTCTACCGTAGTAAAGATAAGTGCGCGTTCGGGTGTTTTTCCATACATTTGCAAATATTCATGTACGGGCGTATCGAGGATAACTTTTAGTGAATCAATAATCGTGTATCCGTACACGGTCAAGTCTTTTAGTCTGAAAGGATTGGCGATGCATTCTCCTCCTATTTTTTCAACAAACTCTTTTCCATTCATTCCTCCGGTGAATTCGTGCACATCGAATACTTTTTCTTTTGGTCCTTCGTCTCGCGATAATTGTTGGGTGACTTTCCCTCCTTTGTTTTTGTCTATTTCGATGAGTGCCTCTACGAGGCGGTTGATTACGGCGATTCCGGGGCTTTTTCTTCTTCCTCCTTCATAATCGGAGATAGTGGAAGAGGACACTTTCAAAAATTCTGCAAGCTCTGTTTGGGATATTCCAAATATTTCCCTCCATTTTTTCATCGACCCGCCCGGGTCCTTACTGAGTGTGATTTCTCCTGCGATGGTAACTTTGAGCTGATCCATGGTCGAATTCTCGGTAAACGTCTATATAAACATACGTCAAAAAGCGATAGGGGGTGTGGTGGAAGATGTCTTGTCAGGTTCTATTATTTAAAAAAGTAAAGAATGCGATGCCATCCTTTTTTGTACCAACAAAGATGCAGTTTTCCATAAATAAGCCTCCAGAGGGATTTGAACCCTCGACCTCCAGTTTACGAAACTGGCGCTCTACCACTGAGCTATGGGGGCGGTATTTTATGAATGATCAGGGAATCCTTTAAAACAACGCGGTGAGAGGGCAGGTTGAAAGTGTTTGAATGATTAATTAGTCTGCCAGGTCTTCGAATTTTTTTTGGTTCGTGGAGAACTTCCAGAATATTTCGTCTAGGTCATCCACTTGCACTCGTTTTTGTTTCATGCTGCTTCGTTCACGCAGGGTGATGCTTCGGTCTTGTAGGGATTGGTAATCGACGGTGATGGCGTAGGGTATTCCTATTTCATCCGTTCGGGCGTATCGTTTTCCAATGCTTCCTGTTTCATCGTATATTACTGCGATGTTTTGTCCGCGTAAGTGGTGGGCTAATTCTTCTGCGTGTTCAGCGAGTCCGTCTTTCTTCATGAGTGGGAACACGCTTACATCATAAGGTGCTATTTCTTTTGGTAAGTCCAAATATGTTCGTTCTTCGGTTCCTCGTATTTCTTTTCTAAGATTGGCATCCAGCATGACAAGGAATGTCCGGTCTACTCCGATGGATATTTCAAAAATGTGGGGGACGTATTTTTCGTTTTCCCCGTCTTCTTTTATTGTTATATCCTGTTTGCTTTCTTCTCCGTGTGTTTTCAAATCGTGTTCTCCTCGGTAATTGCATGCGGCAAGCTCAATCCATGCGTTGTCCATTTGCACTTCCAAATCCCATGTTTCCCTTGCATAAAACGCTCGTGCTTCTTTTTCTAATTCCCTGAATCGTATCTTTTCTAGCGGGATATGGAGTGATGCGAAGAATTGTTGGGTGCGTGCGAGATAGTATGCGATTATTTTTCCGGATACTATTTTTTGTTCGACTGCTTCTTCGCACGTGATAGCGTGTGTTTGTTTATCGGACAATAAGTAAAGATTCAGTGCATATTCTTTGACTTCTTCCCATTTTTCTATTTCATTTATTTTTCGTGGATTGAAAAATATCTCCATATCCATTTGTTCGAATTCTCTTGTTCGCAGTAATCCCTGTCGTGGGGCGATTTCGTTTCGGTAGGCTTTTCCCGCTTGTCCTATTCCGATGGGTAATTTGATGCGTCCGCTTTTCCATATGCGGGGGAATGCTAGGAATATGCTTTGGCATGCTTCGGGTCGCAGATAGGATACATTTCCGTGTGTTGCTCCGATGTTGACTTGCATCATGAGGTTGAACTTTGTTGTGCGTCCAAATGGTTTTTTGTCTTTTGGGCAAACGAGTTTGAGTTCGGCTATTTTTTGGTCGAAGAAATCAAGGCTGGCTCCTTCGGGTATTTCGTGTTCTAGTTTTTCTTCAATGAGTTTGTCCGCGCGGTAGGGTGTTTTGCATGTTTCACATATTACAAGCGGGTCGTTGAAGTTTTCCAAGTGTCCGGATGCTTTGAATACGATTTCAGGTAGGAGTGTGCTTCCTTCTATTTCGATGTTTCCTTCTTTGTGAATGAGTGTTTTTCTCCAGTGTTCCACGAGTCTTCGTTTGATGCGTGTTCCTTCATTTCCATAATCCCAAAATCCTGCGGGTGCATTGGCGTATATTTCTGCGCTTGGAGTGAATAGTCCTCGGCGTTGGGCCAGGTTGGTTATTTCGGGGAGGGGCATGCTGTTTCCCACAGAGGAACGGGGTTCTTTTAAAGCCTATGAGACGCTTTTCCTACATATGCCCTCCCCTTATGGTGTTTCCAATAGAAAATTGCATGATTTGCGTCAGCGTCTCGTAAAACAGGTTCGTTTTACTATCTCTGAAAAACTCTCGGGTGATGATGCCCATGTAGTGCGTGCGGTTCAGTCTGCCAAAAATATGGAGGCGTTATTCAATTTATTATATGAGCAAACGTGGGAGTGGTATGCATTGCATTTTCCCGAATTGAAAGAAGTGGTGCGTGATCCTTCAAATCAATTGGGTATGATGACTCGTATTGGGTTGAGGGAAAATTATTCTCCTTCCACGTTGCATACTTTTTTCTCGGATGAGGATAGTATTTCCCGTGTGGTACGATCTGCCCAAAATAGTGCGGGCGGGGATATTTCTCCTTCTGCGTTAAAGGCATTGCAGGGAGTAGCCCAATCTGCGTTGATTTTGCGTGAGGAGCAGAAAAAGGTTCAGGATTTTGTTTCCAAGCAAATGATGGAGTTGGCTCCTAATTTTGCCGAACTCGCGACGCCTATGATTGCAGGTCAATTGATGGCGAAAGCAGGTTCGTTGAAAAAGTTGGCTGAAATGCCTTCTTCTACGATACAAGTGTTGGGTTCTGAGGAAGCTCTGCGTTCGCATATTCGTTCTAAGACAAAGCCTCCTAAGCATGGTTATTTGTTTAATCATCCTTTTGTGAAGTCTCTTCCTAAGCATGCGCGTGGAAAGATGGCCCGTGCGTTGAGTGGTAAGCTTGCCATATGTATTCGTGTGGATGTTTTTGGGAAAGAACGTATCGTTGATAAGTATAAGCCGGCATTGGAATCGTTGTCTCGAAAGCTTGCGTTATCTAAACCCGTTTTCAAATCGAGTGGCCGGAAGTGAGGATAGATATGAATCCTCGCTTGCGTCGCGTAGGGAGGGATTATTTCACTCGTTCCCTTGCTCCTATGTTGCGAGTATATGGTGAGCGTATTGTGAAAGAGAAGGGCGCGGAGTGGCGTCAGTGGAATCCTTTTCGTTCCAAACTGGCGGCGGGATTAAGTGCGGGTTTGGATGATTTGCATATTCGTGCGGGTGATTCTGTTCTCTATTTGGGTAGCGCGGAGGGAACCACTGTTTCGCACGTGTCGGATTTGGTTGGGGAAAATGGATTCGTGGTGGGGGTGGATATTTCTCCTAAGGCCATGCGTGTTTTTTCTAAGCTGGTTGAGTCCCGTTCGAATATTATTCCTTTGCTTGCGGATGCGAATCATCCTGCTTTGTTAAAAAAAGAATTGCCGGATATGAAATTTGATGTTATTGTTCAGGATGTTTCCCAGAAAAATCAGTCGGATATTTTTGTGCGTAATTGGGAAACATTTGCTTCCAAGAGCGCGCACGGCTATTTAGTTATCAAGTCTCGTTCTATTGATTTTTCTAAGAATCCTTCTCTTGTGTTGAAAGGAGAAGAGGCTAGGATTAAAAAGCACTGTTCTATTCGCGAAGTAGTGGATTTAGGAAAGTTTGAGAAAGACCATTTCCTTGTTCACGTTGTTTGGAAGTGAATAGTATTATGATAAAAGAGCACCGGCCTCAGCCTTCTCATCTTAGTTTGGATTCTTTTCGTCGTGAAGTTCTACGTCAGACCGTGCATGTGGTGTTAGGTTTGGTTTGTATGATGATGTTGTATTCCACTTCTATTTTATTTTTTCGTGAGTTTGTAATTGTTTTGCTTTTAGTGGGGGCGATTGTTTCTCTTTTTGCTGAGAAAAAATGGGTTCCTTTTTTGAATAAATGGTTGATTCATGTGGAGCGTGAGGGAGAACATGTTCCGGGGGAAGCGGCGTTCTTGTTCATGTTGGGCGTTGGATTAACGAGTTTTATTTTTTCTTCTATTCTTCCTGTGTTAGTGGGTATTGTGGCGTACACGTTTCAGGATTCTTTTTCTACTGTTTTTGGTCTTCGTTATGGTAAAACGAAGATTCTTGGTTCTAAATCATTGGAGGGTTCATTAGCAGGGCTAGTGGGTTGCTGGATTCCTCTTTCTATTATTATTACTCCCGGTCCTGCGTTGGTTGTGGCGATTGTGGCGACGCTCGTAGAATTATTTCCTATTAATGATGCGTTGGGTGTTCCGCTTGCTTCTGCGTTGGTATTTGCGGGAATGGGGTAGACTGCCCCCTTTAATTGCTTTTTCTAACCGTCTTAGTTCGGCCCCGTAGCTCAATCTGGATGAGCAATCCCGTCCTAAGGGAAAGGCTGTGGGTTCAAATCCCACCGGGGTCGTAGTTTTGGTTTTTCTTTAAGTAAGACCTATTAAAAATAGGGGTATTTTCGATTGTAAGAATATTTTTTTCTAGGATATTATAATTCGGCAGCCCGTTAGGGCTGCTGTCTTGGGTTTTATACCTCGGCCTTTAGGCCGATAGTCGTTTTAGTTCCGTTTTTTTGAACTCTTCCTGTCGACGCGCCCGCTTTGCGGGCGGGCGCTCTAAACGAGTCGACAGGAGAGTGCTCTCTATGAGTTTAGTTAGCTATCAGCATGGTGTTTTTCAGAATTTATATCATTTGGTTTGGGCGACGAAGTATCGCTATGCGTGCATGCGGAAAGAGAAGTATCGGCTTGCCGTGCGGCGAGCTCTCGAGGCCGCGGCCTCGAGACACGGAATAGTATTCGTTGAGTTATCCGTGATGCGTGATCACGTTCACGCGCTTGTTAGCGCTCATCTCACGATGAGCGCTTCGAAAGCGCTCGCCCTATTGAAGGGGGCGAGCGCGTATAGTATCCTGCACGAGTTTCCTAATTTTCGTCTCCGTTATCCGGGCGGCCACTTCTGGAGTCGCGGCAAGTGTGGCCGCACGGTCGGAGACGTGGACAAGGAAGTTGTAGCAAACTATGTCCGCCAGCAGGCGGACCAAACAAACCTTGCCGCGTACTAAAGGGGATACCCCACCCTTTAGGGTGGGGAGGAAGTCATTTAATATAAAGTTTATTATATTGGGGGGCTTGTTGAAATCCTTTATAAATAGCCTAAAATAGGAGGTTTTGCCTCCTACTTTAGGTGGTTTTCGTATGAGTATTCTGATTCCTGTCGAATATAATTCCTTCTATTCGCTCGCGGAGCGAGCCTTTAGCGAGGC
>JAZDJQ010000003.1:0-3343 GCA_043803765.1 Candidatus Iainarchaeum sp. | reverse complement strand
GAGCCTCGCTAAAGGCTCGCTCCGCGAGCGAATAGAAGGAATTATATTCGACAGGAATCAGAATACTCATACGAAAACCACCTAAAGTAGGAGGCAAAACCTCCTATTTTAGGCTATTTATAAAGGATTTCAACAAGCCCTATGGTATAATAGAATTTAATAGAGAAAAAGCATTCGGATAATATGAAACTGCAAAAATTGGTTCAAGAAACGCGTGCATATTATGATAGACAGCGGACGGACCGGAATCTTATTCTTGGGAAAAAGACGGGAATAATCAATCATCACTTTGGCATTGGCGACTATCATCATCCAAAATTCAAAAAAACGCCTGCAGAAGTAACACGTGTGTTGAATGAACTTGAATTGAGACAGATGGACATGTTATTTTGCTTTATGGGTCCAGTCTACCCCTCAGACGTTATTCTGGACGCTGGATGTGGTCGTGGTGGGACCGCGATAACTCTTAACAACCGTTTCGGTTGCGCCGTTCATGGAATAAGCATCTCTCCATACCAAGTTAATTTTGCCAAGCGCGTTGTAAAAGAAAAAGGGTTGTCTAAGAGAATTCATATAACTGAAATGGATTATCATAATCTTTCATTTAAGAAAAATATGTTTGACCATGTTTTGACTAATGAATCAACTGAGCACTCTTATTCATTGGAAAAATTATTCAAGGGGTTTTCACGTGTTCTAAAGCCAAATGGCCGTTACACGTTGGCTGCTTGGTGCATGGGCGATGGTGTCGACGAGTCCAAGTTAGTGGAGCGAGCGAATATACAATACAAGACAAATCTCCATAGGCCGTCGGAGTATCTTCAGGCACTCAAAAAAACGGGTTTCGCGCATGTAATCAAAGCAGATTTGAGCGAAATGGCACAGCCATACGTCACACTTCGAAAGGATTGGAAAGATGCTTCTGGAATCGAAATAACTGGTATTGACGGATTCAAAAAAGGCGAAATTCGTTATTATTATTTCACGGCCACAAAAACTAAAAATTAACCAGAATATTACTCTACTTTGCACTAAAAATGCACTCTAACGCTGGATACGATGCAGCGACCGGGATTTGAACCCGGGTCGGAGCCTTGGGAAGGCTCCATCCTAACCACTAGACTATCGCTGCGTTAATTTCATTTTGCCGAAATAGGTTTTTATGCCCACCCAAATAGGTCATTCGAATGATTGGTATTTTGGGTGGCTCCGGCATTGAGGATGCGGACATGTTATCGGATGTAGAGCGGCGTAAGGTCCATACTCCGTATGGTAGTCCTTCTGATTTGGTTACGGTTGGTAAATTTAATGGTGAAAGGGTTGCTTTTCTTTCACGTCATGGGAGAGGGCATGTTATCAATCCGTCTAATGTTAATTATCGTGCGAATATTTTTGCATTGAAAGAAGTGGGAGTAACCCATGTTGTGAGTGTGTCGGCGGTGGGTAGTTTGCAGGACAATATTCATCCGGGTCAGTTCGTTTTGCCTGATCAATTCATTGACCGCACCACTCAAAGGAAAGCCACTTTTTTTGATGGATCGCAAGTGGCTCATGTTTCGATGGCCGATCCTTTTTGTCCCGTATTGCGGAGTGCGTTGAAGTCCAGTCTTTCCAGACTAAACATTCCTCACTATTCAACTGGAACGTATGTTTGCATTGAAGGTCCTCGTTTTTCTACTAAAGCGGAGTCTAAACTCTTTCAATCGTGGGGAGGCACCATTATTGGTATGACTCTTTTTCCAGAGGTGGTGTTGGCGCGGGAAGCCGAGCTTTGTTATGCTACTCTTTCTCTTGTTACGGATTATGATTCGTTTAGGGATTTTCCTGTTACTGCGGGGGAAGTGACTCGTGTGATGCAATCCAATGTATGCATGGCCCGAAAAGTATTGAAAGATGTTATTTCTTTTTTTGATAAAGAACAATCGTGTGCGTGCGGTTCTGCGTTGAAAAACGCACTCATTTAAATGCGGGGGCCGGGGATCGAACCCGGGTCTCGTCCTTGGCAAGGACGTAGAATACCACTATCCCACTCCCGCATTCATAGTACAATTTCAATGGATGGTTTTTAATGGGTGTCCTCTTCCCCCCGAATGGTCTTGTTCTTTTTTTTTATCTTCATTGTTTTTTCATTCGTTCTATTTGTTTTTCCAGGTTGTGTTTAATCATGCTGTTTTTTGTTTTTTCAATCAACTCTTCCAATTTTTCAGGCGTTGCTTCAATGGGTTGGAAATATAATTCTCCTCCCGGACCTTCCGTGAGGATTTCTACAATGATCGGTTTTTCTTTTTGATTTGCTTTTTCTTCAATCATTGGCATGGTGAATAGTTTTGAGAGTATTAATGAAGTGGTTTCCTTCGTCCGCGTAAGGGGTTTTGTCTTGTTGGAAGCGATTGTGTCCTATTTTTCCGGGTAGTGGGTTGTTCTTCTTTCATGTTTGCGTTGTAGGGTCCAATAATACGTGCGTTTTCCAGTACGGATAGGAGATTTTTAGACAATTCTGGATTCGTATGGATTATTCTTGCCAACTTTCTTTCTTCTTCTCCAATTCCTCTTTTTTGTAGTATGCGGGCAATAGCCAGCTTTGTTTCAATGTGGATGATGGGTCTTCCGATAGGGTTTCTTGCCAGTTGTTCGATGGCCTCGGTCAGCCTTGTTTTCTCCTTCTCTCCTTCCCTTTTTATTTTGGGTGGGGCGAATGGTGCTCTTTTTTCTTCTGTTTTTCGCCGAATGGCTTCCAAGAGTTCATTATGCATTCTTCGGATGTTCTCTCCCTTTGGTGGATTTGGAACTCTTCCTCGTCGGATGCGTTTGGCTGCCCCGTCCACCATACTGCCGGCTAGTCTTGTTCCTATTGCGGGCTGGTATTGGGGTCGTGCGATGGATTGGACTAATTCTTTTCTAACTTTTTCTATGTCTTCAACTGTCATTTGCGTATTGATTCCGTATCTTGTCAGGACTTCTTGCGCTTCCATTGCACTAATAAGATTTCTTTCCACGATGGAAGATAAGATAGTGTGATTCTTCATGTTCTTTCGTGTGAGTTCGAATACGCGCAGAACGATGGCATCCCTTGGTCATTCATTCCTACTTATTTGATTTGTTTCTATTTAACTTTGCCGTCTTGTTTTTTTCTTTTCAATGGTCCCGGGCAGAATCGCAACCGCATTATCGGTTGGCGCTAATGTCCGCTTTCGGCAGGACTGTTGTGTAATAGGAGTGGCCCCGGGCAGAATCGAACTGCCGCCTAATCCATGTAAAGGATTCATCCTAGCCGTTAGACTACGGGGCCTGCTCTTTCAAAAATCGTTAATAAAGGGTTAAAAGCCCGCTCCTGGAATGCGTG
>JAZDJQ010000002.1:0-21398 GCA_043803765.1 Candidatus Iainarchaeum sp. | reverse complement strand
GAGCCTCGCTAAAGGCTCGCTCCGCGAGCGAATAGAAGGAATTATATTCGACAGGAATCAGAATACTCATACGAAAACCACCTAAAGTAGGAGGCAAAACCTCCTATTTTAGGCTATTTATAAAGGATTTCAACAAGCCCTGAAAAGCCCTTTACTCATTTAAAGGGAGGATGGTCAAGTATCCGGTGAGATGATGCATACTCTTCGTTCTGTTGTCCTTCCCCTGCTTGAGGGGTTTTCCCTCTTCCTGGGAGTATGGATTATACTTTCCCTCTGGGCAGGGTACGCCGGATTATTAACACCGGTCGTGGGACTCGTTTCCCTGCTTGTAACATTTGAATTGCTAAAAAAATTTCCACACGAGGAAACGAATGTACCCGCATTGCCCCACGCGGGAATGGCATTTCTGTTTATCGTCTTGTGCATGGGAATCGTTTTCTTTGGATTGCAAGGCGGGTTTGACCTGAGTGCGGATGCCACCCCTAGTGTGGCCACGCTCATCCTCACAAATCAAATTCCCTCGACGTATCTTCCCTACTTTAACCTACCGTTATTCTATCAAATGGGGCTTCCTGTCATTGCGCATCAACTGGCAGGACTGGGTATTCCTATTCATACTGCGCTATGGGGATTTTCCCTGATTGGTATTGCACTCTTGCTCACGGGACTGATGCTTGTTGGAAAACACATCGGTCTCTCTTCAATAAGTGTGGAATGGATTCCCCTCGTCTTTCTCACGACCCGCCTCCCGTTTTACAACGTATTGCTTGGCGAATATCCATGGATGCTGGCCGCAGGGTTGGGACTGATGGCGATTCACTTACTTCAACAAAAATCTAAACTTGGTTTTCTCCTTCTGGGGGCGGCGGCGGTAACCCACCCCTATATTGGTTTTCTCAATGGGGTTGCATGGGTGCTGCTGTTTCGGCCCGCGTGGAAAAATATCTTGTATACAATTGGGGGAGTGGCTCTCATTGCGCTCCCCGTGTTTGTTTTCCTTTTTCTTCCCTTCTCAGGATTGGAAAAAATACCCCTTGCACCTACGGCACTGCCCACTCTAAACGGGCTGATTGGCAATATTTTTCTGGTAGGAATTATTCCCACACTCTTCTCTCTGGCATTTGGAATAATTGCTCTTTATCGGCGCGAGCGCCTCACGCATGCTGAACAAACACTCCTTTTGATTGGCATTGGCGGATTGATTGTGGCCGTTTTCTTGAATGCATTCATTCCAGACTTAATTATTGGAACCAAACTCCCCGCATTTTCTTTGATAGGAGTCGTGCTACTCGGTTCACACTTTTTTGGCAAAATGGTTCCGTCAAAGCGATTCCGTGCGGGGGCCGCTGTTCTACTCGTGACAGGAATGCTAATTCTGGGAACATCTACCAGCATGGAATCCTATGCAAAGGGTAGCAAATCAAATTTGGAGGAAGCACAATTTGCCCAATGGTTATCCACCTACGACACGCGCATCGTACCGGTATTGTTTTTGAGTGATGGAATTGGAAAGATGGCCCAATATAGCCGTAAAATTCCAGCCGACCCGCGGGGTGCTCATTTTATGCTGACCCTACAATTCCTACAAACACCTGGTGCCAAAAAATTGTATCAGCAGTCGGATGATTATCGTGCCCTCCAAGCCACGCGTTGTGTTTCCTGCGTGCCCGATTTTTTGGAAAAATATCCCATGACATATGTGGTGGTGAATATCACACAATATCCTCCTTTAGAAAACGCTCATGAGATTAGCCGGAGAGGAAACTTCATTTTGTATGAGGGAAACCTTCATTATCTCAAAGATTAGGCGCATGGCTCCATCCGTATTTTTTTCCCATCTGGAAAGGGTGACGATTGAAGAAGTATGCGCCAAGGAGAAAGCTGGGAATATATCCTAATGCAAAATACAAAAGTGAGAACGCAATCGCACTCTCGGGGGAAACGCTGTATGCCCCCAACACAATCACCGCGGCCACTTCCCTCGTTCCAATACCTAGGATACCTGCAGGTATAATCTCCATGAGCGCCAGCGCGGGAATCGTGAGCAGTGCTACCTCCCAGTGGAGTGCATGTCCAAGGCTGAGCAGGATAAACCATCCAAACGTAATGGAACAGGCCCACGCAAAAAGAGTGCACATCCCCGCAAGGAGGAGATGTGGAGTTCTCCTCTTCAGGAGAGGAATGGCATCGTAGAATTGTCCACCGTATTTCTCGATAATCGCATGATACTTACGCGGAAGCACTCTATTTCCTTTACTCCAAAAAAAGCGCGCCCACTTGCGTTTCAATAAAAAATATGTTCCAACTCCCAATAGCAACAAAATCCCCGCGCTCCAGAAAGGGGAGACCAGCATGACCCCTTTGGTTTGTGCTAGCATGGCTAATCCAATGGTCGCCAATACCACTAATGTGAATACGTCCATTGCCCGGTCAATGAGCACGGCCATGATTCCTTTTCCAATTGGTAAGCGGTCTTTCACGTAATACGCGCGCGCAAAGTCTCCTAATCTCCCCGGAGTTGCTACACTGATGAAAAGACCAATGAACAACAATCGGATGGATTCTCGTAATCCAATATGACTATTCAATGAACGCATCATTTGTTGCCACTTGATACTCTTGATTGTGATGAGGAGCAACCAGAAAACGAGTGCAAACCCGATGTAGTTCAATTCTGCTGAAAGAAATGATCTAAGGATGAGTGGAATGTTTAATTGTGTGACCGCCAAATAAATGATAATCAGTGTGATTAGAATGGAAAACCAGCGCAACGACATAAAGGAAAGAAATCAGGAAAGTATTAATTAGGAGTGGTTAAAACCTCGATTCTAATCGTTTAATTCTATCCTGAATAGGAGGGTGCGTTGCAAACAATCCAATGATTCCGTTTGCTGAAAAGGGATTGGCAATAAACAAATGCGCGGTTCCCTCATTGGCTTTCGTGAAAGGAGTGCGTTGGATTCCTTTTTCCAGTTTTTTCAGTGCGGAAGCAAGACCACTACCTGAATGCAACGCATGAGCGGCCGTCTCATCTGCCAAATATTCCCGTGAACGGGAAACAGCAAGCTGCACTAATGTGGCAACAATAGGAATGGTAATGGCAATGAGAATCATTCCTACTACATTTCGATTGTCATCCCTTCCACTCATACCTATCCAGGTTAATGAATGAGCAAGCATACCAATCGCGCCGGCAATAGTCGCCGCCATACTTGCAATCAATATGTCCCTATTTTTCACATGCGAAAGCTCATGGGCAATCACTCCTTCCAATTCATCATCGTTTAACAAAGAAAGAATGCCCGTTGTGAAAACAATAGCGGCATGATGAGGATTCCTTCCCGTAGCAAAGGCATTAGGAGAAGATTGTTCAATCGTACACACTTTAGGAAGGGGGAGATGCATCTTACTCGCAACGCGTTGAACTAACCCATAAATACGAGAACCCTGATTCGTTTTAGTATCAACGGGAGTTGCACGATACATGGCTAACACAATTTTATCTGAAAAAAAATACGAACCAATGTTTAGAATAGCAGCAAAGAAAAATGCCACGATCATTCCACCCATTCCTCCTACATAATACCCTATTGCGAGAAACAGGGCCGTCAACACTCCAAGGAAAAAAACCGTGCGCAGTTGGAACTCCATCCTTTTTCCTCCTATTACATGATGGGAAGTCGAAGACTTTAAATACTTGTCAAAAATGGTAGGACTATACGCGGTGTAATAAGGGGGTCATCACATGAAACGAGGAATTTTCAAATGGACTGGAATAATAGGAATCATTTTTTTGGCTGCTTTTGTGATGGCCGATCCAATCGTAGTAATAACGGATTCTTCTTACACCGTTTTAGATGGGGCCCCTGTTTCGATTCATTTCACCCTTTTGGATGAAAACTTTTTGGGAGTAAATCCCACTGTTTCATTTTACCTCAGCAATGATAACGACACGCTTGAAATAGGAACCGACATTTTGGTAGAAGGATCTCTCACGTTTGTAGATGCAGGATGTGATGGAAATGTAAGTGAAACGGCCACATGCACACACGCCCTAACGTTTGATGCGAATGCAACAGACGGGTACGTGTTTGTTGATACCACTCTTCCCGCATCATCAAACGGAGTTCCTGTAACATTTACAACGACTCCAGCGGATGTAACAGCACCCACCATGAGTGCTACATTCGACGGGACGCCATACACTTCCTCATTTTTTACCACCAACAAAAAACCAGTCGTTGTATTCACGGCAACGGATGGAAGCGGTGGAAGCGGAGTGGATGACGCCACATTCACGTTTTCTTTTGATGGAACACCGGATACCAATGTTACCATGACGAGCGGAACTGCCACCTGGACGAGTGATGTAAATTTGAGCGGAACACATGTTTTGAGTGTGCATATAAGTGACGTGGCAGGAAATGGGGTGGATACAAACTACCCATTTACTATCGATGTGGACGCTCCCACGGGTGTTTCCGCGAGCGCCACCACCAGTTATACGAATGACACGACTCCTACTATCACCATTAATGCTACTGATGGAAGTGGAGTTAAACAAATGAAAGCATTCCTCAAATGCAGTGGAGCAAGTACAGGAGTAGAAAGAACGCTCAATGATGCTGCTACCGAAATATCGGACTTCGACATTACGACAGGACCTAATTGTAGTACGACAACGGAAACTAAAACAATCGTGATTACAGTAAAAGACGGATTGGGAAATACCGCATCAGATGTGAGTGTAGACATCAAGTATGATGGAACTCCACCAACCGTTCCATCCGGTTTTAACAATGGAAGCATTAACACGAACAGTATTGAGCTTACGTGGAGTGCTTCTACTGATGGAGCAAGCGGAGTGAAAGAGTATTTAGTTTTTCGACACACAAGTGATAATGCGTCCGCTTCTTCCCAGGCTACCACCACCAGCAGCACTTCTACTACTGTATCAGGACTCGATGCTTGTACTGCTTATTTCTTCTGGGTCAAATCACGAGATAATGCAGGAAACATGAGCGATTTTTCCACAAAGGTTTCAGCTACCACAAGCGGTTGTTCAAATTCCGGAAGCAGTAATTCGGGGAGCGGTAGTGGAAGCGGTGGCGGTGGCGGAGGTGGAGGCGGTGGCGGTTCGTGCACGCTCAACCCGGTATTCGATGTTCCCCCGCTCTACGGGGGAGAAAGTGCCACTGTTAAGGTAACAACAACCAGCAGTCAGGTATGGCAGCTTCGCGCCAACATTCCAGGAAAACAAGGAACACAAGATTTGAAAACAGGAACAGGAACTACGGCTGAAGCGGAGATCGCCGTTCCTAATCAAGTAGGAAAAGTCATTGACTTGTTTTACAAATACTCTGCAGGAGGATGCAGTGTAAAAAAAACATACACGATTA
The DNA here is from genome assembly GCA_043803765.1 of Candidatus Iainarchaeum sp. Taxonomy (GTDB): domain Archaea; phylum Iainarchaeota; class Iainarchaeia; order Iainarchaeales; family VGJJ01; genus VGJJ01. Next base: position 15,999 of record JAZDJQ010000002.1, on the reverse strand, counting down.
AGGATCCGTCAACCAAACCTACTGAAAATGAACAATCCGAAAACAACTCACAACCTGTGCAAAATAATGTCGATTCCCAAGAGGACGAAATGGATTCCATCGAGCCTGCGTTGCATGCTATTTCACTCAATGAAGATGCAGTAGCAGGACTGTTATCACTAGCAGGGTTTAATGCAGAAAACGAAGGGATGAGAACAAGCATAGTTGATTATATGAATAAATGGGGGATTACCAAAACAATACGAGTGGTTCCCATAGAAGGAGTGGATGATGAGTATGTCCTCCAACTTGTCATTAAGTGGAAAAACACAACGAATCATGGAAATGTAAAATTAATTGAGAATGTTCCAAAGGAATTAGCCGAATTAGCCGAACAATTAGAGTCTAATTACGCGATGACCGTTCTCAAGGATGACCCGCTCATTCAATTTGAAATAAGCGATTTGTATGAAGGACAAGAAATTGAAATCGTATTAACTGGAAAAACAATCTACAACATTACTACCGCCAATACAAAAGCAGCGAGCATCGCCGAAACAGGAGGAACACCCCCACTCTTGTTTGCGGACGGAGCAGCTACTCTCAACCCGGAAAATCAATCCGATTTCCTTGCAGGATTTTCAGGACTTGCATCAGGAGTGGGAGGAAGCCTACCGCTCATTCTAGGATTTATCGTAGTGATTGGACTCATTTTTGTGAGCATTCGAACAGTAAAGAGCAGTCTTGGAGAATCAAACAATCCTATCATTCGTGCATCCAACACACGCATAAGTACACGACCAAGGGAACCTAGTACTGCCGTACGAGGAAACCACATCTGGAAAAGCGACGAATAAAAAAAAAAGAAAAAGGGATTTTATCTCTTTTTACTCACACTAGGAAAAAAAAGCGTTGCTCCCCACACCCCAACGGTAAGAAAAATAAGTCCTTCGACCCCCATCCGAAGAGAAAACAAGACATTAGCACCGTATATGAAAAAGGGAAGAAGAAGCAGTATTACCACGATGGACTCAATCCAGGGAGACGCATGCCTCTTTTCCTTGCATGCATTGAGAAATAATCGCTGAACCCCTATCATCAAAAAGAGAAAAAGAAGCATTACTCCAATGAAAAAAGGGAAAAACACACTCCCTTCTTGCGTGGAATGACTTTTAATGCTTTTGACACGGCACTATCTCAACCATGGATAAGATTGTTGGAATCATAGGAGGGGGGAGTGCAGGACTGCGCCTGGCAAGACGACTTGCGGAGCAAAAAATACCAGTCACCGTTTTTGAAGAACATCCTGAAATAGGAATACCTGAACACTGTTCCGGACTTATTTCTGCACGCAACACGAAAGAATTAGGATTTGATTTGAAAGCAAGTTTTATGAATGACATTTATGGGGCCAAAATTTTTTCACCCAACAATACCCAATTACGTATTGAACGAAAAAAACCGGTTGCGCATGTGATGGACAGGAGTAAATTTGACAAAACACTTTACAAGGAAGCCATTGCTGCAGGAGCACAGGTAGAACTAAGTACGAGTGTTATGAGCGTGAAAGGAAACACCCTCTTTACCCAAACAAAAGGAAAAGGAGGGATGCGCAAGGCTGACGTCATTGTAGCAGCCGATGGAGTGAATTCACGATTACGAAAAATGGTTGGAATTGAAAGCCCGGCTACCGATTTTATGCACACGTATCAAGTAAAGGCAGCCGGAACATTCGACCCCAACTTTGTTGAACTATATTTAGGAAACGAATTCGCCCCCCATTTTTTTGCATGGGTCATTCCCGAAAGCGACGAGTCCGCCAAAGTAGGAATTGGATGCAAAGTAGGAGTGAATCCTTCTCACGCATTCAACGCATTTTTGAAAGAAAAACAGATTGACATCCATGTCAAGGAGAGCAATTCCTTTCTTGTTCCCTGTGCGCCTCCCATCCGAAAAATCGTTTTCCCCCCCATTGTATTATTGGGAGATGCTGCCTATCAAACCAAGGCAACTAGTGGAGGGGGAATCATCATGAACTGCAAATCCGCTGATATTCTGGGAAAAGTAATCGGTTCTCACTTTACAAATGGAACACCCTTGACTGAATATGAATCACGAATGAATCCTATTTTCAAAGAACTGGAACTGCATTGGAAAATCCACCAATTCCAGAAAAAGATGACGGACACGCAACTTAATTCTTTTTTTCTCAAACTCAAAGATGCGGGAATCGAAGAATTTTTGTCCAAAGAAGGAGAAATGGATGAACCCTCTCATTTCATTGGAAAACTATTCACTCACCCGGGAATGATTTCCCTCCTGCCTGAAGCCCTGCATTTTATGTTAATGAAGTGATACGCATTGTTTACCTTTTTTAGCTAATCAATCTTGCGATGTTTTGGTAATCCGATTGGTACAGGATTCAATAAAGTGGTCGAAAAAAGGAGATGGGCATTCCAACTTACTCGTCAACTCCGGATGAGCCTGCGTAGCAAAGAAAAAAGGATGACCCGGCAATTCCATTATCTGCACGATTTCCCTCTCAGGGGCCTTTCCAGAAAAGACAAGACCATTTTTCTCCAATAATTTGATATAATCCGGATTCACTTCGTAACGATGACGAAAACGCAACCGGGTCTTTTCTCCAAAGAATCGGAATGCCCCCGTTTTCTCTTTAATCATGACATCTTGCCCACCCAGCCGCATGGTTGCCCCCTTTTGAGTCACACTTGCCTGCTCGGGAAGCAAATCAATGACCGGATTATTTGTACTAGGATTGATTTCAGTTGTATGGGCATCACGCAAACCGCTTACATTGCGAGCGAATTCAATGACCGCAAGCTGCATACCATAACACAAACCCAAGAACGGGATGCCATGCTCCCGCGCATACCGAATTACTTCTATTTTTCCCTCTATTCCCCTTGAACCGAATCCGCCTGGAACGATGACACCATCTATTCCCTCCATTGCTTTCGCTACCGTCAATTTTCCCTCCTCAATACGAGTCGTTTCAATCCACTCAATCTTAGGACGAACCGCATGATGCACACACGCATGATGAATCGCCTCAATAACAGAAGCATAACTATCCTCCAGCTTCGTGTATTTTCCACACAATGCGACACGCACTATTTTTTCGCCCCGCTGGATACGAGACGCTAGTTCCATCCACTCCTTAAGGTCGGGCACCCCATTCAATTGCAACTTCCGGTTAAGGATGTGAGTAATTCCCTCCTCATGGAAAACAATGGGAATACGATACACATTGTCCACATCTAGACCGGTAATAACCGCTTCCTTTGCTATATCGCAGAACATGGAAATGCGTTCCTTGATACTATTATCCAATAATTGGGAACAACGGCCCACCAAGATATCCGGCTTTATTCCTCTTTGACGAAGGAGATTAACGCTCTGCTGAGTAGGCTTCGATTTCTGCTCTTTCACGTTTGCTAATACCGGAACATACGTCAAGTGGACATACGCAATATTGGCCTCTCCCACTTCGTTCCGAAGCTGGCGCATCGCTTCAATATATAACTCGTTCTCAATATCGCCCACGGTTCCACCAACCTCAATGAGCAGGATGTCGGGATTTTCTTCCTTCACCACTTCGAAGATTTTCTCTTTGATGGCATTCGTAACATGAGGAATATACTGAACCGTTTTTCCAAGATAATCCCCCTTGCGTTCTTTTTGGCGAACATAATCAAATATTTTTCCCATGGTTAAATTCCACTTCGACTTGGCGGTTACACCTAAAAATCGCTCATAGTGACCAAAATCCATATCCACTTCCCCGCCATCATCCAAAACGAAAACTTCACCATGCTCAATAGGATTCATCGTTCCGGGATCCACGTTCAAGTAGCCATCCAGCTTCATGGGAACAACTTTCAGTCCGATTGATGCGTACAATTTTCCAATTGATGCCGCAGCAATTCCTTTTCCTAATCCTGAAACCACGCCGCCGGTGACGACAATAAACTTTGTTCGAGAAAATGATTCCGGCGTACTCAATTCTACTCACCGCAAGGAAGAGAAGCATTTCTAAGTATTAAAACATGCACTTGCGGTGCCGCGCTTTTTTTCTTCTCCAAACCGTATTTTCCCTTGCTGACAACAAAGGGTGTTGTTTCTTCCCGCTCACGTAAACCGATCATACTCCATCAGCCAATGGCGCTGCGGACTCTTGATGTAGAAGTCCTTTACTAGTTCTTCCATGAAGAGCTGCAACACGTATTCGTTTTCCGTAAGATCCCCATTCTTCCATCCCTGCTTTTTATAATTAGCCGCCTGGGTCCAATCATAGTTGATGTAGACGAATCCCTTGATGATGGGGTGATCACGGATGAACGCGAAATAGGGGACAAACCAACTCGACCAAACTGCTTTCCCCGTTTTCAATGAGGGATCGAGGCCTACTTCGACGGAAGAGCTTTCCGCGATGAAGACCGGCTTCCCGTGGGCTTCCGCCGCAGAGAGAAAGGCCAGCGTCTTTCCATAATTCGTCAATTTTCCATCACTCCGGTATTCCGATCCTGAAAACTGATTAGGGTTGAACACGTCGATGGAATACCAATCAACGTATTCATCGCCAGGGAACCACTTGGCATTCCCATTCTCATCCATATCAAAATAATCATCGGGGGCTGCCGGCATGTAACACCAAACGAACGCCGCATTGTCTGCCCCTTCCTCGCGAAATATATTCACCGCCGTTCGGAACGCTTTCGGATAAGCATAAGGTTGATACCCATTCCAATTACCATTGAACTCGCCTCCCAGACGAACGAACACGGGCTTCCCGTATTCCTTTACTATCTGCGCCACGTCCCGAATGCGCTGCTGATATTTCATACTGATTGGAATTTCCTCATCAATACCATAATAGGGGTCATCCAGCGATGAAATATCCACATGGTTTCCCCGAAAAGCAATATCAATACTCGGAATCACCTGATTTCTTTCCATCCGCTCAAATGCCATTCGAATAGTAGATGGGTTCCATCCTCTCGGGGTGTCTCCAATATCGATGAACAATAACTCGCTTGCGGGCTGCAATGATGGATTGTTTACTTTTGCAGTAAGTTTATCGTTGTAATCCACCCATTGCCCGTACCCGTAGAACACATATCCATCTGGAGGCTCGAATTTGCTTCCGTATGCGTACGTGAGGCCGGATGGCTTCTCCAACACATCAGCCACGGGGTGATTATTATCTTGGGGAGAAGATGAATTCGTGTCCTCCGCAGGCGGACGATCCTCCCACGGCACCATAAGAATACCCATGACAACCACCAAGCAGACGAAAACGATTACCCCTACCCATCGAAAGTTCATACAGAGAAAAGGGAAATCCTTCCTATAAAAAAGAGTGCGTGCTCATCATCCAACAAAAATGCTCCAAACAATCCAGGATCTATTTTTTTGGGGAGGAATATGCGAAAAGCGGAACAAGTAGCCCCGCGGAGATTCAGAACCAGCCTTTTGCTAATGCAAAAGGTTGGCGAAAAAACATGTAGCCTCGGGGAGATTCGAACTCCCGTCTCCGGCTTCAGAGGCCGGCATCTTTGTCCAGGCTAGACGACGAGGCTAAACTTGGCTAATATTGCCGCTTTACGCGGGTGCCTAAACCCTATTTGCTTGGCAAAGCTTAAAACGCTGCTTTTGCGCCGAATCGCAATAGAATGGAGCATCCGATATTTTGGATCTTTTAGCCATGATGCTTTTCCATGAGCGATACCAAACGAAAATAGAATTTTGCTTACTTGTTCAATCATTTCTTTGCTTGTGGATGCATACTGAACGTGACCTCTTTTTGTAATTGTTCCATCCGAATCGAATAATCCTTGAAGTAGGGTCACACGTAGTCTTCCATTCGAAGAATTTGCAATTACGTTTGGTATCGTTATGATGCTTGCTTTGTATCCATTATGCATGTCGAAAAAAGATCGCCAGAACCATTGCGTTGTCTTTGAACCGAAAATGGATAACCAACAATTCTTTTCATCCTTTTGGTGATTAGGCGTAATTTGAAATTCATTCTCTATTAGTTTATCATAAATTTTCTGATGGTTTTCGTCGTCAAATAATGTACCTACGTTCCAATTTCCCCTCGTATTCGACGAATCTCCAGCAAGTGTTCCATCTCCTAAAATTAATCCAGCTAAATATGCGAGATTTTCTGAAACGTGCGATGGAAACCTCATTTTATGTGGAGAGTATCGACAACCAATTTTCAACTCTTTAGTATCAATTTTTTCTTTTAGCTTGATTTGCGTTTCCGAATCGCATAAATTAATCATCTCTATTAACTTAGACAATCGAATAGGATTTCTTCCACAAGTCCACTCCCTAAAACAATTGTTATAGTCAACTTTCAGAATTCTTGAGAGTTTTACCGGCCCAAATCTATCTGCGATTTCCTTAACTTCATCCTTAACCCCGTGCACATAAATCTCATCATTTAACCAATCGGATTTGGCGTCAAAAATAGATAATTCGTCGTCCATTGTACTGGAACAATTTTCACTTCTAAAATCATTCCGACAGCATTCTGCCGTAATCATGTGTTTTCCTCCATGGAATCGGTTTTCCACGGACGATTTCGCCGATTTTGGATGTATTAAATCCTTTTGGAGCGCAGCGAAGAAAGGTTTAAACCGAGAAAATAAGAGCCCTATGAAAAATAGCTGGAGGATAGACCACTAGACCACGGGGCTGACCGCTAGAAGAGTGACGTGATTAGATTTAAAAGGAATTTTTTTTCTAGGCAGAGGAAGGAGTTTTTCCCCATTCTTTCATCGAGCGGAGGGTAACCAAAAAAAACCCGACCCAAAAAAGATAGTATACCGTTCCCCCTACCAAATTAGCCCAAAAGACATGGTTTGGAAGGAGGAGAAAATAGATAATGATGATTCCGGCCGTTCCGGCCATGCTGAATGAGGAAGGGAATTTGATAATAAGAAAATAGGTCATGAGTATGATAAGCGAGAAGGGGGTTGTCCATGCCGGACTGTCAAAAATGTCATAGAATCCCCCTATTCCGATTGCACTGATACCTAATAATCCAAGGAATATTACCATCAGCCAAAAACGATTCGAGATACCTTTGGTATTCATGACAAATATTCCCGCTAACGTGAGAAAAATAGTGCCTACCCCATCCAAAAAGAATTGGAAGATTTGCTCGGCCACCATATTATCCCTTTCAAAAAATAAATGACCAAATGGCCCTCACCATGTTCGATCCAAATTCGGGACCCAATCCGGTGAATACCGCAACGAAAAGAAGAACCCCCCCACCATAGAATACTAACCTCACTACATTAATTTTTGGCCAAAAAATATGAACCAAGAAGAAAGCCATGAGTAATTCGAATAGTCCAGAGAAACCAAAGAGCCCCAGTAACTGCATAATACCATTATATGGACTCATTCATTTAAGTTACTTTGTGAATTGGTGTTTGATGATTATTGTTGGGTTTCGGTGAATTTTGTTCCCAAACATTTAAAATGATTCTTTTCTCTTTCCATTATTATCTGCCCAAGAGGAGACATTCCCATTATGCCCGATTTTAAGATTCAACACGACCGAACGAATTGTATTGGCTGCGGTGCCTGCGCCGCGGTGGCACCGGATTATTGGGAAATGTCCCCCGCTGATGGGAAAAGCGATTTGAAAGAAAGCAAACACACGAAAGAAGGAGATCAAATTGTTCTAGAGGAAAGAGAAATAACGCAAGAAAAATATGCCAACAACAAAGAAGCCGCAGACTCGTGTCCCGTAAACGTGATTCATTTATTTGACAAAAATGGAAAAAAGATTATTTAACAGCCACACTAACGATTTCTTGAATTCCTAATTATTCGGCGGCTCGTTAGGGCTGTGGTCTTGGGTTGTAATACCTCGGCCTTTAGGCGAGGAGAATGTCATTCTCCTTTACTTGTTTTTTAAACCCAGCGACCCCCAACATAGTTAATGGGCAAGTGGCGCAACGGTAGCGCGTCCGCTTCGCATGCGGGAGGCTGGGGGTTCGAATCCCCCCTTGTCCATAACCCGTTTCGGCTGGCTGCTGCGAGGCAGAGTTATTTGCATTGGCAATAACCCGTTTATTGTTTATCCAAAAGATGAGTTTTCATTTTGGATTTTTTTTTGCTACACAATAATGCATTTCGTTTTTTTTCTTTTTCTTTTTATCGTGGCAATCCTATGTTCTTCCTCACCCACCGCCGCGTCTCCGCAATAGGATGTCTCAAAAGATGGCCTATCTTTGTTTTCTCCGCAGCATGAATGATTACTTTTAACGCGTGTATTACACGGAAACCGCTTCCGAATGGAATTACTGCAAAAATAGTAGGCCAGTTTCGTTTAACAAAATTTATTTTATTGCGTGCCACAAGCAACAACAATGCCACCTCAGCAATCAAAATAATTTCAGCTGCTACTACCCATCTTTCTTCCAATGCCACGTTTTTTACCCAGTGAAAAAAAGTATGGTCAAGAAACGTGAGGCCAAGAAAAACCACACAAGCAAGGGTAAGAAATTCCCATAAAATGAAAAAAGGAGAATGTCTACTATGAGCATTTCCTGCATGAGCAGGGGTAGCATGTTGAGTCATTTTCTTCTTTTTCTCATGCGGCATGCTTTCTCTTTCATTTTATTGTTTTTAATGACACCCCAAGGAAGAAGGATTAAAAGCCAAGAAAGCCCTTTTTGAGGAATGAGCCCAGAGGAAAGTCCTAAGCGAATGCATAGAATAAAAGGGCACAAGGACCCTTATGCCGAGATTATGGGACTTGGTAAGAAAGAGGAAATGCCCCTCGAGGAAGAGGAAGAGCGTTCTCCTCACCACGATGAAACGAACGAAAACCCCATTGAAGAAGAGGAAGATGAAACGGATGCTTATGCCGATTTGCTCGTTGAGCATGGAACGCACGAAGAAGGGATTCATGGGGAAGACGCTTTAGAAGAAGAGGAAGAAGAATCTCCTTCTGCACGCACAACAATGGATACTGCTCCTTCCGCCGCGCGTGAAAAAATAAAAGAACAACTTATTCTCAAATCACGCGGACATGGAATAGAAGATGCACAATCATTGCTCAAACTCGAGCTCTTAGAAATGGAAGGAAAAAAATCACTCTTCATCGGAAGGAAAAAAAATCTTTTACAAAAAAGCGGATTGAAAGGAGGATTATACTTAGGAAGAGTAATGGATGATGAACGATTTAAAGAACACAAATTATTTTTGGACTCACTCAACCCGCACGTAGTGTTTGTATGCGGTGCCAGAGGTTCGGGAAAGAGCTACGTGTTGGGAGTAATCGCAGAAGAATTAGCACTGCACAATCCCGATGTAGGCGTAGTCGTCGTGGATCCCGTCGGAGTATTTTGGTCCATGCGTTATCCTAACAAGGAAGAAAAAGAAGTAAAAGAGCTGCCTAGCTTTGACTTGCTTCCTCAAGGACTGGAAAATATGCGGGTGTTTATCCCGGAAGGAATGAAAGCCGAAACACCTCGTTCAACGTATGATTCGCTCTATTCGATTCCACCCTCATTACTCACGGGAGAGGATTGGTGTCTCACATTTGGAATTGAACGATTTTCTCCCACGGGATTGTTGTTAGAAAAAACACTCAAGAAAGTGGAAAAAGGATACCACAATGCGCAAGGAGAAATAGTAAAAGGAAAAAAAGGCACGTATACATTGTCAGACTTAACTCGTTGCTTGGAAACCGATGTGGAAATAAATTCAAAAGAAAAAGGATACAAAACCGACAGCGTACGCGCCCTCATATCACGTTTTGAAGCAGCAAAAAGCTGGGGAATATTTTCAGATAAAGGAACACCGCTATCCGAAATATCCAAAACAGGACAACTCACGGTTATTGATACGAGTTTCCTCGATGATACGGTTACGGCACTCGTGATTGGAATATTAGCACGAAGATTATTAGCTGCACGCAAAATACAAACACGAAAAGAAGCAGCAGATGAAGTGAAAGAACGCTCGGTTGAAAGTCTTCTCGAGAACGAAATCCCTCCAACATGGCTGTTTATTGACGAAGCACATACGCTCATCCCAAGCGGAAACATTTCCACTCCTGCAACAAGTGCAATAGTAGAATATGTCAAACAGGGACGAAGACCCGGATGCAGTTTAGTTTTTGCAACACAACAACCATCTGCCATTGACACGCGCGTATTAAGTCAACTGGATGTTATCATGTCCCACAAACTCATTTTTGATGATGATATCAAATCAGTAACTAAACGCACTCCTACTATTATTCCCATGCGATACAAACATCCTCACTTTCTCAAAACATTACCAGTGGGGACTGCTCTTGTTGGGGATAGAAGAGAAGAAACAAACAGAGCATTCGTTTTGCGCGTGCGGCCACGCATGTCCCAACACGAAGGAAGAGACGCTGAAACAGGAGAGAGAAAAAAACAGTTAAGCGAAAAAGAAGTGCATTCCCTTGCAGTAGAATTATTGCTTGCTAAACTACAAAAAGAAGGAATGCTCGAAAAAGAAACAATTGAGAATGTGGTTCAAACACTCAATCAGAAATACCATTCCCAATTACTTTTATCCAATATTCTTGATTCCCTCGAAGAACGAGGAGGAAAAATAAATCCAAAAGATGCGACACTATACTGGCCGGTTGAAGAAGAAAATATTTCCCAAATTGATAGTGAATTGCCGCACAACAAAAAAGCAGATACACTAACCCAACTGGTAGAACCGGATTCCACTGAAGAAGAATCACGATTTGAAGCGCTCCCTATTACTCCAACTAAAGAACAAATTGTTGACATTCTCCAAAAAGCATCCAAGAAAAGCGTACTAGGAATAGTAGGAAAACCAACCGAACAACTGCAAGAAGTACATCTTACCTATGTTCCAGTGTGGAAAGTCCAATACCGCCAATATACCGGAAAAACATCCTATCACGTGCGCGAGTGTTTCATCGATGGAGAGAAAGGAGAATTTTTACACTATATTAACAAGAAAATTGTTCCATCACGTGGACTAGGAGCAGTAAGTGGATTGAATGGACAGGATTTTGATATAATGCGCCGTATTGTAAACAAGCCCAATCAATCCATTCCAGAACTAGTAAAAAAAACAGGAATAGACGAAAAATCACTCAAAAGAAGCCTCGTAAAACTAGTAGACCGAAAACTAATTCATGTCAAAAATGAGACGAAAACACCTATTTTTGTTTCATCCAAAGAAATAGACCTGCCCCTAACAGGAGGAGAAAAAGAACTCGGCTCACTGCAACCCATCAAATTAGTCCACGTTCCTGCCATTACAAGAGAAAATGTGCATATTACCGAGGCCATGATTCACGCACAACTGACGCAATTATGGTCGAATGTGGTGGTAACACAGGCAACCGAAATATTCCGACCCATATTCCAAGCAACACTGGTTAATCCTAAAACGAATGCATTCCGCACCATCAAAGTGGACGGGTTCACCGGAAGCATTATAGATGAATAGGGTGTTCAACAGGCGACGACTCAGATTTCGAAAGAAAAGATGATAATAGATTGGCGAACTGAGCCGCACATTATTTTTACAGGTGGGAAAATGAAACAACTGTACCCATCATACGCAAACCCCAATACATGGAGAACAATTACCTCGGACAAAACCGGTAAAGAGGAATGGAAACAAATCCGATTGAAAATCCTTGAACGCGACAATTATGCCTGTCAATATTGCGGCTTCAAATCAGACAAATGGCAAATCGTTCACCACATTGACGGAAACCCAAACAACAACCACCATTCCAATCTGATGCTTGTCTGCCAAATGTGTAACCTTATCGAACATGCAGGAATGGGCTGCGTATTGCAGGGCGTTGTTGACTTGTACAAAAAAACAAAATACGGTCAAAACGAAATAGTTACAAAGACGAGGCAGCTACGCGCAGCTGGAAAAGCCGATGCTGAAATAATCCAAGAACTCGGCCTTGAGGAAAAAGTCAGATTCAAGCAAGATTGGGCTTACCTCAAACCGCTTTTTGGCTTCGTAACCTCGCGAAAGGCAACCGATGAAAAGACGAATATTGCATTGGTATACCAATACCAAACCGCAAGAAGCCGGCCGAACCAAGACCAGCAGCAGCGGAATTTGGCTGAGTTTTAACCCCCGATGCACATATTCGTTATATTTATATACTATTCGTTAAACAGATATTGTCATGCTTGAGTTGACTGAAAAGAGGATTGTTTCCCTTTTGTGGATATTGAAAAACAAGGGAAAAAAGTGGAGCATTTCAGAACTGAGGAGAGGCGCAGCCAAAATGCTCGGAAAAGATGATGCAGTTTACAAAAAGAATACACAGTTTCCAATAATGGATTTGGCTCTCACTTATGGCCCGACATTTACCTTTGTAAAAGAACTTGAAAAAAGCGGCCTTATAACAAAGGACACAAAGACCGCGGAGTATGGTGTTGCAAGAGCTAGCGACATTGTAAAAATGATTTCGCTTGTAAGGCCTTTTGCAAGCCTGAAAAAACTCAATTACCATTCACCGCTAGAATTTTCCAAAACCCTGAAAATGGTTCAGGGATTAAAATTGTCGCATTCATTTACCGTTTTTGCCGGAAGCGAGCTTTACAGGCAATACATAAAAACAGACCAAGTGCACATTTACATTAGGAAAGAAGAGGAAGAAAAATGGAGCAAATACCTGCTTTCCAAAAATTGCCTGAAAGCACAAAAAAGCCAAGCAAACTTATTCCTAATTCCAACAGAACAAGAAGCATTCTTCAAGGATGCAACAAAAGTTAAGGGCTATTCAGTTGCGCCAATGCCAATTCTTTTAAGTGATTTACTGAGCTTTGGCGGTCTAGCTGAAGAACAGGCAAATTTTCTGATGGAAGAATGGCTAAACAACAGAGTGTGATTATTGAATGGAAAAACTGATGATAGAAAAATCCGACGAATTCTTGTATGTTTTCTTCAAGGCCCTTGGAAAAAGCGAAATTGATGAAATTGGCCTAATGGGAGGCTGGGCAGTGCACTACACTCTCAAAAACAAGGACGTTGTGCACATTGGCTCAAGAGACATTGACATTTTCTTTGACCCAACAAAAATAAAACCCAAAACGATTGAGGAAAAACTCAAAAACATGGGTTTTCATCCGCATTCAACATTCCGCTGGGTAAGAATATTCCACAGCGAAACAGAAAAAGAGCTTGACCTGGAAGAAAGCAAAAAACACCCAATCCACAATCTTTCATACATTTACTTTGACATTGCCACGCCAACAAAAATAATGCATTCCATGCCGGAGCCATTGCTCAAAAAGGTTTTCAAGAAAGAAAAAGAGCACGTTAAAATCAAGGGCATTCAAGTGATGGTCCCTTCGCCAAAAATTCTGGTTGAAATGAAACTGAAATCCATTCCTAGAAGAAGTGATGCCTTCAAAAAAACAAAAGACATCGCAGACTTGTATGCTTTGCTGGAAAACAACCCCGAACTGTGGGTTGTGAAAAATGGCCAAAGAATAAAAACAACGGGTTTGGACAAAAAACTTGCCAAAGGATTCAAGGAAAAACTTGAAAGATTCAAAATAGACGGCACAATAGCAGCGTCAGCCACAATGCTGAAAATAGGGCAAGACAAACTCTCAGACTTGCTGGAAAAAATTTGAGGTCATACGACTAATTCTGGTGGTTTATAAACAAAAGTCATATACCACAAAAAGCAGGCGGGCGAATCTTGGTTTCCCAAAGAGACCAAAATTTAACCCCTTTGCCGCATAATGGCTTTTGTGTTGGCAAGTTTTGCCCACGAAAGTGAGTAACATCCATAACGTGTGTTGATGTTCAACAGGCGATGACTATGATCCTTCGGGAAATGATTAAAGATGGACGAACCGATTCTCCACACTTGTTTTTTTAATGAGTTTGATGGTTGGTGATAGAATGAAAATGGGGATTGTTTTGGGAACGAAGGAACCGGAAAAAGCGTGGAATGCGTTCAGGTTTGCGGTAACGGCACTGAAAGCGAATCACGCTGTAAGTGTTTTTTTGATAAATGAAGGCGTTGAAGCGGAAGATATCCGGGATGAAAAATACGATGTGAAAGGGCAGATTACCGCATTTGTTGAGAACAAAGGCAAAATACTCGCCTGCGGAACTTGCCTCAAATCAAGACAAAAACAAGGAAGCAACATTTGTCCTATTTCAACAATGCAGGATTTACTTAAACTGGTTGAGGAGTCGGATAAAATCCTTACATTCGGATAATGGAAAATGCGGTAACATCTATAATATATAGCGGCGTTCATTTGACCGTATCATGCTCCACGCAACGTATTACAAAGGAAGATTATGCGACTCCAATCTTTCGTATGAGTTCATTCCGAAAGAAGAAACACGTTTTCCGTTGAAAAAAACAGGGAACGAAATAAAAGAAAACGGACACCCGCTCGACATTCTCACCGAATTCGTACTCGTATTACGCGTGCAAGGAATAAGTGTTTCCATTTACCCATCAGGAAAAATACTAGTAAAAAACGTTCCAATTGAAACAGAAGCACAAACAATATTCCTTGCTACTCTTAAATTGCTCAATGAATGTCCAAGCACACTGAAAATATGAAAAGAAAAACAATTAGGAAGATAGATAATTCAAACCAATAATCCAACTAGGAGCCGCCATTTCCTATTTTTTCTTCCACTTTATTATCATGTCGATTACTGCCAACAACCCGCCCGCAACCAACAAACCGTATCCAATAGAACGGTCATTCCCAAAAATGATACCTGCCAAAATGAATCCAAATGCGAGGCCAGCCAATGGAGTCAACTCTTTTCGACCCCTTTTTTTTCTGACGAAAACAACTAACAATGCGATAATGACCAGCGCGACAATGGAAATAGCAACGTATGCCATGGATGCATCCATTGGCAACCCAATCCCGCTTTTGAATATAATACCCTTGGCTTCCCCCTATGTGTTTTTCTCTAAATGGCAGGCACAACATTTAAAATGGAGAAATTCCCGCTCACGTATGATAGGGTATGAGTGAAAAGAAAATGGAAATCACAAGGATTGACCCGCTTATGCTCGGGAAAGTAAATGCATTGTTTGGTTTCATTGTAGGATTAGTGGTGGGGGTGCTTACTCTGCTAACAAGTGGGATTGTATCGGGGTATTTGCAAACGCTTTCAGGAGTGGATGTGCAACTCGTCCAACAAACCCAGCAATTTGGATTTTTGGGACTTATCTTCTTCCTCGTATTAGGGGCGTTTCTTGGATTCGTCTCAGGAGCGGCAGGAGCCGTCATCTACAATGTAGCAGCTAAAATTGTGGGCGGGATTAAAGTATGGGTGGAAGAGTAGTCCTTCCACAAAATGATTAAATCCTCCAACCACTATTTCAAAACAGCATGACAAAACCACTACCGCGACCCTCGCGTGGAAAAAAATGGATTTTCCCCCAACGAGGAATACGAGGAAGAGGAGTTTATCACCCTCTATTTACACCGCCTCCCCGCAGCTTAACCTATTTAGGAATCCGATTCGAGTCAGATGGTAGTGTGCACGTTCCACGGTATGCAGAAAGGGAAGGAATGCCGGAAGAACTCGTTGTAAGTCGCCGTATAAAATTGAAAAATCAATACGCTGCCATTCGGCATGTTTCCCATACGCGCGAATCCATTCAAAACGAATTACGGGCACTAAGCAATGTGTGGCGGCACATCGGGTCCGTTCATTATGCAATTGAAAAAGTATGGAAAAACTCATCCCCTGAACAACAGCTTGCCCTACTCGCAAGCGTTCAACTGATTGCAGGAGCGATGGGAAATCAAAACCAATTGAAAAGCTTTTACAAAAAAAGGGCTCTGTTGACTTCCTCTTTTAGAGGAAGTTAATCGTTAAAGTGATTTTTCGGTTGATTATTTCCAAATTGTAGGTTAGTGCCTTTAGGAGTGCTTGTTTTTCTTGGTTCCCGCTCGAGCGGGAACCCACGAACCCTCC
>JAZDJQ010000001.1:0-99254 GCA_043803765.1 Candidatus Iainarchaeum sp. | reverse complement strand
GTTTTTTAACCCTTGAGGAGCGACTCATGGTAAGGCAACGGTCGTCTAGTGGTTAGGATTATGCCCTTCCAAGGCGTAGGCCCGGGTTCAAATCCCGGCCGTTGCACTTTCTTATTTTCTTTTTTACAAAGCGTTTTATGGTCTGAAAAAGAAAAGAATGCATGAACATGGAAAAAAAACAAGCAAGACCCCTCACGCCAACACAAAAAATAGCGATAGAAAGAATGTGGCGATTGGATGAATTAGCAAGAAAAAATGCACGAACATGGCCAGAAAGAAGCAGAAGATACATCGAATTGATACAGGGATTTTCAACACGACTCCGAGTGGCGATTCCAAAAGAAATACGAAATCGTTTCTGCAAAAAATGCGGAAATTATTGGATAGAAGGAGAAAATGTAACACGCCGAATCAAAGGAAAAACACTCAATAGCGTGTGCGGAATATGCCACTCACTCAAACGAATGAAAATGAAAGCACATTTTCCAAAAAAAATGGGATGAATTAAAAAGAACGGTTTCCACACGATAAGAATGAAAATAGAACAATGGATGCAATTATTGATACTTTTCGCAGTAATGCTAGGGGTATTCGCCTACCAAAATTTTCCAGAAAGAATCGCAACACACTGGAATGCGGAAGGAAACGTAGACGGGTACCAAGAGAAGGGGGCGGGGATTATCCTATTTCCCATACTTGTCATGCTGATGTACGGGTTATACGTTATCATTCCCAAAATTGACCCATTGAAAAAAAACATTAAGGAATTCCAGCGCTACTTTGGAGAATTCATGATTGCCATGCAACTATTCCTAATCTACGTATTCGGATTAATCATCGCATACAACATGAAATCAATATTCAATTTCACCACCTGGATGGCGCCCGGATTCGTTTTCCTACTCGCCGCATTGGGAAAAATGCTCACGCACGCAAAGAGAAACTACTTAATCGGAATACGCACACCATGGACGCTTGCAGATGAAGACGTATGGAATGAAACACACCAAAAAACGGGAAAAATATACCAAGGAGCGGCCCTCCTGCCACTCATTGGAATGTTCACGGGAAACACGATTGCGTTCTTATTGGCAGCCATAATCGCCCCGGCAATATATGGGGTTGTTTTGTCCTACATTCTATATAATCGAAAAGAAAGGAAAAACGATTAATTTCAATTGCAAAATATGCCACACCCTCACGCGACGCAAGATGGATGCAAAATAAAAAAAAGCGAATTAGTGCACTAGTTTCGATAATTTTTCAACCGACAATTCACTAAAATTTCCAATAACCAAATCGGCCGAAGCAAGTGCTTTTCGACTTTCACCATTTTGCGCAAAACCAATCGCTTTCATCCCTGCCGATAAAACGGAATTAATTCCTGTTAGCGTGTCTTCAATTCCAACGCAATGCGATGGCAAGATTTTCAAGAGTTCAGCCGCTTTCAAATACGGATCCGGATGCGGCTTGCCGCGCGAAACATCATCAATTGAAA
This sequence comes from Candidatus Iainarchaeum sp., assembly GCA_043803765.1. GTDB lineage: Archaea > Iainarchaeota > Iainarchaeia > Iainarchaeales > VGJJ01 > VGJJ01. The sequence continues at coordinate 97,756 of JAZDJQ010000001.1, read as the reverse complement.
TGGTCACATCAAAAAAAGGGGAAAGAGCATACATACTCAAAATAGAATTAAGCCGCGAACGCGGAGAAGATGTGGCAACCGCCAATAGAACATTGTTTGCACGCAAGTCATTCAGGAAAGGAAGAATTCCATTGGTAAGAAGGGAATGCGTTTTCAGATACTCCTTCTCTTTGACTTCATATTTTTGAATAACTTCCCGCGCATCAATAGTTCGATTATGCTGCGCATTCCAATTTTCCACGTACACCTGAAACGGCAAATGAGTAGATTCTAATACTTCTTCTGGAGACAAATCAAGACCATACTCCATTGAGACCTTTTTGATGATTGCCTGAATCGCGATGGTAGAATCAATGAGTACACCATCCATGTCGAAAATGACCGCGAATGTCACACTCAAAGTCATCCAAAAAATGATTATAATGGAATGAGTAAGGAATTTGCCCCGTTCTTTTATAAACCCTTTTCAGGGGGTTTGGGTTAGAACGACTCATTTTTGAGTTGTTGAACGAATGCCTCGAGAGAGGCAACCCAAAGGAGATGAAATAATGGGGGTATTTGACGTTCCGACACGTTTCCTACTGGAAGCGACAATGAAAGACATGAAAGAAAACAACTTTGTCCACCCACCCGCATTTGTGGGGTTTGTTAAAAGCGGGGCACAAGCAGACCGAGCACCGAGCGACCCGGATTGGTATTATGCACGGTGTGCAAGCATCCTATACCGAGTATTCAAAGACGGACCGATAGGAACCGGAAGCCTGCGAATGTATTACGGAGGAAGAAAAAACAGAGGAGTAAAACCGCACAAGCACTACAAAGCAGGCGGAAAAATCATCCGATTGGGATTACAACAATTAGAAAAAGCAGGATTCATCATGAAAAATGAGAAAGGCGGACGCATTGTTTCACCAAAAGGACAAAAATATCTGAATGAAATGAGCAGAAAAGCAGTAGAACTCTCAACAAGCACTGTGAAAAAGAAACGAATATTCAAGAAAGGAAACAAATCCGATGCCGATGTACGAGACGCATTGAAAAAAGGGAAGAAAGAAGGAGACAAGGATACGAAACGGGATGATATGAAAAAGAAGAAAAACAAGGAGGAAAGTGAGCAGGGATGAATGAAGAGGAATGGCGCGCCCAGCGCGAACAAGCCTTGCGCGAAAAAACGGAGCAACGGAAGGCCGAAGAAGAAAAACGCGCAGCGGTACAAAACCAGCTGGATGTCCTATTGAACCGCATTCTCACACCTGAAGCAAAACAACGCATTACCAACGTTCGACTGGTGAACGAGGAAAAATACCTCCAAGCCGCACAAACGCTGATGATGCTCATGCAACAGGGGCGCATTCAAGGAAAAATAACGGATGACCAACTCAAACAAGTACTCACCCAAATCGGTGCAAGAAAAAACATCAATATAACAAGGAAATGAGCGTGAAAAAAACTATGAGCAGCAACAAAACAAAAGAATTCAAGAAATTCGTCATTTCGACACGAAGAAAGATAACCCCGGGAATAACCAACGCGCCGGTATTTGCCATGCAGAAAAAAAGAAAACGAATATACAACACTAAAGGAAAAAGACATTGGAGAAGTATTGAATTAGGAAGCATGTACAAGAAAAAAAACAGGAAAGCAGTACCAAAACGCGTACGCGGAACAAAACGAAACGTAGGAAGAAACAATCCGAATACGCATCGCATGCACAAAAAGAAGAATTAAATGGGAGATGAAGCACATGGCAGAAAAAGAATACCTAATACGAATGAACAACTTAGTACGAATTCCACGCACACGATATGCGAATAAGACAATAGAAGCAGTAAAAAAGTTTGCACGAAAACACTCGCATGCAGAACTGAAAGACGTTCAGCTATCACACGATGTGAATGAAACAATATGGAAAAGAGGAATGAACACCAAAACAAACAAACTCGTTATTGTTCTGCGAAAAAAAGAAAAAAAACTATGGGTTTTCACCCCAAACGGAAACGATTTAAAAAACTTTGAAAAAAACAAGGCAAGCGAAAAAAAGAAAGAAGAAAAAAAAGAAACGAAAGCAGTACCAAAAAAAACGGAAGAAAAAAAAACTAACGAAGAAAAACCAAAGAAAGAAAAAACAGATAATGTAAAAGTTGAGGAAAAGAAAAAAAAGGATGAAACAAAAAAGTAGGCCGCTCATGTCCATCAAGACCATTGCACTGCACGGAAGCCCCTACGTCGGCATCTTCTGTTCAACAACGGATGAAATAGCACTCGTACCAGGAAATACCCTCTCCAAAGAACAAAAACGAATACAAGACACATTAAGTGTAGAAGCGATTCCTTGCACCATAGCCGAAAGCCACCTCATTGGAGTATTAGCAAGAGGATTACACAAAAAATTCGCAGTCGCCTACACAGCAACACAAGATGAAATAGACACGTTGCACGAATATGGTGTTAGAGCAGAAAGGGTTCCGGAAGTAACTGCGATAGGAAACCTCTTTTGCATTCAAAAAAAAGGAGGAATTGTAAGTCCATTGCTACCAAGAGAAACAATGAAATGGCTCGAGAAATACTTCAACATTCCATTACACCAAAAAGGAGTAGCACAGACCGAATTATCCGGTTCCTGCGTTCTAGCCACAGAAAAAGGATTCTTGGCACACCCCAAAACAGCCCCTGAAGAAATGGAGTTTCTTGAAAGCATTTTCGGAGCAGCAGGAATGACGACAACTGCTAATTATGGAGACCCTTTTATTGCAAACTCAATTATAGCTAATCAACATGGAATAATAGTAGGAGAACGAACCAGCGGGCCAGAACTCGCACGAATTGATGAAGGATTACACCCGGGATTGATTACACGACAAGGTTGAAAATATAGACAAGAGAAAGGACGCGTGATACGAAATGAACAAAAATAAAAAAGAAAGAACGGTTATTGACATGCCCAAACTAAGAGAAGCATACAAAATGGAAAACCAGCAAGCACGAGAACTTTCACAACAGATGAGGAGAATGGAACAATTACTAATTGAAAACATCAGCATACAAGAAATGGTGAAAGAAGTAAAAGGAAAAAAGGAAGTCGAAACCCTACTTCCATTAGGAGGGGGATTTTTCGTCAAAGGAACAATCAAACCCAGTACTTTTCAACGGTCCCTCCCCGGAAATGTAGTGATGCATTCAACCATAGAAGAAATGGAAAAAGAAACAGAAGAAAGGAAAAAAATATTCGAGAAAGAAATACAATTATTAGGAAAAAAACTAAGCGAATCACGAATCAATATTCAAAACATGCAAAGATTACTCGAATTAGCACGACGCGCCAAGAAGGAAAGAAAAAAGTGAGGAAAAATAACCATGTTTGACCTCCTCAAGAAAAAAATTGCAGGATTCACCGAGAAAATACTTGGAAGCGCAACAAGTGAACAAAACAACATAGGGAATATTCACCCAGAATCAGTAACGCAGACCGAAATAGAAGAAAGAAAAAAAGAAAAAGAGAAAAAAAATACCCTGCTGCGTCCAATAGAAGAATCAACCAATACGAAAGAGAAATACTCGCTACCAACACGAGAAACAATTGCTTCCTTATCTAAAAGATTACCCGAAATGCAAGAAAAAGAAGAAAGAGAAATCAAAACACGCGTAGGAGTATTTCAACAAATAGGTGGAATCGTAACAGGAACCATCACGTTACAAGAAGAAACCATTACCCATTTCTTAGAAGAATTCGAATTATCACTTCTTGAAGCCGACGTTGAAATAGGAACAGCCAGTGCATTAGTTGAAGAACTACAAGCACGACTCACCAACCGCACGATCTCCGCACGAGAAAACCCAGGAAAAATAATATTAAAAGAAATCAAAGCAGCATTGCACACGATCCTGCCACCCGTTCAAATTGATTTTGACCAACAAATTGAAACATATCACCCGTGCATTATCCTCATACTCGGACCAAACGGGGCAGGAAAAACAACCACGATTGCCAAATTAACCCACTATCTAAAGAAAAAAGGAAAAAAAGTAGTATGGGGGAGCGCAGATACATTCAGGGCGGGAAGCATTGAACAACTTGAAATTCATGCAAAAAAATTAGGAGTGCGGCTCATCAAACACCAATACGGAGCCGATCCTGCTGCTGTAGCATTTGACGCAGTAAAAGCATCAGAAGGAGACCATGCCGATGTGGTTATTATTGATACAGCAGGAAGACAAGATACGAATAAGAATCTCATTGAAGAACTGAAAAAAATAAACAGGGTGGTACAACCACAACTCAAAATATACGTAGGAGAGTCCTACACCGGACAAGCAATACTCACCCAAGCACGAACGTTCGACGAGGCCATCGGAATCGATGGATTCATTTTGACCAAACTGGACACGGATTCCAAAGGAGGAGGAGTAATATCCATCCTGCACAACTTACACAAACCCATCATTTTTTTTGGAACAGGACAATCCTATGAAGACTTGACACGCTTCTCACTCGATGCGTTTCTAGAAAGACTCATTCCAACAGAAGAACAATAATAATCACTTCAGCCGTTTGACGACCAATCGGTATGAACTAAACAGTTCGCATTCCAAAAAGGCGATTTCTAAGAGGCCGTTTTAAATGATGCTCTCTTCTCTTTTTATTTATGGGATTCGGAGACTCATTACGGAAAGCATTCGACTCGTTCAACTCGTTAAGAGTCGTAGACAAGGATAGCGTTAAAACACTCATAAAAGAATTACAACGCGCCCTCATATCAGCAGATGTGGATATACAAACAGTATTATCACTCAGCAAACAATTAGAAACCGCGGCATTATCAGAAGAAATACCAAAAGGAATGAATAGGAAAGAACACCTCATCTCACTCACGTATGATGCATTAGTTGATTTGCTTGGAGGAAAAGAAAACAACATCCCAGAAAAACCAACCAGCATATTATTGGTTGGTCTCTTCGGCAGTGGAAAAACAACGACTGCAGCAAAACTCGCTCAATATTACACAAAGAGAGGATTACGCATCGGAATCATTGCCGCGGACACTTTTCGACCAGCAGCCATCGACCAACTCGAACAATTAGTAAAAAAAATTCCCGGAGTACAATTCTATGCCGAAAGAGAAGAAAAAGAGGCCTCTCATGTAGTAAAAAGAGGAATTGTAGAATTGCTAAGCAAAGGAGTCCACACGATTATTGTAGATTCAGCAGGAAGAAGCGCACTCGACTCAGAATTAGTAGAAGAAGTAAAACGTATTCATGCCATATTGAAACCGGAACACACATGGTTAATAATAGGAGGAGATGTAGGACAACAAGCAAAAAAACAAGCAAAGGCATTCCATGAAAGCGTAGGATTAAACGGAGTCATTCTCACGCGGATGGACGGAAGCGCTAAAGGAGGAGGAGCATTAAGCGCATGCAAAGCAACCAATTCCCCCGTATTCTTCATCGGAACAGGAGAAAAAATACAAGACTTCGAATCGTTTGACGCGGCAAGATACCTCTCCCGCGTAATGGGGTACGGAGATTTGAAAGGATTATTAGAAAAAATAGATGAACTCAAAATAGAAGAAGGACAAACCATCAATCCGATGGAAGGACCTTTCACATTACAAACATTTTACGCTCAACTGACGGCAACAAGACAAATGGGACCGCTATCCAAAGTGGCCGACATGCTGGGAATGGGAAACAACATTCCAAAAGAAGAATTAGAAATAGGAGAGGAAAAATTAGATGGATATAAAGCCATGATGGATAGCATGACCAAATACGAAAAACGCGACCCCGAAACGATTACGAGCTCACGAATCCAACGCATTGCCAAAGGAAGCGGAAAAACAGAAGGAGGCGTACGAGAATTACTGAAACACTATCGACAACTCAAAAAAATGATGGGACAATTCAAGCATTTAAACGAAGAATCACTGAAAAACCCAAAAGGAATGCAGAAACTAATGAAAAAATTCCAAAAAACAAAAAAAATCAAACTACGGTAACAACACTATGCTAGACCAAATCGCATTCATCAGCATCGTAGCAGCAACCGGAATAGGAGCCTACACCGATTGGAAAACAGGATACATCTATGATTGGGTTACCTACCCGTTGATTGGAATAGGAATACTATTAAGTATACTAACAGGAAAATGGGAAGGAATTGCAATGGGAACAGGAGTAATGGGAATAGGATATTTAATTTATCGAACAGGAAAAATGGGCGGAGGAGACGTAAAATTACTTGCGGGAATAAGCACGGTACAACCCTTCTTCATGGGAATGATTTTCCCATTCGCCGTATTATTCATCGCGGCATTGAGTGCGAGCATCGCATTTTCATTGTATTACGTCGGGAGGTATATTCGAATGAAACCCAAAATTGATTGGAACACCCCACAAAGAAAAAAAGCAGGCATGATGCTGGCGGGAACAGGAATACTGCTCTACCTATTATGGGCACAAGGAAACTATTCCATAAGCGGATTAGGATTCATGAGCATCGCATTAGTAATGGGAATCATCTTTTATGCATTTGAAGAAGAAATAAAAAAAAACATATTCTTAGAACGCATCACCATTAACCAATTAGAAGAAGACGAAGTAGTAGCAGGAGAAATGCTTACCGAAGAAGAAAAAAAGAAATGGGGAAAAAAAATTCCTGCACTCGTTGGAGTAAACGATATACCACAACTAAAGCAAATGGGATTTTCAACCATCCCGGTATACCGAAACCTGCCAAAATTTGCCCCGTTCCTTTTTCTAGGAGTACTCATCACCTATTTCTTCCCGGAATGGACACTAAACATCGTACCAAGCTTTTTATAACGCACGAAGGATAGGATACAAATGAAGATTTTACTCACTGGAAGCACGGGAATGATTGGAAACGCAGTACGCGTGCGACTGGAAAAAAAATACACATTAGTGGAAGCATCAAAAAGCAAGGGAATCGACATCACACAAAAAGAAGATGCCGAGCGCGTGATGAAAGGAGTCGATGTCGTAGTTCATGCCGCTGCTACGATTGACGAGCGAACACCAAAAGAAGAAATGTATAGGATTAACGTGGAAGGAACCCGAAATTTACTTAATGCGGCAGAGAAAGAAAATGTGAGCAAGTTCATCTTCATCAGCTCGGTTGGAATATTTGGGAAAGCAAAGGAAAAACTGGACGAACAATCAATCCAAATGCCAGAAACAAACTATGAGAAAAGCAAAGCAGAAGCAGAAAAACTCGTATGGAATATGCAGGAAGTTTTTCCTATAGTCATCATCCGCCCCGCACTCGTAGTAGGACCGAATGATTACTGGAAAAGAATCTTTTCAACCATAAAAAAAGGATTTCCGCTCATTGGAAAAGGAAAAAACAAATGGCAAATGGTGGACGTAGATGATTTAGCCGATTTTATTGCACTATGCGTAAAAGACAAAGAAATTGAAAATGAAGCATTCATTGTAGCAGAAGAAGAAATGCACACTCTTCGAGAAGTAGTCGATATGATTGCGGACATACAAGGAGTAAAACGACCCAAAAGCATCCCCCAACTACTAGGGGTAGCGGGAAGCTATGTTTTTTTGCTTATGAGCAAAATAACAGGAAAACCCGCTCTCCTGATTCCCGCACACGTGAGAAGAATGGGAAAACACCGAGAGTATGACACTACCAAAGCACGAGCAATAGGATGGAAACCAAAATACTCGACGAAGGAATCATTGCAGAAAACATATGATATACTGGCGCACCAAAATATCAAGAATTAGTCATCATCGTCTTTATTACCATCCCCAAGGGGAAACTCATCATTCATGCGGGAAATTTTTCCAAGCATCTTAGATAAAGGGTCATCAAATGGCAGACGGGCAATCACATCCTGAATAGCATTCCACACAAAAAGAGAATATTCCTTTTCATCAGGAGAAGGAGAAAGAGAATCATGAAAAGAAGAAAGAGTAATCGATTCAGCAGTAGTAGAAGACTGATTGAGAAAAAGAGCAAGAGAACGTGAAAGAAATAAGGCAAAAACAACCGGACCATCCGTATGAAAACCAAAATCAACCAGTGCATCCCCCTTTCGTTTGGCTTCTAAACGAAGAGAAAAAGACGTTGTTCCAGCAAAACGAAGCTGAACAAACGCATCCGGGGATTTGAGCAACCCATCAAAAGAAATCCGCTTGGAGGATTTAGGGGGAGACATCATTTTTCATGAAAAAGAAAGACATTAAGTAGGTTTCGGCATATTCAGCAAGGATGACACGAAAATTAGGATTTGGACCCTCCGGCATCCCGCGCTCAACGAATGGAAAAGGAATCGTGCAGGGAGTTTATACAATTAAGGAATTAGGTTTGGATGCCATGGAGTTAGCATTCGTACAATCCGTTTACATCAAAAATGAAGAAAAAGCAATGGAAGTAAACGAAGCACGAAAAAAGGAAGGAATACGATTGAGTGTACATGCACCCTATTACATTAACCTTAACTCACAGAAAAATGAAACGCTGAAAGCGAGCATTGAACGACTATATTTAGCATGCAAAATGGGAGGATTGTGCGGAGCGGAAAGCGTAGCGGTTCATGCCGCATTCCGGCACGGGGATGAAAGCAAAAAAATAAAAGAAAAAATAGTGAATGCATGCAACCAAATATATGACCGATTGGATAAGAATGGAATCAAAATAAAAATCGCCCCCGAGTTCGCAGGAAAAAAATCGCAATGGGGAAACTTGGAAGAAATCATGGAAATTGCACAAGAAAATAGACTATCATGGTGCATGGACTTTGGGCATGCGCATGCAACAAGCAATGGAAGTCTTACCAAAAAAGAAAAATTCGATGAAATACTGGAAAAAATAGAAAAATATGATAAAAACTACCTGAAAGACATGCATATCCAATGCTGCGGAATCACTTTTACTGAAAAAGGAGAAAAATACCACACGAGCCTTGACTCACACGAAAACACAATGAATTGGAAAGCAATGGCAGAAAGCTTAAAAGAATTCAACGTAAGAGGAATATGCATCACGGAATGCCCGGGACAGGAAAAGGATGCAATGCTATTGAAAAAGTATTACGATTCACTCTGACTCAGCGAGATTTACCTGCTTTCTTCACTGCATCCACTAATTCTTTCATGAGTTTTTCTGCTTTCCTCATATCCCCATCCGCGGCTTTCGCAATACTTGTTCCTACATGAACAATATCCGCGCCTGCTTTAATGCACCGAGCAGCATCCTCGGGCGTTTTTACTCCACCTGCTACAACAATAGGAAGATGAACCATATTGCGTACGGCCGCAATACACTCGGGAGGAACACAAGAAGGAGCACCCGAACCCGACTCGAGAATAATAAGCTGCATACCTAACATTTGCGCAGCAAGAGCACTCACCGCACCCAAATAAGGAATATTTCTGGGAAGAAGCTTCGCACTCCCAACCCAACCAACCGCCTGACCCGGTTCAAAAACCAAGTAAGCAGTTCCAATCGTTTCAATCCTCATTTTATTCACAGGATAGGCTGCTGCTATTTGGGCACCGGAAATATAATATGGATCCGTGGAGTTGAACAAACTCATAAAATAAACCGCATCCGCCTTTGGAGAAAGAGTAGCAATATTACCCGGAAAAAGAATCACGGGCTTTTTGGAAACAGACTTAATGGCCGCAATACAATCATCCAAAATTTTTCCCTGCGCACCCAAACTCCCACCAACCGCAAAAGCAGAAACACCCGCACGATCAGCCGCAAGCGCAATATGCTTCACCTGCTCAGGAGTATGATCAGGAGGGTCAATCACAACAAATACTTGACCGGGGCTTTTCTGAGCCGTCTCAATAAGAGAATGATACACATTCCCCTGACTGGGAGGAAAAGGAAAAGGAAGAGTATTTTTTTCTGGTTTGGAATGAGGGTGGGTGTGCAACATAGGACTCACAATGAAAAAAGAATACAAAAATCCCCTTAAAAACAAAGAGCTTCGACAACCCAACGGGAAGAAAACGGGGGATTGACGAATTACGCATTAGTAATAGGACTCGGGAACTTCTTCACCCATCAAACGCTCTAACTGACGGGAAATAGAGGCACTTCCCCGTGCTTTAATAGGAAGACCATGCCCGGGAAGAATCATCTTAGGAGAAGAAAAAAGAATTTTACGAGCAGATGAAATAACCTGAGGCTTGTTCCCACTCGTCAAATCCCATCGCCCTAATCCAGTAGAAAATAATGCGTCACCACAAAACAACCATTTTTTGTTCTGCTCCATAAACGAAACACTCCCTTTAGTATGACCCGGAGTAAAAATAGTTTGAATAGAAAAATTACCCAAATCAAATACTTGTTTGTCGACAAACGTGTGCTGAATAGCCGGCCACTTAAGAGAAGGAGTAGCAAGCCCCCCCGTAAGAGCAAAAACAGGATCCTTCGCATTCACATACAATGCATCCGCAGGATGCATCCACACCTGCGCTTTAGGAAGAAGATAATCCAAAGCAAAATTATCCGCATGACCGTGCGTGTGAAGAACAATACTCACATCCTTGAAAGACACCCCAATAGAAGACAATCCTTCTTTCAATTGACGAGAACTCCCAGCAAGACCCGAATCAATCAACGCGACAGACTTTCCTACTAAAACATAGGTATGACTGGAAGAATCGGTACCAAATGAAGCATACACATTTTCCCCCACTTCTTCCCACATTCAAATAAGCACACCTTGTACAAATAAAAAGGATTAGGAATGAACACTCAACAAGGGAAGGGACTTGCTTGCAAAGCATTGGAAAAAGGGACTAAAACAACAGTATTGGCCAAATATCACATTTAATTATTTTTTTATCCACTTTATGGGCAAAAGATGAAGGAAAGGACAACCCTAAAATAGGATAGGGACGTAAACAGGTCATGACAAGTAATGGATCGATTGATATTGATGAAACCCTCCACCAAATCGCCACCGAAACAGGAATAGAAAAAGAAGTCATCCTGGAAAAAATGAAAGAAAAAATAAGCAAATTCGGAGGATTACTCACCGAACAAGGAGCATTAGTACTGCTAAGCAAAGACTTGAACGTGCATCTGCCCACACTAGAAAAAAAAGGAATGAAAATATCATTAGGAGAACTGAAAGCAGGAATGAATAACGTGGACATTTCAGCCACCGTAAAAATTGCGGACCGAATAAAAACATTCACCAAAAATGGAAAAGAAGGAAAATATCTCACCACACGTTTAACGGATGAAACAGGAGAAGCATTGTACACATTTTGGAATAAAGATGCAGAAGAAGCAGAAGCAAAAAAAATTAGAAAAGGAAGCAAGATAACAATCACAAATGCACGAATCGGAATATTCAATGGACAAGTACAAGTATCATTAGGGTATAACGGAACATGCATCGTCGAAGGACAAGAAGGAGAAGAAATTGAAAAAAAAGAAGAAAAACAAACACCATTGTCAAACGTACGCGAAAATGAATCATTTGAAGGAAACGTACACGTAGTAGACGTGTTACCCGGAAAAGGATACTATGTACGATGCACGGCATGCCAAGCCAAACTAATGGAACGCTCAACAAGCTGCCCCCAATGCGGAAAAGAAGGAAAAGTAGAAACAAAATTACTTGTTTCACTACTCGTAGATGATGGAACGGCCACGATGCGAGGAGTCGCATTCGGAGAAACAGCAGCAAAAATATACGGAAAAGAAAAAGAAGACGTGCTGTCCCTGCTTGAAAATGAAAAAGAACGAATAATATTATGCAATGATGTTCGTGGAAAATACATGCACATACTCGGAAGAGGAAAAATAGGAATGGACCGAACCAGCACTGAAATCGTTATACAAGAAGCAGAAAAAATACCATTCCCACCCGAATAAACAATCCCATAAAAAATGAAAGCAGGATACCTTGCTATGAATAATAGGGGAAATTGGAAAAACACGCTCGCAACGTGGAAAAAAAAGTGGGAAGGATGGTTGAAAAAAGACACCTACATTTCAAGAGAAACGGCCAACCGAATGCTGGGAGACTATCTCAAAGCGGAAAAAAAATAAAAAAACCGCTCGGCGAGGAAAAAGAAAATTAAAATAATGATTCATCCAAAATAGCCAGAACATCTAACTCGATACACGTGCAGGGGGACGCCAACCAAGAAGAAAAGGAAGGAACACTCCTCCCATTATCCCCCGAAATAAACTCCTTGATATAACACCCTTGTGAGGCGTGCAACTCCATTTCAATATGATGAGAGTCTATCTGCGTTACCTTTTCCAAAACAACCCAATGAAACCTCTCCTTCATTGCACGGCGTTTTTCCACCCGCGAGGGAGTGGTTTGAATAACATCTATTTTTTGATGCAAAAAAGAATCCAGTTTTCGAATCGAAATCTTTTCCAAACTCTCAACAAGAGCACGATATTTCTTCGTATGATACGTCTGCATTATCCTTGCCACATCACGCGAAACACCCAGTTGTAATTCAATAAGCTCGACTTTCCCAAGCAATGCGTGATTAATTTTTTTCATTAATTGCAACACGTCTACTATTCGAACGCGAGGATTTTCCAATGTCAATGCAAAAGGACGACCATTACCCAGCATACGCACATCCACATCTTCTCTCCCCGCACCATGAAATAATACTTCCTCACACTGAAAGACTTCTTTAACAAAAGGAGCAATTAGTTCCTGCACGCTCTCTTTCGTAAGAATCTTTTCACCATTACACACAAAGCACAATTTGCCCTTTTTTTTACCCACCCCCTTGCACGAATAACAATAATGACGCGTCTGAGCAATACCCCGAGCGAGTTTGAGATAGCGTCCTACGAGAATAATAGGATGAATACGAAAAAAAACGGAATCTTTACCAAAATCAATCACTACATGAATATCGCCCTCGTCTTGAACAAAAAAACGGTCACGGAAAGAAGGATTATTTGAAAGAAACGCACACCAATGATTCCGCACTATTTTCTTTTCCTCTGAAATAGAAGAAATAACCCCAACTGAAAAAGAACGCCATTCAAAAGAAAGAAGAAAATCCGCCCCTTCAGACGAAAGAGAACCCTTTTTCCATACAAAAGAAGGAGAATACACTAGTATCCTTCCATCCCGCGCCATTTTTAATGCAGAATGATGTTGTCTGCCCCTATAGATGCCACGACGACGCGCAACACCAAGACCCACTCTGCGGTTTCTGCAAGGATTGAACACCCAACAATTATTGATTCGGGGAAGAGTACACGTGAAACACGTGTTCGACCCACTCGAATTAGAAAACAAGGCGGGAAGAAACCTGCTATACCAAAAAATCAAGCATGGAAACAGGATAGAATATCGACGAATGACCCAGGATCAGATCAACCTGTGGAATTACCGAATTTCCAGGTGGAGCGAAGAACGGGATGGAACGGAATATCATCCATCCAAAATCCCCTTTACGGTATACGAATTCAGACAGGAAAAAATGAGACCGCTCAAATCCAATTATTATTACCACGAGATTCAAGGGCGCCTTGCCAGAAGAGGAAAAGCCGCCATCATGCGGTTAGAAGAGATGATTGCAGAAAAAGAAAGGGAATATAGGAAACGCGCAAGCAAAAGACCAATAACAGGAAAAAAAACAACGCGACCAATCGAACTCATCCGGCACAACCAGAAAATACTGGAATTATATGTGACACTGGACGAGGCAATGAAATACCAACTGCGGCAACTCGACCTGCTCAAAAAATGGGCGCAAACCAACCCCAACACCCCACCAACCGAACGAGAGAAACAAGTAGCGGAAATAGATGCCATCATGAAAATAAAGAAAACAAATAAGGAATATGCTGAAAAGGAAATCCGGAGAGCACAAACGAGAATAGAAAAAATCAATCTTTTTCCCAAAGCCCCTGCGGAAGCACGCGACTACATGAAGCAATTGTTGAAGGAATTACTCACTACGGTCGAAAAAAAAGAACGAACCGAAACGGAATGGTCATTCCTCCGAGGAACAAGAGAAGGGGCACCCGTCGCGGTGGAAATCAAACGAGGAAAAGCCCAACTCGAATACTGGTTAGCGCTCAACACGTTATTCACGGAAGGAGCAATAGCAGCCAACCTGTATGGAACCACCCTGTCCAAAATAGAGCTAGACGACATCTTGGGAGAATTATCCAACTGCAAAGAAAGAATCCACTATTTCAGGGGATATATCAGTCGATTCCAAGCATAACTATAGCAAAAAGCATACGTATTTGAACAATTTAACGAGCGTATGGCATAATAACAAACCCTTCAACAAAAATTCAAAAAAAAAGGTTCGCTATCTCACCATCACGGCGGAGCGCTCTGGCAACCTTTTTAAGTTAAGAGATGAAACCATATAGCGTCCCCGGTGCAAGGGAAGGGCCCTCACAAAGCCGCTTCTCACACGTGCCGTAAAAAAAAAGGGATAGGAAGTGTGGATAGTATGCCTAAAATGGAAATTAAAGAAGTGAAAGACCTGCCGGGAATCGGACCCCAAGCCGCAGAAAAACTATTTGCTGCAGGATATAAAACATTAGAAAGCGTTGCCGTGGCATCCCCCATGGAATTAATAGAAGCCGCCAGCTTAGGGGAAGGAACATCCGACAAAGCCATCAAAGCAGCACGAGACGCATTGGAAATGGGATATGAAAGCGCAGACATACTCGCCGAAAGACGAAAACTCGTAGGACGAGTAACCACGGGAAGTGCGGAATTAGATAAACTAATAGGAGGAGGAATTGAAACCCAATCCATTACGGAGATTTATGGAAAATTTGCATCGGGGAAAACACAATGGTGCTTTCAAACAGCTGTAACCGTACAGAAACCAAAAGATGAAGGAGGATTGGAAGGAAACTGCTTATACATTGATTCGGAAAACTCATTCCGACCTGAACGAGTAACCGCAATCGCCGAATCCAATGGAATGAACCCAGATGAAGTATTGAAAAAAATATTTGTAGCACGCGCATACAATGCCGACCATCAAATGTTATTAGCAGAAAAAGCAGCTGAGTTGGTAAAAGAAAAAAACATCAAACTCGTGATTGTGGATTCGCTCACCGCACAATTTAGAAGCGAATTCATTGGAAGAGGACAATTAGCTGACAGACAACAAAGATTAAACAAGCACATGCGCACATTGCAACGATTAGCCGAAATCCATAATGTGGTTGTTCTTGTAACCAACCAAGTCATGGAAAGACCGGACATCATGTTTGGAGACCCCACCGCGCCAATTGGTGGAAACGTGGTAGGCCATGCGTCCAAAACAAGGTTGTATTTGCGCAAAGGAAAAGAGAATAAACGAATCGCCAAACTGGTAGACAGCCCATCCCTACCAGACGGAGAAGCCGTGTATGCAGTAACGGAAAAAGGAATTGAAGATATTGAAGAATAGCTAATTCGCAACTCATATATTGGGCGAAAGCCCAGTATATGCAGAAGGTGATACGATGACGAATGAAATACAACAACAGCTTACCAAAAAAATAAGCAAAGAGCGCGAGCTTGAACTTGTTGCACTAAAAATCAAGCAGCAAGTGGCTGAAATGAAAGCTAAGGGCTTGAAATATGAAACATGGGAAGAAGTGAAGAAAAGATATGGATTCACTGAATAATACATATCGAATTGAATTCATACCGGGGTGGGATGTCCACTTCAATGAATTTGATGTTTCAATCCAAGAACAAATTCTGAAAAAGGTTGCCAAGCAACAATTTGAGACCGGTGCCCGGCACCTGAAACACGGGCTTGATTTTTACGTTCTTGAGGCAGGACAATACCGCATCGCCATGCGAATAAAAGAAAACGAAAAAATAAAAGAAATCCATTTTGCAGGAAACCACAAACAATACGAAAAATGGTATCAAGCGATGGGATTCGGCGACGAAGATGGAAAAATAGGCTTTTACGAAAAATATTTAGCATTCATTTCTGCGTTCGCAAAAATGCCGCAATCCCTTCCGCAATAGTGGGTGGCGGGAAAGAAGGAAGATTGGCTTCGAGTGCATTCACTTCTAAAGGCGAAAGAGGAACGTGGACAAAAACGCATTTTGTTTTGGACTTTTTACGCGCCAAATAGTCTAAAATCCTGAAATAAATAACCTCCTTTTGAATGCAAGACAAACCATTTAATAGGCGAAAAACAAGGATGAAACATGGCAAGACGCAAATCGAGGTCAAGGCCAGTGAAACCGAGGCAAGGTACAGTTGAGAATAGACGAGTGCAGACGCTAGTACGCCAATTAGTGAAAAGTGGATTTACTCCATTACAAGAGACTCAACACTTGAAATCGGGATTACCCCTCAATTTGCAGGCAATGAGCCGAAATGTTTCTCTGGAAGAAATTACAAGGGCATTGCGAATAATTGCCCAAGCAAAATATAGCACAAAATCAATGTTCTCCGAAGAACCCCCGCGAGGAGAAATCCATGACTGAACTATTCTACGATGAATACTTGAAAGCAAGCGAAAAATACAAACAGAATGCGGGAGCAGCAAACGAAGCCTATGCCGCATGGAAAAATACCGTAATGTCAGCCGGAACATTAGATAAAAAAACAAAAGAATTAGCCGCATTATGCGCGGCATGCGCGATCCAATGCAAATACTGCATTGATTCCCATGCCCAAAAAGCAAAAGCATACGGGGCAACCGAAAAAGAAATCACCGAAATTATACAGATTGCCACCGTAGTAAAAGCAGGCGCTACTATTTCATACGGAATAAAGGGATTGGAACATTATTAGGGAAAAAATGCTTCACTGAAAAAATACAAAAAAAATATTACTTGTACTTGAGCACTTCCACTTTACCCGATTTTGTCTTCTCTTCCTCAATGGACTCAAGAGGATACATTTCAATAATAGGCTCCTCATACGGATGAATGGAACGAATGAGTTTAATGACACGCTCGGCACTCGATTTAGGAAGAGTCGTCTCAATTTTCACTTCCTGAGACATCTCCCTCTTGTTTAAACGACCCTTGAAAGGTTTACTCCCTTTCAATGCAATCCAAGTACCATGGCCGAACGTGAGAAAAGCACAACCCACATATTTTCCATCCCCATACGAGCCGCCCCCCTGCTGATGAAACATGTCCAGAATAGAATCCACGTTCGTTTTGGGGGCGTATACCACTATTTTAACCATTTGTGTTTTAGTCAAAAAAATCACCACTTCTCCAATAAGACATGCTCGGAAGGAAAACGCATGGATTCGATGCAAAATGCAGCCAATTCTTCCGCAACTTGAGGCTTACCACAAATGTACACTAATGCTTTTTGTTTCAAAGGAGAAGAATAATCTTTTAGCACATCCTGAATATGCCCCTTTTTATGCTTCCACTTTTCATCCGGACGAGAAACAATAGGAATACATTTGAAATGAGGATAGGATTGCTGCAACAATGCCAATTCATCCGCATACATGAATTGAGAAGGAAAACGAAAACCAAAATACAATGAAATAGGGATTTTTTTCCCACTCGTTACGAGTGTGCGAATCATAGAAATAAGAGGCGCTATTCCTGTTCCCGTTGCAAGAAAAACATACTCGGGAGCGGACTCATTCAAATTAAATTTACCAAAAGGGCCTTTTACCAGAATTTTGTCCCCAACTGAAAGAGACATGAGTTTATGCGAAACACCCGTAGGAGAACCATCCCCAATACAAAACTCAAGCACACCACGCTGTGCAGGAGAAGAAGAGATAGAATAAGATGCCCATTTCAACACTGAAGGATTAGCAAGAAGTTTTACATCCGGATGAGCAACCATGGCAAATTGCCCCGAAACAAATGAAAAAGAAACCCCCGCAGGAATGGAACACTCAAACACGCGCGCGGAATGCCCTTCCTCAATAGGAAAATGGGTTATTTTGGTTATTGCGGATTCGAATTCAACCATTTTGTATCCCCCCTATTGCTGCGAATGACGCATAATCTCTCTTTCCAGAATAGTACACGCTTCCGTTGTAGCCAAACGCACTTTCCAATCAGACGATTGAGAATGAAACGCTTTACCCGGCCCATCAAGAGAGAGAGACACTTCCGTCTTATGACGCAAACCTTCTTTTTGGATTTGCTTGTATACGGCCTTCAACCGATGCTCATTCTTGAGAAGACGATCCATTTTGGTGAGCGTACGAAGGAGGGTTTCATCAATAAAGGAACGATCAATCTCATCCAAATCAAGGTCATGTACAACAGTAATACGGGGATGCACCATAGAGAAACCAAACTCCTTTACGCCAACATAATAGTTTGGCGAACCCCATTTAAAGGAAAGCGTCAAACCCCATACTTGGATAAAAATGAATGGGAAAAAGAAGCAAAACGGTTTTCCCTAATTGCCACACGCGCACTTTCAAGAGTATGCTGCATAAAGAAAAGATTATGATGGGAAAGGAAACGAAAACCGGATTCCTCACTACTCTTAGAAAGATGATGAAGATACGCTTTGGAATAGGATTGACAGACAAAACAATCACATGCTTTATCTAATGGAGAAAAATCACGAGAATAACGGGAATGCTTAATCGAAACACGTCCTGAGGAAGTAAGGGCAAGACCATGCCTCGCCGTACGAGTAGGAAAAACCGAATCAAAAATATCCGCACCATTCCCAATGGCTTGAATGACATCACTAGGGGTGCCTAATCCCATCACATAGAGCGGCATTTCCTCTGGAATAATTTTACGAGCCAACTGAATTATTTTTTGAAGAACGGGCTTTGGTTCCCCAATCGCCAACCCGCCTAACGCCAATCCATCAAAACCCATTTCACTCAATGCGAGCAACCCTTTCTTACGCAAATCAAGAAACGTTCCGCCTTGGGAAATGCCAAACAATAATTGTTTTTTAGACGTGTGCGCGGCACGACAACGCTTTGCCCAATGAAGAGTACGAGAAAGAGTATCCGCATAGAACTTCTTCCCCTGCTCTGCACCATAACGCGGAACATCATCCAAACACATCGCGACATCGCTTCCAAGAGCCATTTGAACACCCATACATTTTTCGGGCGTGAATAATTCTGCTTTCTTGGTGAAAGGATTATTCAGTATGACTCCTTCCTCTTTTCTCGTTTTGAGAAAAACATCATCAAGGATTTGAAAACCGCCAGAGTCCGTGAACAGACCGTGCTCCCAATTCATAAACGAATGAATACCGCCTGCTTTCTTAATTGTTGAAAGACCCGGACGAAGATAGAAAATAAAGGCATTGGAAATCATACAACGATAACCCATATCGGAAACTTCCTCAAGAGAAAGATGCTTCACACTACCCTTCGTGGCAACCGGCATGAAAAAAGGAGTTTCTATTTTACCATGAGAAAGATTTAGTTTCCCAGCACGCGCAGAAGAATGAGTGTCTCGTTCAGATAAAGAAAAATGGGAAGACATATGCACAAGAGAAAAGAAAAAAACATTTAATAGGAGAACGGAAATGGCCTACGATTTAGGCCCTTTCCAATTCCCTTGTTTAACTCGCTCTAATGCAATCCGCATGGCCGCCTGCCGGGGAGGGAGATTTCCCTTATCCATCTCGGAAAACATGGCTCGTACGTTTTTCTTTATTTTGCTCTCTACCATCGTGAACATCGTAGTAGGTGTCCCGCCAATATGCTCAACGTAAGAAGAAATAACTCCGCCCGCATTCGCCACAAAGTCGGGAATAACTAACGTGCCACGAGAATAAAGGCGATTTTCAACCCCCTCACTCATTGCAATATTGCTACCCTGCACCACCAGCTGATGCTTTAGTTGATGAACATTCTTCATCGTCACCAAATCGGGAATGGCGGCAGTAACCAAAACAGTAGCAGGGGCCGTGAGAATATTTTTCCCAACATGAGCATATTTACCACGATACTTTGTTACGGTTCCATGATCCTTCTTCGCTTGCATAAGACGCGCATAATCTAATCCATGCTTATCCATTATGACACCGTGCGAATCCGACACCGCTACCACCGGAACACCCCACTCGGATAAGTGCTGATGAACAAATGTTCCCACGTTTCCATATCCTTCAATGGCTACGCGCGCATTTTCAGGCTTTATCCCCAATCGTTCAATCGCCAGCATGGTGGAATGCGCCACACCAAAACCAGTACTGCCCAATTCATGAGGAAGACCTTTCATTTTTGCGGGTTTTCCCGTGCATACTTTTCTGTTTCCTGCCGCAATGGCAATTTGCCCCATTTCCTTTTCAGTAGTATTAATATCGGGCCCTGCCACATACAAAGAAGGAGCAATTCCCTTCAATGCACGACCAAAGGCCTCGATCACTTGTTTCTTTTTTTGCGGGGTACTATTTTTGGGATCGAACATGATACCGCTTTTAGCCCCACCAAAAGGAAGATCGGCCATGGCATTCTTCCACGTCATCGTGCGAGCGAGACGCATCACTTCATTCACACTCACACTGCCGGTCATACGAATACCGCCTTTCCCTAAACCACGGCGCGTGTTGTCAATCACAATCACCCCGCGCATCCCCGATTTTGGATCATACACATTGACTATTTTCTCTGGACCAAATATATCATAGTTCACCATAGAAAACCAACCACCTGGAAAAAGTAAAAACACCGAGTTTAAAAAAGCCAACCGCTCTAGGATAAATCTGGAAGGGAAGGAAGCCCGCTTCTTGGAACGGAACGCTCCATAGGTGGAAAAAAATTCAGCGTTTCCTGAAAACGCTGGCAATCGGAAGGAGTCGTTTGATCCCACAACTTTATTCTTCCATGAGTAACTGCTTTTGCAATAGCATCCGAAACAACATCCACCCAGTGAGGAAAAGAATGAGCTGTACCATACTGCGGGTGACCTGTGATCTTCCTAATGTTTCCTATGCGCAAGGAACGAGTCGAGTGAGGAATCATTTCAATTCCCGCACAAGGAAACCACTTCCCGGGATGCCCACTGTTTTTCCCACTGCTACGATAGAAAAACAAGCGTTTCCCATTAATGAAAACACCTACGAGAGAACGAGGCCGTGTATTCGGATTCCCAGAATACACATTCAGTATGCCCGTAGAAAGAATACGTACTCTTACATTAGGATAGAGATTGAACGAAACGGGACGATGAAAAAGGACGCGAAGGTATTCTTTCCGGGAACGCTCATTCGAATAATGCGCAACCAACAAGCGCTTATCCGACTCCCTTTTTTTCTTCTCTATGAAACGGGAAAAACCCATTTGGTGAGATTCAAACCCGGTCATTTCATCAAAAGGATTCGCCTGCTTTTCAGCGGAAAGATTAAGTGTACGTTTGATTCGATTAACAGGGTGATGGTGCCTTTCCCATGGTTCTCCCGTTATTGCTGAATGCAATTCCCTCCGGGCCACCTCACTCAAAACCAGCTTTCCCTTAGAATTCCTTTCTACCAGCCGGAACCAACCTGGATTCCGATGAAAAGAGCTGAGATGTTTCCCCACCTCTACGGGATCTTTCCCATAGGTGCCTAACCGTTTCTTCCGAGGCTTCCGGGAAGAATGAAAACCATGCCTAGGCTCTGAAGACATCACTCGAAAAGGACATTCCTGAATTAAAGCTTCCGTTCCATGGAACCCCTTTCCAAGAACCACTCCGCTTCCAGCGCGGCCTTGCACCCCGTTCCTGCAGACGTAATGGCTTGACGATAGCGCGGATCCATCACATCACCTGCGGCAAACACCCCGGATTGGGAGGTTTTCACCCCATCCACTTTGATATAGCCCGCACTATCTAAATCAACAAAGCCTTTCAAAAAAGAAGTATTAGGAATATGACCAATAGCAAGAAATACTCCATCCGCGGGAATAATCTTTTCCTTTTTCGTGATTATATCTCTTATTTTAACACCTGTAACCTGCTTCCCGCCTAACACTTCAATAGGAACCGCATTCCAAACAACCGAAATTTTGTCCTTCATTCCTAACACACGATTTTGCATGATTTGAGAAGCACGGAAAGAATCACGACGGTGAACAATGGTAACATGAGAAGCAAACTTGGATAATGCCATGCTTTCCTCCATCGCCGAATCACCACCCCCAATCACAATTGCTGTTTTATTTCGATAGAGAGCAGCATCACAGACTGCACACGTGCTCACCCCACGACCAAAAAATTCCTTCTCCCCTTTGATGCTCGTCGTGCGGGCACTCGCACCCGTACTCAGAATAATTGTTTTACCCATATAACTGTTTTCGTTTGTCTTAACTTCAAAACCATTATCAAATTTAGAAATAGAAATAACCGTTTCCATCACATACTCGGCACCAAACTTCTTTGCCTGTTCACGCGCACGATCAATAAGGTCAGGACCCATAACCCCATCTGGAAAACCGGGAAAATTCTCTACAAGAGTAGTAAGAGATAATTGGTCAGGAGTTTCACCCGAAATAACCAATGGATTAAGAGAGGCACGCGCCGCATACACGGCTGCCGTGTGAGCCGAAATCCCTCCCCCAATAATGATAACATTACGTGCATTCATGATAATGAAATAGAAGGAAACGAGTTATATACGTTATCCTAAAACTAGGAAGAAACAAGAAGAGAAACTAATTCGCGATGTTCCACCATATAGGAAGTTAAGTGAGCAAGTAATTGAGAAGAAGCATCACGGGACTCTTTAACACACTGACTAAAATCAACAGAAGAAGGACATGATTCGAGAAGACGAGCAAGAGCATCGGATTCCTTCTCAAGAGAAGCAATAGAAACAGAAAGAGAATTCAAACGGGAATCAAAATAAGAAATATGGGGATTTTGACTATGAACAGAACGCATTCGAACAAGAGAAGGATTGAGTTTTTGAATGAGATAATCCATACGATGATATATTGAAACAAGACGATTATGAATTGCCATAAGATAACGATGACGCGATTCCACCAAGAAAGAACGCAATTCGGCAGAAGGAATTCCAACCGATGACGACTCATTCCATTCCCTACGAAGAGTAGCATAAGCCGATGCCTCTTGCGCCAGAACAGCCCGAGAAGAGGCATCCGTGGTTGAAATACCCACCAAAGAGTTAGGAGAAGAAGACCGAACCAAAAGTGGGGTAATAGGGTCAGGGGAAATAGGAGAAACTGCTGAACCCGTTCCACGGGAAGACTGGGAAAAGACAATACTCGAAAGTGAAAGAAAAAGGAGCAGAAAAAATAATACACGAGAAAAAGGAGGCATAATGAGAAGATGGAAGGGGGTGATTTATAACTATTCTTGTTAAAGAGAAAAAAAGAGTGATGAAAGAAGAAAAAAATATCCTTTATATGAACGTTTTAGATAGAAAGAAAAGAAAAAAAGCCTTATTGTTATAAGGAAGAGGGAACAGTATCCGAATATGCAAGCACGTGAATGGATTATCCTGTGCGCATTACTATTCGCTTTTCCAAGTGCGCACGCCACCCTAATTGAAGGAACCGTATACGACGGACTAACACTCGAAGCAGTGCAAAATGCCATCGTAACCCTTGATACAAATCCTGCGCAGACCAAATTAGCGAAAGACGGAATCTATTCGTTCGAAGCAGGAGAAGGAAAATACACATTGAAAGCCACACTCATGGAACAAGGAATCGTAGTACAAGAAGCAATACAACTCATCACCATCGAAGGAGAAAAAGGAACCTATACGATTGATTTGATTCTATTGCCAATCATTGGAGAAATTCCTGATGTCACTCTCCCCGATGAGGAACCGCCTATTACGGTATGGGACCAGCTCGCACAAAGCACAATAGGATGGTGGATGGTAATAGGAATAGTATTAGTGGGAGCGGGATATGCCATATTGAATGTGAGGAAAAACACTTTTTCTCCAACAGAAGAGGAAAAAAAACAAGTAGAAAAAAAAACAGAGGAGAAAAAAGAAGAAATAATCCTCGACACGTATGCTAAAGAAGCATTACATCACCTTCAACGAGGGGGAAACAGGATGACACAAAAAGAATTACGAGCACTTGTAAATATTGGAGAAGCAAAAGTCTCACTCGTTGTATCGGAAATGGAAAGCTATGGATTCATCAAAAAAATAAAAAAGGGAAGAGGAAATATTCTCATTCTCACAGAAAAAGGAAGAGAACAACTCGCAAAAGAGGAAAAAGGAAAAACTGTTACGTTGAACGCGTGACTTTTTCCTTCAATGCCTGTGCCTTAACGGCGGCCGCAATTTTTTTTGCAACACTCCTATCCAAAAGAGGGGGTAGAATTTTTTCACGCGTAGGAAAAGGAACCATATTTGCCAGTGTGTGAGTAGCAACATTATTCATTCCTTCCGTAATTCGCACCGCATGAGCATCCAATGCACCACGGAAAATGCCGGGAAAAACAAGCGCATTATTCACCTGATTGGGAAAATCGGAACGGCCCGTCGCCACAATAAAAGCACCCGCTTTCCGTGCAACATCCGGCATAATTTCAGGAGTAGGATTAGCCAAAGCAAAAATGATAGGGTTCTTGCTCATCTGTTTTATCCAATCGGGGTTGAGTGCATCAGCAACCGAAACACCAATGAAAACATCCATCCCTGCTAATGCATCCGAAAGACGTCCAACAATTTTATGCGGATTAGTAAACCGAAGAAGCTCCTTTTTGGCGAAATCCAAATCACCACGATGAGAGGAAAGAATCCCCTTAGAATCGCAGAGAATGATTTCTTTTACTGAAGGAAAGCCATGCGAATCGTTTTTTCTCATTAGCATCTTAGCAATAGCGTTTCCGGCAGCACCCGCACCATTAATACACACACGCAGGGAAGAGAAGGGCTTCTTCACCACCTTTGCCGCATTAAGAAGCGCGGCACACACGACTATAGTGGTTCCATGCTGGTCATCATGAAAAACAGGAATACCTAAATCTTGCAACCCCGCTTCAATCTCAAAACACTTTGGGGCAGTAAAATCTTCCAGATTAATCGCACCAAAAACAGGAGAAATATTACGAATAATCGAAATAATTTCTTTTGTTTCCTGCGTTTGAATACAAATAGGAAAAGCATCAATTCCAGCAAATTCCTTAAACAAAACTGCTTTCCCTTCCATTACCGGAATAGCACCCACCGCACCAAGATTACCCAAACCTAATACTTTACTTCCGTCTGAAATAACCGCAAGAGAATTCTTTTTGAGAGTAAGCTCAAATGCACGAGAAGGATTCTTGGCAACTGCTAATGATACCTGCGCAATGCCGGGAGTATATGCAAGAGAAAGGTCATGGGATGACCGAACTTTCACTTTAGAATGAACCCCAATCTTCCCCCCAACAGCACGATGAAGAGAAACCGACTCGGTTCCGGTGGATGATTTGTTTTTAGCAAGGGAATGACGCATAGGAAAGTACTCGCACTAATTAGTATGAAAAAAAATAGGAGTGAATAGAATTATAAACGCTAACTTTGCCATGACAAATGACGAAAAAAGGAGGAGTGCGCATGCCAGTCTCCAAGAAAAAAAACACAAAGAAAAAAAAGAAAGAAAACCACCAATGCCGATTCTGCTAAAAGTTAAAGCAGACCCATTAACGCCTTCAAATCATACGAAGGCTGCCATAGCGGCTCAAATGTCACGTGGACTTCTACGTGTTCAACAAGAGGAATTTTCTGAACAGCTTGTTTAACACTCTCAACAAGGGCAGGACCAAATGGACAAGCAGGAGTAGTAAGAGTCATTGTGATATGAATCCTTTTTCCATCAATACGAATACCATAAATGAGTTCCAGTGTCACAATATCCACATGCAATTCGGGATCCTCCACACTCTTCAACGCTTCCATAACCTGACTCTCTGTAACAAAGGAATTTTCACTTTGCTCTCCAACTGTCATGCAACCCCTGCCCTTATAGAAAAAGAATCAAAACCATTCTTCTCAATCCGATGCGCCAATTCAACCCCACCCGAACCAACAATCTTACCATCCACTAATACGTATACTCGAGACGGATGAATATATTGAAGAACATGATTATAGTGCGTGATGAGGAGAATCCCCATTCCATTCTCTTTTGCAATAGCGGTAATACCATCGCCTAGTATTTTTAGTGCATCCACATCC
The DNA here is from genome assembly GCA_043803765.1 of Candidatus Iainarchaeum sp. Lineage (GTDB taxonomy): Archaea > Iainarchaeota > Iainarchaeia > Iainarchaeales > VGJJ01 > VGJJ01. Next base: position 71,680 of record JAZDJQ010000001.1, on the reverse strand, counting down.
ATGCCCGAATCCGTTTCATCAAGAATAGCAAGAGAAGGTTCGAGCATCGCCAATTGGAGAATCTCGCATCGCTTTTTTTCTCCGCCCGAAAACCCCTCATTGAGATAACGATTAACCAGTTTTGAATCCATCTTAAGAAGAGACATTTTTTCTTTAAGCTTAACAACAAAATCAGCCACTTTAACAGGACTCGTTACACGTGCATTCATTGCCGTGCGAAGAAAATTAGAAACAGTAACACCGGAAACTTCGGAAGGATATTGAAATGAAAGAAACAACCCCAACTTTGAACGCTCATGCGGTTTGAGAGAAAGAACATCTTTACCACCAAATGTAATACTCCCTTTCGTTACACGATAATGAGGGTGGCCGGCCAACACATACGCAAGAGTGGATTTTCCACTCCCATTCGGGCCCATAAGCGCGACAATTTCCCCCGAACGAATAGACAAATCTATCCCGGAAATAATTTCCTTTTCCCCTACTGAAACATGAAGATTTTGAATCACAAGATCAGGCATGTTTAGCCCCCTGGTAGTTATGATGAATATGAAAAGCATTTTTGATCGTATCAAGAGGAAGCATCGCACACTTCAGACGAGTCGGACCTAGCGTAATACCTAACAATTTGAGAATATCCTCGCGTGAAAAAAGGGAAATCTCCTTGGGTGTTTTACCGCGAATCGCATCCAACAACAATGAGGCAGAGGCAGTAGAAATAACACACAACGAGCCTGTAAAACGAGCATCTTCCACTCGACCACTCTTATCAAGCTTAATTTGAATGGAAATATCATCCCCGCACGAAATATTTTTTTCACGATGATGGATCGAAGGATGAGAAAGCGTGCCATGATGCTGAGGATGGTGATAATGGTCAAGAATAAATTCTCGGTAAATGCCGTCGCCTGCAAATTCTTTCTCTTTACTAGTAGCAGACATTAATTATAGACCTCCTTTGAATACCTTTTGCGCATGAGAAAGACTCTCAACAAGGAAATCGATTTCCGCACGCGTATTGTATATGCCTACACTTGCACGCGTGGTAGAAGGAACACCAAGAAGTTGCGTAAGAGGCATGGCGCAATGATGGCCTGCACGAACCGCAATACCCTTCTCATTCAAAAATGCCGCCACATCATGAGGATGAATTCCCTTCACTGAAAATGCAAGAACACCGGAACGTTCCTCAATAGATGAAGGACCGTACACGGTAATATTAGAAAGAGATGAAATGTTGTCATATGCTCTGCGCAATAGTTTCTTCTCATGAGCACGAATAGAAGAAATACGTTGAGCGAGAAGAAAATCAACCGCCGCACCCAAACCAACGCCTTCCGCAATAGGAGGAGTACCTGCCTCAAACTTCCAAGGAGTTTCATTCCAAACCGCACGGTCAAAATACACCTCGCGCACCATTTCCCCACCAAAAACAACCGGGTCAAGGGAAGAAAGAAGAGACTCTTTACCAAACAACACTCCAATACCCGTTGGACCGTACATTTTGTGACCGGAAAAACAAGCAAAATCAACATCTAACGAGTGCACGTTTAACGGAAGATGGGCTGTGCTCTGGGCGGCATCCAACACTACGAATGCGTTTACCTCATGCGCACGTGAAATAACATCCTTAAGAGGAACAATACAACCCAAAACATTTGACACGTGCGTAAGCGCCACTATTTTTGTCTTAGGAGTAATAAGTTTATGCAAAGAATTCAAAGAAAGAGCACCCGACTTGGAATCGTAGGGAATAAAACGAAGAACAGCCCCTTTTTGTTTAGCAAGCTGCTGCCAGGGAATAAGATTAGAATGATGCTCAATTTGAGACACTAGAATTTCGTCCCCGTGCCCAACTTTTGAAGCAAGCATGCGCGCAAGCATGTTTAATGCATCGGTTGTTCCACGAGTGAACACAATTTCACTTAAAGAACGAGCATGAATCAAACGTGCAACATTGGAATGAGCATGCTCATATGCCAACGTGGCTTCCTCCGCAAGCTGATGAATCCCACGATGCACATTTGCATTATGAAAACGATAATACGTTTCCATTTTCTGCAACACGGAAAGAGGTTTCTGAGTGGTAGCTGCATTATCCAAATATACGAGTGGAAACTTCCCCACTTTACGCGAGAGAATAGGAAACTGTTTTCGAATGACCCATTCGGAACTAGGAATCATGCCACAACCCCCACATCCATAGGATGAGAGTAGTCAAAAAAGGGAAGAGTGGAAGTTATAATACTACGGATAACATCAAGGGAAATGGAATCAGGGAAATGAGAAAGAAGATGAGTGATAAAACCACTAATATAAAGCGAACGAGACCGCGCGGCATCCAAGCCGCGAGAAGAAAGATAGAATAGTTTTTCCTTATCAAGACGCCCAATAGTTGCCGCGTGAGAACAATGAACATCCGACCCTTCTATTTCCAATGAAGGAACAGGGTCGACCTCGGCATGAGGGGAAAGAAGAAGAAAATCTGCCCGCTGATGACCCACACTGCCCCGCGCGGAAGGAATCATATGAAGAAGACCATGATACACACATTTAGAATAATCGTCCAACGTTCCGCGAAGAAGAATCTGGGATTTAGTAGATGGATGGGAATGATACGCGGATTGATGAACATCTAACACGTTTTCCGCATGACCAAGAATAAGACCAATATCTTTAGAGGAAGCACGCTCCCCAATAAGAGAAGAAGAAGTAATGGTGCGCAAAAGAGAGGCGCCTGATTCAACCCAATACCAATTCACCGATGCATGATAGGAAACACTAGACTTACGCAAAGAAAAATGAAAAGAAGAAGGAGAAGAAGGAGACATCGAAACAAAATCAACATGCGAATAAGGAGAAGCAACAATTTCAATAACAGAAGAAGAAGGAGAAGATGAAAGAGGAGAAGGAGAATAAACACAAGTTATACGAGAATGAGAAGAAGCAATGAGAAGGATATGGGAAACAGCAAGCGGAAGAGAAGGAATAGAAAAAGGTTGCGCGGGAGAAACGTGCTCATTCACCCAAATAAGAAGACCATTTTCAATGGAAGCGAGATGATGCATCTCAAAATAATCCTCCTCATCCAATAGCGAAGCAAGAGAGGACAACATATCAGGAAACTTTTCCAACGCCGTATGAAAATCCATCATCACAACCCCGTCTTTCTCCTGAAAAAAACGGAATGAAGCATCGGAAGCTGAAGAAAAAGAAGTAAGTTTAGGAGAAGGAAGAAAAATATCTAAACCGTAGCGAGAAGAAGGGACGGATAACTGGCATAAGGCAGCAGTTGCCTTTTCACGAAGATGAAAAAAAGGTTGACGAAAAGACATACTTTTTCCCCATTAGTGATTTTCTATCTCCATTGCAATAAGACGGTTTAATTCAACAGCGTATTCTAAAGGAAGCTCCCTCACCACATTCTCAACAAAACCCTGCACGATAAGCTGTGTCGCCTGTTCCTCTGAAAGACCGCGAGACATGAGATAGAATACTTGACTAGCGTCAATCTTTCCAACCGTTGCTTCATGCGCCACATCCACATCCGAATTAAGAATTTTCATAAAAGGAAACGTATTAGAAATAGAAGCATCATCCATTTGCAACGCATCGCATTTGATCGAAATCTTACAATCCGAAGCATTCTTATTCACCTTTACATGACTGCGAAAAGTATTCACCCCGCCATCTTTAGAAATAGACTTGGCACGAACAATAGAATGAGTATGCGGCGCAAGATGATACACTTTAGCACCGGTATCCTGATACTGGTTTTTTCCCGCTACCGCAATAGAAAGATGATCTGCCTTGGCGTTCTCCCCCTTGAGAATGGAGCAAGGGTATAACATCGTGGTTCCCGACCCTGTTTGGGCAGAAACCCACTCCATGAATGCATTTTCTTCTACAATAGAACGTTTCGTGTTCAAATTATAGGTGTTGCGGGACCAGTTTTCAACGGAAGAGTAGCGCATCCGCGCATTCTTTTTAACAAAAATTTCCACACACCCGGCATGAAGCGAATTAAGCGCATATTGCGGTGCGGAGCACCCTTCCAAATAGTGGAGTTCTGCTCCCTCATCTACAATAATTAACGTATGTTCAAATTGTCCGCCACTTTTAGCATTCATTCGAAAATAGGCTTGCAGTGGAAGGTCAACACGCACATTTTTTGGAACATAAATAAATGTTCCACCACTCCATACCGCGGCATGAAGCATGACAAACTTATGATCCGCAACAGGAATACATTTTGTCATGAAATATTCTTTCACTAAATCAGGATACTTATGCAACGCAACATCCATGTCTTCGAAAATAACCCCTTTTTTTTGTAAATCACTCCTAATTTTATGATAAACAACGGTTGAATCATATTGAGCACCGGCACCCGCCAGATATTTTTGCTCCGCTTCAGGAATACCCAACCGATCAAACGTTTTTTTTATTTCAGCAGGAACATCCTCCCATTTTTCACTATCGTTTTTAGCATCGGGGCGCGCATAATAAATAATATCCTCGAACTTTAACAAAGACAAATCAGGACCCCACGTTGGAACAGGTGTTTGAAGAAATGCACGCAAACCGCGGAGACGAATGTCAAGCATCCACGCAGGTTCATTTTTTTGCTTTGAAATCTCGCGCACGAGCGATTCGGAAAGACCGGGGAGTGCTTTGTATGAATGGGATTCGGTGTCCGCATGGTCAAAGACATCACGGTCAAGTGCAACAAGAGTGGTGCGATTGTTCGTGCTTGAAAGAGAAGACATGTCATATGCTCCCTTTTGAAGAAGGACGAATAGAAGGAATACTTTCTTTGTCATGCAAGAAATGAGTGCAAGCCGTGCAATGATAATGCGTGTAAATCCCATCAAATGTTTCCACAAACTCCCCTGCTAGTTTGTCAAGTACACGTTTTCCATCACTTGTAAGCGTATACGTTTTCTTTTCCCTATCACCCGTTTGAGAAATAGCAATTAACCCATGCTGAGAAAAACGACGAAGCAAAGGATAAAGCGTCCCGGGAGTAAGAGGAGAAGAACGATGTTTTGAAAGGTCTTGGATAAGGGCATACCCGTGTGCGTCCTGCCGAGAGAGGTGCCACAACACTTGAAGCTCGAGCATACTCACCTTCGATATATCGATTGTCATACTATTTCTTCGTTGTGCCTATTTATATAGGTTACCCTGCCCGCATCGCAAATCATGGAATAGAAGCATTTTATAGCCCAAAATAATGAAACAAGCATGCACGAGAATAGAATTTTTATTGAAGGAAAATGGACCACCGGAGAGGGAAGAAAACGATTCCCAAGCCTCAACCCTGCTACTGGAAAAAAAATAGCGGAATTCCCAAGCGGAACATCGCACGACGTAGAAAAAGCAGTTGAATCGGCTAAAAAAGCACTCAAGGAATGGAAAGAAACACCCGCACCAAAACGAGCAGAGTATTTATTCGAAATTGCACGACGAATGAGAAAAGAAAAAGAAAAACTCGCACGGCGAATGAGCGAAGAAATGGGAAAAGTATTGAAAGAAGCACGAGGAGATGTGCAAGAAGGAATCGACCTATTTGAATACATGGCAGGAGAAGGAAGACGATTGTATGGACACACCACGCCAAGTGAACTAAAAAACAAAATCGCTTACACGACACGCACACCCGTAGGGGTTGTTGGAATCATCACTCCATGGAATTTTCCCATTGCGATTCCATCATGGAAAATAGCGCCCGCACTTGTCTGCGGAAACACCATCGTATTCAAACCCAGCTCAGATACGCCGCGATGCGCAATGGATTTAGTGAATATCATTCACGAAGCAGGAGTGCCAGATGGAGTTATTAACATGGTAACGGGAAGCGCGGAAGAAGTAGGTGGAACTATTGTACGACACCACGACATACGCGGATTATCATTCACGGGAAGCAAAGAAACAGGAAAATGGATTACCCAAAATGCAGGAATCAAAAAGATTGGATTGGAACTCGGAGGAAAAAACGCCATCATCGTAATGGACGATGCCAATTTAGACTTAGCAGTGGATGGGATCATCTGGGGAGCATTTGGAACGACAGGACAGCGATGTACGGCAGCATCACGCGTAATTGTACACGAAAAAATAGCAAAAACACTGGAAGAAAAACTCGTGAACCGAGTAAAAAAATTACGAATTGGAAACGGATTAGACAAAAAAACAGACGTTGGACCACTCATTAACGAAAAGGCGCTGGAAAAGACCATCCGGTATTCTACCATTGGAAGAAAAGAAGGAAAAATACTATGCGGAGGAAAAACGCCCAACGAAAAAGGATTTTTCTTCGAACCAACCGTTTTTTCACACGTGAAACCAAATGCACGCATTGCACAAGAAGAAATATTTGGACCCATTACTGCTATTATCCGAATACGAAACCTGAATGATGCCATTCGCGTGTGCAATGGAATCGAATACGGATTAAGTAGCAGCATCTACACGAACGACATCACAAACGCCATGCTGGCAATCGAAAAAATTGAAGCAGGCATTACGTATGTGAATAGTTCCACGATTGGTGCGGAAGTACACCTGCCATTCGGAGGAGTCAAACAAACAGGAAATGGAACACGAGAAGCAGGAATAGAAGGAATACACGAGTTCTCAGAGACCAAAACAGTGTACATCGATTATTCGGGAAAACTACAGAAAGCACAGGGAATAGACTAGGAAGCATTTTAATCCCCAAAAACCAATCGTTGCCCTATATGCAGATTACACTCAAAACAATGTTGCCGGGGCCAAAGTCCAAGGGCATTTTGAATAGACTCAGACAACGAAATGGAGCATTCAACATCGACCACGCGTACGTACATTCGGGAGAAGGAAAAGGAAGCCATTTCTCCGACATGGATGGAAATGTGTTTCTTGATTTTTCAGCACAAATAGCAAGCAACCCACTCGGGTATAACAATCCTACTTTGTTGAACATCATGAAAAAATACGCACAACAGACGCCCATCAAATACGGAGGACAGGATTTTGTAGTAAAAGAACACGTGGAATTATTAGAAGAATTACGAAGCATTACACCAAAAGAATTTGATAAAGGATTCCTCATCAATTCAGGAGCAGAAGCAAATGAAAATGCATTGAAAATTGCATGCCACCGACGACCAACAGCAAAAGTAGGAATATCATTCAAAAACGGATGGCACGGACGCACAACAGGAGCATTAAGCTTAACCAATTCCAAAAGCGTACAAGTAAAACACTTCCTACGATTACCCGTACGACACATATCCTATAATGATAATGGACCGGGAGAACTAGAAGAACTATTGAAAAGAGAATTCGATGCAGATGAAATAGGATTCGTTATTATGGAAGGAGTACAAGGAGAAGGAGGATACTTACCCGCAACTACGCCCATGGTAAAAGAAATACGACGTGTGACAAAGCAGTATGGAATACCCCTCATTTTTGACGAAATACAAGCAGGAATGGGACGAACAGGAAAATGGTGGACCTACCAACACCACGGAATAACCCCCGATATTCAAACCAGCGCAAAAATGCTACAAGTAGGAGCTACCCTCGCCAACAAAAAATGGTTCCCAAAAGAAAAAGGAGCTATTTCCTCCACATGGGGGGGAGGACACATCCTCGACATGGCAATGGGGACTGCCATAATAAGAGAAATAAAAAAGAAAAAACTCCTACAAAATGCCACACTACAAGGAAAAGAAATAGGAAAATGGTTAAATGAAATCCATGCGAAAACGGACAAAATCCACCGACCAAGAGGAATAGGATTAATGCGGGCATTCGACGTTAAAAATACCAAAATGAGAAACCTATTCCAGCAAAAATGCTTTAAGGAAGGAGTTATCGTTCTAGGGTGCGGATGGGAAGGAATAAGGATTTCCCCCTCGTTGAATATAACAAAAGAAGAAGTAAATGAAGGAATGACAGTTATTGAAAAAGTAACAAGAGGAATGAGGTGACGAGAAATGGATAAAAAAATGGATTATAAAATCCTGCACGAATTAATGAATTTAGATGGAGTATCGGGGAACGAAGAACTCGTACGAGAATATATCATCAAACGAATGAAACCCCTCGTCGATATTACAAAAGTAGACAGAATGGGAGACCTCATCTGCCACAAAAAAGGAAAAAAACCAAGCATCATGCTCGCCGCCCACATGGACGAAATAGGATTGATGATCAAACGCATCGACAAAAGCGGAAGAATGTACGTGAGCGCAGTTGGAGGAATCAACACCGTCAACGTAATTGGACAAACAGTAGAAGTCATTGGAACAAAAGAAAATGTAAAAGGAATCGTGTCCACAAAAGAAATAAACAATGATTACGAAATGAGCGAACTACCCGAGATGAACAGCTTATTTGTGGATACTGGACTCAGCGCGACTGAAATCAAACAAAAAGGAATAGACGTGGGAGCGTACCTAAGCCTAGAACGAGTCGACCACAGAATAGGAAACAAAAATTTCATTGCAGGAAAAGCACTTGACGACCGAATCGGATGCTTCATCCTACTCGAACTAGCTAAACGACTCAAAAAATGCACAAATGATATCTACTATGTTTTCACTGTACAAGAAGAAGTAGGATTGTATGGAGCAAAAGTCTCCACCTACCAAGTAGAACCCGCTATTGCTATTGCAGTAGATGTGAGCAATGCGAACGACATGAATGATGAACCAACCAAAATTGTAGAAAAGGGGCCCGTCCTCACAATGAAAGACGACGAAATGATTGGAAACGCATGCATCAATAATTACATCCGAAAACTAGGAAAACAGATGAAGATACCCATCCAATTAGAAGTGAGCAACTTCGGAACCACAGATGCACTCACTATCTCATTATCCAAAGGAGGGGTTCCCGCAACATCAATGGGGGTATGCATCCGAAATATTCATACCACGCACAGTATCGCCAGCCGAGACGACATCCGAGAATGCACCGACATCCTTGAACAATTTATTAAAAAACCACCCAAGAACTGCTCATAGCGAATTAGGCAATATCGAGGAGTTTTTTCAATGCGGACTTATCAAAGCCCACAATAATTTTCCCATCAATCTCAGTAACGGGAACACCGGACTGACCGGACTTCATAATCATTCGCTGGGCTGCTTGCGTGTCCTCGGCTACATCTACTTCCTTGAATACAATGTTATGCTCTATCAAGAACTCTTTCTCCATCTTACAATAGGCACACGAAGGAATAGAATAAATCGTAATAGCGTGATTCATCATACAAACATCTCCATACCAAAATGAAACGCAGAAAAATATAAACTAGTTCCCCAATGTTAAGTGGAATTAGCCGAAACTTCAGAAATGAGTTTCTCAATCACCGCTTTGAACTCACCCGCTTCCAAATCAGTATTATCAATAGACTCATAGGCGTTTCCTACACGATAATACTTACACCCAAACAAATAGGTTGGAACGGTCTGCTGGGGATTAACGGACTGAAACAACTCCACTTCACCCGGAAGAATAGAAGACTCTCTATTAGGAGTCAATTGATTATCCCCATTATCCAATTCCCAATGATACGCAACAATCTTTCCTTCCGCAACATATTCATCCATAACCCCATTAATGGTAGAATTAATCCAATGACAATGAGGGCATGTGGTAGTAGAAAACAAACGAATAATGGGTTTCCCATCTTCCGTGCAGATGGTAGCATTTGGAAGGAGCTGGAACGAAGAAATAGACGTTGGAGCAATGCTTGATGTGTCACGCGACTCGTATTTAGCCGAAATACAACCGGACAAAAAAAGAAAACCAACAAAAGAAAAGAACAACAAGTGCTTCATGAACAGGAAAAAAAGAAGAGAGAAAATAAAAAGGAGTGGGAAAAGGAAAGGGGAAAAAATCCCTAAACCTCCCCCACAATATTAACTAATTGGCCTGTTGAAGAAGCGATTCAACCACCATCTCAAAACTAGAATACGGTTGAGCCCCCACGATTAACTGACCGGGCTGGTCGCGCAAACCTATTACAAAGCTGGGAGTCCCCCCAACCCCTACCGTTTGACCCTCGACCAAATCAGCCTGAATCTCGGCATCATACTTCGAACTGTCCACACACGAATCAAATTGAGTGGTGTTCAATCCCAAATCAGCACCCCACTTCTTCAAATCGTCTATTGTATACTGAGAAGTAGCAGAAGGGGAAATCGCATAGGTCTCCTCGAATATTTTATCATGCATCTCCCAATATTTTCCCTGTTCCCCTGCACAACGAGCAGCATTTGCAGAGTTAGCTGCCATTGAATGAAAACTCAAAGGAAAATCCTTATAGAAAATTTGGAGCTGCCCCGATTCAACATATTTATCAATAAGCTGCCCTTCCGTATCCTTGAAAAAAACCTTACAATAAGGACACTGATAATCCGAGTATTCCACCATCACAAGAGGAGCCGAATCACTCCCAATGCCACCCGGGGCATCCGCCAAAAGCTCGGCCATCGTCTTAGTTATGGAAGGAGCCAAATCCTCTTGGTCGGTAGGAAGAACTGGCAAATTATCTCCCCCATTCGAAGGAACATTAATTGCAATATTAGCGAAACTCTTACCCAATGCAGCCGCAGAAGTCGTCATCGACCAGCCGATGATTATAGCAGCCAAAAGTATGCTTAATGGAAGCACATAAGCATGAAAATCATCGCCCTTCACAGGCGGGTGATGCATATGGTGCTCCCCAATTGTATCAGACATGTGTATTTCCTCCCATTCATCGCCCTAAGATAAGGGACAATAGGGACAAAGAGGGAAATGGGTCTTTAAAACGTTCCCCAAATTGCATGGAAATTACACTCAACCGATACGCAGGCTTAAAAGAAACCAACGAATTCATGAAAGAATGGACCGCATTCCCACCGGAATCACCGGATTGGACGAACTCATCGAAGGAGGACTTCCAGAAGGAAGAAGCTTCCTTGTATCGGGAGCAACTGGAACAGGAAAAAGTATTTTCTGCACTCAATACATTTACGCAGGAGCAATGCAGTATAAGCAGCCCGGCGTATATGTTACATTAGATGAACGGCCCAATCTATTGAGAGAAGACATGCTATCATTCGGATGGGATTTACGAAAACTAGAGGATGAAAACATTGTTGAAATTATTGATGGAAGCATCACCAAAATAGGAATGCCGAGCGAAGAACAATTCAGCATGCCCACTGGATTTGACTTAGACAAACTATTACTTGAAATCATGCGCACCACCCGAAGAATTGGAGCAAAAAGACTCGTAATTGACTCACTGCCCGCGTTGGGATTCAATTATGACAATGCAAATGAAGTACGAAAAGCCATTTTGAAAATAAGTTATATGCTCGAAAGAACAGGCGTTACCACACTCATGGTGAGTGAAGTACGAGAAGGAGACGGAGGAGTATACTCCCGATTTGGCATAGAAGAATTCGTAGTAGACGGAGTATTCATGCTGCACTATTTAGGAATGGGAAGCCAAAGCAACCGCACCCTGCACGTACGCAAACTGCGGGCAACCCACCATTCGGAAGACTTACACCCATTGCAAATAACCCCGCGAGGAATCCAAATATCAAGTACACAAGAAGCATTCAAAGAAGTATAGAACGGGTATTGTACCCAGAAGAACCGGCACCTGTTTTTAAGAGTAGGCAGAGGCAAAAGTAGTGCATGACCACGTTTGAAGAACTACGTACGAGCAAAATACAGAAACTCAAAACGCTCAAAGAGAAAGGAATCAATCCTTATCCTTATCAGTATTCACGAACGCACACTGCAAGCGAAATAAAAAGAAAATTTAATGGACTACAAAATGGGGAAGAAAGCAACGAACAAGCAAAAATCTGTGGAAAAATAATGAGCATACGGGGATTTGGAAAACTAGCATTCTTGGACATGTGGGACGATACGGGAAAAATACAAGTACAATTAAAAGCAGGAGTAACACCCGCCGAAGGATTTGAACTCATCGAAATGCTGGACGCAGGAGATTACGGGTTCGCCGAAGGAAAAATAATACGAACACAACGAGGAGAAATAAGCATACTAGCAGAAAAAATAGGAATACTAGGAAAAAGCATTGCACCACTCCCCGACAAATGGCATGGACTATCCGATATCGAAGCAAGGTATAGGCAACGATACTTGGACTTACTCATGAATCCAGAAGTCAAACGTGTTTTTGTAGGAAGAAGCAAAATCACTCAAGCAGTACGACGCGTGTTAGATCGACAAGGATTTGTAGAAGTAGAAATACCCACCCTGCAAACACAATACGGAGGAGCAAACGCACGACCCTTCACCACACAATCCAATGCACTCGACCAAGAATTATACTTATCCATATCACCCGAATTGTATCTGAAACGACTCACGATTGGAAACATGGAAAAAGTATACACAATAGGAAAAAATTTCAGAAACGAAGACATTGATAAAACACACAATCCGGAATTTACGAGCATGGAATGCTACTGGGCATATGCCGATTATCATGATATGATGAAACTAACCGAAGAAATATACCGTGAAGCATGCATGGCCGTACACGGAAACGAACGATTCACATACCAAGGAGTTGACTTCGATTTGGGAGAAAAATGGGAGCGACTCCCCATGAAAAAAGCAATCAAAAAATACGCCGACATTGACGTGGACCAATTGAGTGATGACGAATTACTCAAAGAGATTGCCAAAACAGGAAACAAAATGGAAAACCCAAAAATAAGAGGATTAATCATCAACGAATTATTCGAAGCCGTAGCGGAAAAACACCTCACCCAGCCCACGCACCTCACCGATTACCCGTATGAAACAACCCCCTTATGCAAAGAACACCGAACCGAAAAAGGATTCATTGAGCGGTTTGAATCATTCATCAACGGATGGGAAATAAGCAACGCGTATTCGGAATTGAATGATGCACTCAAACAGCGCGAATTACTTGAAAAACAAGCAAAAGAAGGAAGAGCAAAAGGAGAAGAAATGCCCGTAGACGAGGACTTTATTCTCGCCATGGAATACGGAATGCCCCCCACGGGAGGACTCGGAATCGGCATCGATCGAATGGTGATGCTATTACTCGACCAGCCCACGATCCGCGACGTATTATTCTTCCCGCAGATGAGGAACATTAAATAATTTTAAAAAAAAAACGAACGTGCGCACAGGAAATTATTGTAAAAAGCACACCGTCCAGCCAGTAATTCGTCACCTATCATTAAATACCCATTTTCATTTTTTAGTCGCATGCCATCTTCATTCCTATCGAGATTGCGCCGGCAAATTAAGTCTAAATGGACAAATTACATGGGGCCCATTCGAAACCGTCCAACGACGATTTCAACGGTTGCACGAGAGATTATGCGCATTCGTCGGAAAAAAAAGAAAACGGGGGAACATGGTTCGTGGCATGAACGTGAACTATTTCTCCGCCGGTTTGCTTCTCCTTCGCTTAGGCAGTTGTATGCACAATATTTTCCTTCCCCAGGCATTAGGCGTTCGATGGAGGAGATTGTAGGTTCTGATTCAAATTCCACGAAACGTTTGCGTGAATTAGAATTGGCTGTTTTTGATGGACAAAAAGATCTCCTTGAAGCACAAAATAGACTACAAAAACTCACTTGGAGTTTGGAGTCAATAAGTAAATCTTCAGCTAAAACCGCAACCGTTCGTCACAACATGCAAAACCAAATTGGCATTATCGCAATAAATCTGCATGATTTGAGTATACAATCGCAAAAACTTCGATTGGAGAGAATCACGTTGCCAATGTTGGCCTCGGATTTGACGGCCATTCGAAAAGAATATTCAAAACAGGAAGCTGACAGTCGTACTTTGAGATATTTTTTGCGCGTTTTCACGTCGCCGTTATGTGAGGAATTAGTAGATTCTTTTTCAGCTACAGGAAGGAACGCCGGAAAAAATATCATTGAACAATTTAATGATTATTTTTCCCATGCTCCAATGCAAACAGAATATGAATCTCTTCGCTATAGGGTGAAGGAAGCTCAAAAGGATCTTGAAAAAGGTTGTTCAATCCTGCGCCAACACACTTATCGCTTGGGGGTCATTAGCGGACCGATGAAAGAGGTGGCGGCCGATGTCCGGCACGAGTTTCAGAACAGTGCATTTGTCGTTAGATTGATTCTCATGAGACTCGAGAATGAAGTGGCTAATCGATTATCTGCGGCCAAATAATAGTTCTCTCAAAGGTCTTGTCTATTTCTATTTAGTGTCCTCTTTATAATTTGCAAAAAAAATGCAAAACACAAGAAAATAGAATAATATGTTATTTTAGAAATAGGATTAGCGTGATTTGGATATGCACGGAACACTTCAGCGGCGGCACGGCTCCCAAAAGGTTAAATAGTATTACGGGTAATACTTTTACATGGATGAATCCACTTTAACGAGCAAGCGCCAGGCTACCGTGCCCAAGAGAATAGCCGATTTTCTCGGAGCCAAACCCGGACAGATGATTGAATGGTACATTGTTGGAGGAAAAGTATTGGTAGACGCCCCCAAACGGATTAAGAATCCCACTAAATTTCTCACCACCCAAAACGTACGATTGAACATTGACATGGTGAATCTCATCAAAAATGTCCGAGCCAACCTATGAAATATATTGACACCAACATATTTGGGTACGCTATCGAAAACAGCGACAAGTATGGCAAAGCATGCACGAGAATCCTAGAAGACATTGAAAATGGAAAACTAAAAGTGACGTCATCACAGTTAACCCTCATTGAAATGATTGGAGTCATCCAAAAAATAAATAGTGAAAAAAGAAGACAAAAGGAAAGAGAGCTAGATTTGCCAAAAAATATGGACGCACTCATGAGTTATCCTATCGCGTGGCAAGATACTGATTTATTCACCATCAAGAAAGCCGCAACGTATGAAAACACGTTATTTGGCGCCGACAGAATCCATTTGGCAACAATGGAACTAAATGATGTCAAGGAAATCATTTCAGCCGACACGGATTTTGACAAGGTACAAGGAATAAAACGAATCGATCCATTGAAATACTAATTCAGGAAAAAAAATGGGGCTGGCGTGATTTGAACACGCGACACCCATACCTTTTTTAGGCAGTCATTCCGGAAAATGGATATGATTGGCTATCCTTCCGTGGAGAAAATCATCGAACTCAACCTGTTGGCGCTAATGCTGTTGAAGGCCAAAAAGGCCGACTCGCCCAAAGTGTTGAGTGAGACGAAAATACGAGAAGTTTTGCGAAACTGTGAACAAACGAAAGGAGATACGTATGACAAGGCAGTTATTTTGATGAAAGGAATCATCCAAAAACATGCATTTGCCAGCGGGAATCGACGCACGGCTCTACTCGCGACCACTTATTTTTTAACGCTGAACAATGCTAAATCAAACATTGCAGACAATCCCGACAACGCCAAAACCATGACGGGAATACGCGAGGGATATTATACGGACGAAGAAATCAAGGAGTGGATACAACATGGAAAAATCAATGCGTTTAAGCGATAAGGAACGATTGGCTATCGTCAGGGAAGAGTTTGAACTGTTCAACAAGCTGGTGAAACCGCACCGAAAACTATTGGAAGCAATTGGAAAACTATAGACTAGTCCATCGGTCTTTTATGTCCCGCATAATCGTGGGAAAAACGCCACCCGCGACAAGGGTATTTTTGCTGGATGCGATTTCAAAAAAAGCGAAATAGCTAGGTAATGGAATGCGCCGCACATCCTAACAAAAAAAAGAAGCACAATCCCCCCAAAAAAATGGAGACAAAATCGACTTCCACGTAAAACAGCATCAACAAAATAGAAAATAAGTGGGGCTGGCGTGATTTGAACACGCGACACCATCGTCTTCAGCGATGTGCTCTCCCAGGCTGAGCTACAGCCCCAATAAAGAAAAGTCATCCCAGAACGCTTATAAAACGGGCTTTTGAAAAGCATTAAATCGTTCCACGCATGGCAACTACTGGGTCCATTTTTGCGGCATTGCGAGAAGGAATGTAACCTGAAAGCATGCCAATAAGAATGGAAAAAAGCAAACCCCCCACGATAAGAAAAGGATCCAACTCAATCACTAAACCAAAACCCGAGGCATCTGCAACGATTTTCACCACGAATGCAAGAGCATACCCAATAATCAAACCAAATATACCTCCAACTAAGCCAATAATGCCCGCTTCGGCAAGAAAAACGCTCAATACGAGCGTATCGGTGGCACCTACTGCTTTCATGAGACCAATCTCACTCGTTCTCTCTAACACGGACATAATCATCGTATTCATAATACCAATACCACCTACAAGCAAAGAAATAGACGCAATTCCAATGAGAACAAGCTGCACAATCCCAAACAATTGATTAAATTGATCAAGAAGTTGCTCTGACGTGTATACTAAAAAATAAGGCTGGTCCTTCCCATACACTTTCTCTAATACTCGCTCGATTTTTTCTTTTGCCGGCGTTACATCCAATGCAGTATTCACCTTGACGAGAAGAAATAACGGGTCTACTTGAGAAAAAAGCTGTGCAAACCCCTTGTCTGAAATCATAAGAGAATTAGATGGAGAAGAGGGGTCACCTGCCACCTTAGATGGCTGAGACATGAAGCCGATTACCTTGAATGATTTTCCCTCAATAATGAGACTGCCTCCAAGACGAATGGGATTGGTGAACGCGTCTTCAACGAGATCCTCCCCAACCAAAACAGAAAATGTTTCATTTGACTTAAAGATACGCCCCTCTGTTACCACAAGAAAACCCGCATCCATGTAGTCCTGCACATCCGAAGGAGAAGAACCCACAATGTATACAAGAGATTTTTCTTTTCCCTGCTGCATCGTTCCCTGCGCATACACCTGCGGAAGCACGGACTGCACCTCTGGAACAAATCTTATTTTATCCTGCGTACTCTCAGAAAGAGTTTTGAGATTAATCGAAGACACTCCACTTCCAGAAAAAAGAGCCGAAGGAAAAACATACAACGTATTGCTCCCTAATTGCTCGAATTGTTGTTCAACCACCTCATTCAGACCAGCTGACAATGTAAACAATGTAATAATAGCCGCCACCCCAATGATGACACCCGAAAACGTGAGCGCGGAACGAAGAGACTGCTGTTTCAAATTACGCAACGCGAATAAAGGAACTTCCATTATTGGATTCATAAATGCAAAATAATAATTAATGAAAATAAAAGAACTCTATTCAATTCCACGTAATGCCACCACCGGATCCATGCGTGCCGCCCTTCGTGCAGGAATAAGACCTGAAACCATTCCCACAATCATAGCAAAAAGAAGAGACCCCCCAACAAGAAAAGGGTCAAGTTCTACTCTTAACGCAAGACCCGAGGCAATCGAAATAGCACCCACGGTAAATGCAAGAGCATACCCAATCAGCACACCAAAAATACCCCCAACCAAACCAATAAAACCTGCTTCGGCAATAAAAACACTCAATACAAGAGTGTTAGTAGCCCCAATCGCCTTCATCACCCCAATCTCACTCGTTCTCTCTAACACGGACATAATCATCGTATTCATAATACCAATACCGCCAACAAGCAAAGAAATAGACGCAATTCCTACTAACACTAATTGAATAATCGCCAAAAATTGGCCCAATTGTTCAAGCAACTGGTCACTTGTAGCAACGGCAAATACTTTTTGGTCTTTCCCATAAATCGATTCAAACAGACGATCAATTTTACTCTTAACCAAATCAACATCATCACGAGAAGTGGTTTTCACCAAAAGAAAAACAGGATTCGTTTCAGCAAACAATTGATTAAACCCCTTCTTAGTACCAAAAATAGTATTATTCGTATTAGGACCCCCACCAAAGGATTGAGCATTCGCCTTAGTAATACCCACCACCCTGAAAGAATGACCCTCAATATCAATTTTATCACCAAGACGAATTTCTTTACTAAACGCATCCTTAGCAAGAGTGTTCCCAACAACAACAGAAAAAACATCCTTATTCTCCAAATCACGACCCTCATCCAATTCAACAAAACCCGTATCTACAAACGCCTTCCCCTCTTCTGCGGTAGTTGCAATAAAAGAAGCCTGCACCACCTCACGACCAAAAGCAATACTTGCCGATGATGCTAATGGGGCCAACACCAACTCCACTTGAGGAATGGCCTTAATCTTATCAACCGTGGATTGAGAAAGAGTCTTAACATTCGTACTAGGGGCATTTCCCCCCGCGCCGGAAGAACCCGCAGGAGCAACGAAGAGAGTATTGCTTCCTAGTTTCTCAAATTGCTCCGTCGCCGCATTATTGAGACCGGAACCTAACGAAAACAAAGTAACAATCGCCGCAATCCCAATGACTACGCCCAACAATGTAAGATAGGAACGCAGTCCCTGATGAGTCAAATTACTCAAAGCAAAAGATGGAACCTCAGTTAAAGGATTCATGGAAAAAAAAGCTCCCCCGAATCACTTTCCATTACCATTCCCATTCTTTTTCTTACGAATCTTAAACCACCAGTATCCAATCCCCACTATCACAATGAGAAAAATCCAAATGGGAAAACCATTATCCCCATTCGCAGAAGGAACGTCCCCCGGACTATAAACACGAACATTCACTACCTTGGTAAATGAAAACGAGTCGCCAAACTCATTCTTGTATTGAATATGAACATCCACCGGATACTCCCCAGGAGAAACAGAAGAAGAAACAATTCCATCCAATAGAAGAGAATCAAAATCATCCGACTCAATGGTGCCAATGAAAAATGCGTCCGAAGGAATGGAAAAGAAACCTGCATCCACTTGAGCCTGAACAAACTTAGCAGGACCCAAACCATTATTGAACAAATCAATCGTCAAACGAGACTTTCCCCCGGGAACAAGCAATGGTTCAGCATCTGCAACAATGGCTTCCAAATTAGGACTGCCCACCACCTTTAATCCGAGATAACTCGTTTCCGTATACAATGACTTGTTTTCATCATAATACTCTATTGTTACCGGAACATAATAGGGCTTGGAGGAAGCAGAAGGATTAACCAAAATAGGAACATTCACAATCGTAGTACTGCCCACCCCTAACGAGGAAACAAATTGAGTAGAAGCACCCAATGGAACAATATCACGCTCAACAACAGCACCCGTACTTGTCACCGTTCGGTCCTCCTGCAAACTAACTAAAATATTAGTAGCAGTAGAAGAACCCGTATTTTTCAATGTAAGCTGCAAAGAATCCGTATGACCAATTTCTACTTGCGTAGGAGAAGACTGAATAATAGAAAGAATAGGCTTACGCGCAACAATATTAATCACAATCGGAAGCACCCCGCCCGATTGATTTTGGGAAGACGCCTTCAAATTAATCGTGTACTGCCCATCTAATGCAGCCGGGTCAACCTGAATCTGATATTTCACTAGCACCGTGGAAAAACCAAGAACGGTTCCCAAACTACGCGTGAGCGTATCAGTAGGCTCAATGGAAAAAGGAAAAGAAGAATCGGTAGTATCAGAACCCAGCTCAAGAGTAAAAACAGTATCAATAGCCGAAATAGGAGAACTATTGTAGACATACGCATACAAGGTGAACGTTTGACCGGGAATGGTAGGAGAAGGATCAATATTATACGATGACACGGTTACCAATTGCGCATGAGCCAGACCCGCCAGCATACAAAAAGCCAAAATGGCCAACACGATATATTTCATTTATAGTCCTCCTTCACCCTCGAACGGGATTTTTTAACAACATGACTAGACTGAATAAGACCATCCTTAATATTAATGATACGCTCGGCACGCTCCGCAACATACTTCTCATGCGTCACCACCAGAATGGTTTTCTTCTGCTTTTGATGAAGCGAATCCAGAATATTCAGAATGGAGGCACCTGCCACCGAATCCAAATTACCTGTTGGTTCGTCCGCCACAATAACATCCGGATTCGTTGCAAGAGCACGAGCAATCGCTACCCGCTGACGTTGACCACCTGAAAGCTGAGTGGGCTTATGATAAAGACGATCACCTAACCCCACATCCGAAAGGGTTTTCTCCGCAAGAGATTTACGCTCAACTAGAGGAATGCCTTGAAACCAAAGAGGAAGCATCACGTTCTCTACGGCCGTCATACGATTAATCAAATTAAATGTTTGAAAAACAAAACCAATCGTTTGACCCCTCACCAAAGCCAACTCATTATCATCCATATCCGAAACCTTATTACCATTAATCAACACATCCCCTGAAGAAGGACGCAAGAGACCGGAAAGAACATCAAGAAGAGTCGTTTTACCCGAACCCGAAGGACCCGTAATCGAAACATACTCCCCGCGCTTGAGTTGAACATCAACCCCTTTCAACACATGCAAAGGAACTTCGCCCAACGTGTACGTCTTGGTGATTTTCCTTGCTTCAATAATAGAAGAAGAAGGCATAACCAAAAGAAGAAAATTAGATATTATAAAGGATAGACAAACCGAACATCACTTTTTTGGAATAATAAGCCAAGCCGCAATATACAAAACGATTCCAATACCCCAAATAAGAGAAAGAAGAATCCAACCCAAACGAACAATAGAAGAATCCAACCCATAATGCTCCGCAATGCCCCCGCACACCCCGCCCAAAATACGGTCATTCGTAGAACGATGCAATACCCTAGTTGAAACCATAATAGTAAGAAACGAGCCGAGTTTATAAGAAAGAAGGCAGGAAGAAAAAAAAACCTGCCACTATTCAACCGGAACACGACGCGAAGAAGGAGAAGAAGACGACTTACGCTTGGGAATACGCAGGTGAAGCACTCCATTCTCAAATGTCGCATGCAACTTAGACGTATCGGCATGCGAAGGCAACGTAAACGTACGATAAAAACCAGAATAGGAACGCTCCATACGAAATTCTCCCTTCGTATCTTCCCTTGACTCATGAGATTTGGATGCTTTAATCTCCACCCTATCCTGAGAAACATTCAGTTGAATATCCTTCTTCTCTATCCCGGGCAAATCAACATCCGCACACACCTGCGTTTTCGTCTCATAAAAATCAGAAAGAGGACGCGCAAGAGGAAAATCAGAAGACATTCCCCTCAAAGGAAAACGCAATGGAACAGAAAGAGACAAACCCGTAAGAGGATCCTCAAACAAAGAAGAATTAAACAACCGATCCATACGCTCCTGCATACTACGAAGCTGGGAATGAAGCGCACTCATCTCAAAAGAAGGAGAAGATGCGTTCACATCCACCGAAAGGGACTTTTTGGATGATTTTTTAGGAACCGATTTTCGAACCATAAGGAAATACCTCCCGAAAGTATTATAGAACAATTAAGCACAACTGGAGGAAAAAAAGGTTTGGGTAAGAAAAAAATAGCAAACGGGTTAATAGGGGGAAAAAATAACAACGAGGCCGGTGGGATTCAGAACCGGCCTTTTTGCCTTTGGGCAAAAACCCCGGGGAAAAATTGCTGTCGCAACGGCCTTTTTTCTTCACAGAAAAAACCCCGGGGAAAAAATGGCTACGCAACGGCCTTTTTCTAACCAGAAAAAAAACACGGGAATCTGGGTTCCTGAAAAGAAACCCTTACTTCCTCACCACGCGAGATTACGCACGAACGAGGCCGGTGGGATTTGAACCCACGGCACGCGGATTAAAAGTCCGCTGCTCTACCAGGCTGAGCTACGGCCCCCTCGTTGAGCGTATACAGGAAAACAAAGAGTTGGAAAACCCATTGCTGTCCATCGAATGCCAGCGGGGGGAAAAAACACCACCGCAACCATGGCAATGTACCTAGGAAAATCACCAAATAATGGTTATAAAGCAACCCGTGAAGAAAGGGGTTTTTAGAAAGATAGGAAGAAAGAAAGAATAAACAAGGGGGCAAAAACATGGTATGGGAATTTGTTGGAATTGCAGTAGTGGGTTTAATTATCGTCGCCAGCATTCGACTCATTCAACAATATGAAACAGCCGTCATTTTCCGGCTAGGAAAATACAAAGGAACACTATCCCCCGGACTCAATTTCATCATCCCCATCATCGACCGCAGTGTAACCGTGGACATGCGCGTGCTCACCATGGACATTCCAAGACAGCAAGCCATCACCAAAGACAATGTTCCAGTTGCAATCAATGGAGTTGTATATTTTAGAGTCGAAGATGCACAAAAAGCAATCATCCACGTACAAGATTACGTATACGCGGTATCCCAATATGCTCAAACCGCACTACGCGATGTGATAGGAAACATGAACCTAGATGACGTGCTGGCGGAAAGACAAAAAATAGGGGAACAAATAGCAGCCATCGTAGAAAAAGAAAGCAAACAATGGGGGCTGGAAATAGAAAGCATCAAAATGCAAGACATTGAGATGCCGGAAGACCTGAAACGAATCATGTCAAGACAGGCAAGCGCGGAAAGAGAGAAACGAGCGAACATCACCAAAAGCGAAGGAGACAAGCTCGCAGCAAAGAACCTCGCAGAAGCCGCACGCATCATGGGAGAAACGCAAGGGGCCATGCAACTACGAACACTCCAATCCATCGATGGATTAGGACCAACGCCTAGCAACACGGTCATCCTCGTCCCCGTGGACCTGTTTGAAGGAATCAAATCTTTTACGGAAGCGCTCAAGAGAAAATAATAGGAACAAGGGGGCTCTATTGCAATCCTCTGAATGGGAAAAAAACAAGACGAGGCCAGAGGGATTCAGAACCGGCCTTTTTTCTTCACAGAAAAAACCCCGGGGAAAAAAATAACAAACGAGGCCAGAGGGATTTGAACCCTCGACACGCGGATTAAGAGTCCGCTGCTCTACCAGACTGAGCTATGGCCCCAATTTTCCACTACAATGAAAATACTCCTACCAACTACCAACACGTGAGAAACAACTCGCCCCACATGACAGCCTAATTATTGGCAGGATGTATCATAGTAGGAAAGGCCGAGAAACCATTTAAAAAAAGACCATCCGGGAAAAAAACAACCCGAGGAAGAAACACCCCCAACTCCACTAAAAATATCCTGCAAAGGGAAAGAAAAACACGGGAATGACCTTATCACGGACTGATGCTGTTACTATCCACATTCACATCCGAACTCCCAACCGAAGCCAAAACAAAATCACCCCAAAACCAGACATTCAAATCCTGCGAACCAACCGAATAAACCGCCTTACCAATATTTTGAGTAGAAGTAGAAAGAAGAATACACCCAACAGCAGTATCACCCGAACAACCCGATTCATACCCGGAAGCACTCAAGGAAGCCTTAAGACGAAGCTCTGCAGAAAGAGCAGTATTCAAATCCAAAACAATATTCAAATCAGAAGAAGTAGAAGACTGATTATCATAAACAAAAAAAGGAACCGAGGCAGACTGACCCTCTGGAGCAATCTGATTAGCATCCGAAACACCCGTCGTGTCGGTGGACTCCATGTATCCCTTTTGACAGGAAACACCCCCCGTAATATTACCCTTCCCTAATGTACAACCCGAAGAAGGAAGGAAAAGAACAAAAGAATAATCAGGCGGAACAAAATTCCCAATTCCCACATTCCGATCGGAAACATCGATATCAATATTATTCAACGAATCGGATAACGTAGCATGAATCCAATAATTACCATCCGCTACTGCTGAAATATTCCAATCAATCCCACAAGTAGTCATATCAGTGAAATCAGTATCATCACAATACCAAGAACCCGAAGAAGGAAGCAATGACAAATTAACATCATCCACAACCGCCGTTCCCGTATACGGGGAAGCAGAAGAAGAATAATTCAAATCCAACAACAAACTATTCCTATCAACACTTAACACATTAAAATCAATCATGAGATTTCCATCAACAAAATAATTGAAAACAGGAAAATCGCCAGTATCCAGATAACCATCCAGTTTGGTGATGTTAATATCGGGGGGAACATAAATAGTGATATTACGATCATTCGCACCACTAGAATACTTAGTAGCAAGAAGCCAATCCCCATCAACCTTGGAACGCAACGTGTAACTCCCAACCTGCGTCCCGGAAACAGTAAAAGAAAACGTATTCGTGTCACTCATATTGAGAACATCATCACTCTGCACAAAAGAACCGCTTGAAATATACAAAGGAGAAGAAGAATCCGAATTCATGTCGGAGAATGACCCACACTGACCGGAAGAGAGGACGCAATACTGGAGAACCGCATTCACATCCCCACAATCAAAATAAGAGGACTCATTATCCAAATGGGGCTCGCACGTCGCATTCGTATCCACTACAAAAGGAACATTAATCGCCTTATTCGAATCATTCGACGGAGAAACCAACATCGTATTAGCGTCTCCGACAAAACGCAACGTAACACCCGAAGGAAGAATAACATTACCATCATTTGGGGTACTCGAATTTCCAAAACGATAACTAATAGTACGACTAGTAGGCGGCGGGACAGTGGAATTCACTGCCGCCAAGACCTCCACCACGATTTTGTCCCCCCGATTAAAAGTAACACTCGATACGTTTCCCGCTTTAGTGTTTTGGCGCATTGCCGCCGTTGTAATAGGACACATCTCGGAAGCATTAAATCGACTCACGATACGTTCTCCATTGCTATCCGTTTCAGCAATCCAGCGATAAATAGCAAAAGCAGGAGCCGTGTTATTATCAAGGGTACTGCCGGTGATACACGCAATTCCAGCCATCCACGTACCGGAGGTAACAATCGTCTGCGGAACAAGCGCCCACGATACCGCTGAAAAATATTTCTTAATACCTGCCGTCGTTCCCGTAACCCCCGCGTTCGTATCGGTAGTAGTCCCATTGATATCGGAAAGGTTATACAAGGACTGAACCCCCGCAAGGTAAGAATCAATATCACACCCCACCCCACAATTCACATCATTCGGCGACGGCTCCACGGCGACCGTCCTAAACCCCGTTCGACGAAAGAACAATTTGGAAGTAGGATTTTCATCCACGGCCACCATCCAACTACGCGCCTCCCAAAAAGAATCACGAGGAGAAGGAATAGAAGAAATAGGACTCACTTCAATAGGACCCAAAAGATACAACCACGGTTTTAGGTCTGGAACCGAATAAGAATAAGATAATACCGCAGGAGCATTGGAATCCAACGCCACACTTCTCCACTCAATCACCTTCTCATTCGCGGTCTCATACACCCAAACGTTTTGATCCGAAACAATATCAAACTCTTTAGGAACAAACTCACGAACAGTAACATTCTTTACCGTGCTCGAAACAGGACTAATCGTCAATTCGACAGGGACGGGAAGACGAGCAGGATCTATTTTAGTAGCCGTCCAACGAACAATATCAAAATCATAACGAGAATGAACATCAAAAGTAGTTTGAATAGACGAATCAATACCATCGGCTAACGCATCAACCAAAACACGATAAGTTCCCTCCTCGGTTACGGGAAGCTTGGCAATGTAAATACCCGGCGTTGTCGTCTCCAATATTCCAGAAGGAGTAGAAAGTACGCTAGATGAACCCGAGATGGGAGACGTGATTGAAAGAGTAACCGAAGCACCCTTCACCCCAAAACTCTCCTTATCCAATACCACAATCTCAAACTCAGCAGTTTCCCCCGGACGATAAATACTATGCATCGTGTTCACCGCAACAAGACCCCAATAAAATGAACGAGAAGCAGAAACGGGAGGAGAAGCAAATGAAAGAGAAGAAGGAGAAGACGAAGGAGGAGAAAAAGAAACAACAGAAGGACGTGAAGAAACAAGCGACTCACTATTGGATTTACCCTTCACGGTAATCGTATACAACCCGGGAACAAAATTACGAGGGCGAAAAGGAAAAATATCAAATTCTCCACTTGAAAGAGGAACAATCGCATTTGAATCCAAATCATGAACCGAACCATCCGGAAAAGTAAGAGAAGCAACAATAGGAACATCCCCCGAATCAATGAAATAATTAGAAACAGTCGCCTTCATATGCGGAATATCATTAGCTGCAAAACTAAGCAAGGGCTGTTCCAAAAGAATATTCATAGGAGAAACACTCCAACCGTATGCAAGAGGGAGAGAAACAAAAGAAAATTGAGCCGAATCGGGCAAGGACTCACGAAAACGGGAAAAAAGAGGAGAAAGATCTCCCATTGAATCAGAAGAAGAAACAGGTTCAAATGAAACCGAACACTTTTTCTCCCTCACATCCCAAGAAGAACACTCAAAATATCCACTCACACTCTCGGGAGGACGAATCGAAACAAGCCCGGCAGAAAAAGAATATTCAGAATCAAAAGAAACAATCCCCAACCAATTCGAATCAGGAGGAGAAGAAATAGAAGAATAATCAACCGAATCATCTGCAATGAGCAACACCCCATTCTGGTCAACACGGACATTTTCAAGAAAAACGAAACCAATAGGAGAATCAATAAAGAAAATACCTACATCATAAACACCCTTCGCAACATCAAAACGCCCAGAAGAAGAACGAATCTCATTCCCATTCCCATCAAACAAAATAGCGCGTGCAGGAAGATTGGAAGCAGAGAGAGAAACAACATCATCGTGAGAAACAACAGGAGGAGACACAACGCCCGGAGAAACAACGACCGGACGAACAACAGGAGAAACCGTTGACACGGGGGTAGGAACACCCGCAGGGGCAGTAGGAACAGCCACGGGAGCAGCATGAGCCAAAACAACAACGGATGAAACAAAATCAAAAGTAAAAAGAGAAGAAGAAGGAGAAACCCACTCACTCTCACACTTTTCCCTAGAACGAGACCAACTCAAACAAATCCAATTATAGGAAAGAGGCTCTCCTGCAAGATCGAGCGAGGCAGAACCAAAGGAATAAGGAATAGATAATGAAGAAGAACGGGAAACAGAATACTTAACTTTCCCGATAGAAAAAGAATCCAACACATCGTTTTCAAAAAAAAACAAAACATTAGAAGAATCAAGACGAACATTCTCAACATGCACATTCAACGCATTCTCCAAAAAATGAGCATCCACCGAATACGAACCGGGACGAATCACAAAATCATCCCCCGTCGAGTTTTTTTGAGTCGAACCACGATACAAAGAGAATGCCCCAACATGATTAGAAGGAGTCACCGAAATAGTAGAAGATGAACGATTGGATTCACGAACATCCGGACGAGAAGAAGAAGGAGAAGAAGAACTGCCGCTTGGAATGGAATCATCCGAAACAGGAGAAACGGTAGAATCATCTGGAGAAACAGAAACATCCTCAAGCCCATTTCTTACTCGAACACTTAACTCACGCGTCTCACAACGCGAATCATCACAAGCCGAAATCTCAAAAGAATACTCCCCATCCCGCACGGATAAAGAAGGCCATGAAACCGTATAGGATTCCGACTCAGAAAAAGAAGAAACAAAATCAGAAGAACGATCCATCAAACGAATGGATGAACGAGAAAGAGGAGAAGAAGGCTTAATGATAAAAAGAACATCCCCACTCACCCCATCATTATCAAGAGGGGATATAATAGAAAAAAGAGGAGCATCCGGCAAGACCCGCTCCACTATCAACTCCTGACCAATCACCGGCCATGATATCACCGCAACAAGAAAAAGAACACTAAGACAATGAATCAACACTCTTCCATGAACGAAAGACATCAAGAAAAGGGGAACTTTTGATTTAAAATGAATGACGTTAAACACGGCCCCAATGAGAACAATTAAAGAAACTGAATAAAAATCACTCACGAATAGTCAAACGATAAACCTGCCGACCCCCGACATAATCCGTCGAATCAAAAAAAAGAAACAATTCCGTGATAGGATCCGAAGAAAAATCCGCCAGCGAACGAACCGTCTGGATTGAAATAGTAGCCGAATGAGAAGACGAAGAATCAAGAGGAATTACCGTCAGAATAACCGGATGCACCCACAAAGGATGAAACTTAGGAAAAGTAGGGCCCAATAAAAAATCCTGCGAAGTATCCTCATCTAATGAAACAGAAAAATAATTAGCATCGGACGGATTCTCAAAAACAACGCGAAGAGAAACAGATTGAACACTCCGAACCCCAAACCCAGAAAAAACAAAAAAATACACTTTTGTAGGAGCAACAACACGAACATCGGAATGGGAAGGATAGGAACCATAACCCACTACTCCATAATGAGCATCATCCGGATTCTTCCACACACGCAGACCCTCAGACAAAAAATTAGGATAAAACTCTGGCTGAAGATAATACGACGAATCAAAAAAATTAAGATCAACAAAAGACCGGTTACGAAAAGCAGAAAGAATAGAAACAAAACACTTAGGAGGAGAAGGAAGATCACCAAAAATAGAAGAAGAAACACCATACGAAGAACGATCCAGATTCTCACAACCCACAATATCATCCACCACAAAAATAGAATGGGAAGGGGAAGAAAAAAAAGAAGAATACAAAAAATAAACCACTACTCCAAAAATAAAAAAAGCGATTATCCGAAAAACACTGGGGGAAAGCGAAAAAGGAAAATCGTTACGCATGATAGGATTCCATACTGTTTGGAAACTAAAAGCTTTTCACAAAAAATGAAACGCAAAAAGAAGCAAAAACGAACAAAAACGACTTCCCCACGCCCAACGAATGATACCAATGAGAAGAAAACCAAAAAGGGTGGTGATTTAGGAGTTGGCGTTGTCTATAAAATGCATTTATAAAAAAAATAAAGTAATAGCGGGCCAATGTCCTTGTTTTAGTTCTTTTTTCCAATACTTTGAGAGTGAAGCCTTCAGGATTAATAAGCATTATATTAGGAAGACGCTTGATTTCCAGAATGAGCAGGAGAACAACAATAACCATCGGATTGCTTCTCATACTAATCATCAGCATGCCCCTCCTGAACGCCGCAACAACCGCAACCACCACATTCACATTCAACGTACCCAGCACACGAAGCATCACCATCACATACGGAGGAAGTTGTGCGGCAGACGCATTCTTCTTCGTAGAAGGAAACGCCCAATACGACCCGGATGATGATGGAAACGCGGCAAAAGTACGACCGACCGCCAACCGAAACGAAACAACAGAAAAAGAATACAACTACCAAGGGGTAACCTCTCCCAGCAGCACCTACTACATCTATGACGGAAACGGCACAGGAAAACCCCCAACCAACAACAACACCCCCACCACCGAATTCAATACCAGCGAATATGATGCAATCACCGTGCGATATGAAGTAGATGGAGAGTATGCCTACACTGGAACAAGTGGTATTGGAAACGCCCCCACCGCACGATTCGTAGTTCCCATCGCAGAAAACGAAAACACGGTTTCGGGAATACGATTCGATTACGCAGGAGATGCTCATGGAGGGGCCGCGGGGTGTCCTAGCGCAGGTGGCGGATCAGTTGATATCAATATGTTCATCTGGAACTACAACAGCGGCACCTATGAAGCAATAGCATCATTACCATTAGAGCAATTTTCAACCGGACTCAACATACGTTCATTTTATGGAGAAATATATGGTGACATGACCCCCTACATTGCATCCGACCAGAATGTAACACTACTTATCCAAGGATACGTAGCTACTTCGGGAGCGGGCATCCAATGCCTATTCTCCGATTTAGCCTATGCCACTATCTACTATGGAGCCAATTTCTGCCAAGACAACACACTATCTCCCTACACGATCACCAACACGGGAAACGTGGTGGTTAATATTGACGGCAACTTCACCAGTGCATTCTCCGGAAGCGATGCCAATATCGTGCTGAAAGCATGGATGGGAACGGGCAATGGATGCGGAACATGGGGAATGGGAGGATGGGAAGAACCCTGCAGCGTGACCGGAACTACCAACCCCATAACATCCACCGCCTGCAAAAAATGGGACTCGGGCAACGCGACCATTGCCAGCCGGCTCATCACAGGATTAGGGGCAGAAGATACCAACCAATTGTGCTTCTCGGGAGATTTCAACGGATTCGTTTCGGCAGGAGACCACAACAAAGTATTCCAAGCAGGGGCAGATTACTCATGATGGATTGGAAAAAAATAGGAATCATACTACTCATTCTAATGACAGGATGCATCCACGATGATACAACTAAAACAATACCCAAAACAGAACCAATAGAAAAAATTCATAATCACCACATTTTTGAACAACGAGCCCAAAAAAAAGGAGTCACTCTCGAGGAAGTAGAAAAATTTTTCAAAGAAGTATATGGATTAAACAACGAAAAAGAAATTTTTACACAATTACCTGCAATGCCCACACAATTTGAAGAACACACACAAGTATGGAAAGATGGAAACATGAACAAGTTAGCAGAAATAACAAACGCAACATATATGCAACCCGAATTTCACCCCACGTTCCATACAACAGGAATAAACACATGGATAAACGCCCCCGAAAATAAGACATACACCATTGGAATCCAATCCACCCCTGCCACGCAAGAAGCTGTCATTTCCACTCAAGAAACGGAGTTCGACACTACCCTATTCATTGGAGGAGGGTGGGGAAGCACCTACTATCAAGGACTGAGTTTTCGCACCACCATCGAACCCGAAACAACCTACGCAGTAGATTTCGAACCCAACGACATACTCGTTGGACCAACGTTCCCAGCATTCTCGCCCGAATGGATGAAAAAAATAAGAATACGAGGAACAATCACTCCAACCGAAGGGACAAAAGAATATGTTCTACGAATTTATGCAAAAGAACCCAACCCATTACTAGAAAAGGAATGGATGGAAAAATACCCCCCCTACATACAAGTTAACACTATCATTATTGACACGGAAGGACTGGCGACACTTCTATTGCACGTAAAAGAGTAGTAATTCTTAAAAAAAAAATCCAAGGAATTATTCTGCTCCACTTTTAGAAGATATAGCAAATTGGTTTTGTTCCTGAACTTTTATTGAGCAATTTGCTATATGCAAAAAGCCCATCAAATGTTCAAATAATTAGGCTTTTTGCTATAACAAAACACATTCTCTTCCAATACGCCCTAAGTAAAACCACCCAATTCGAAAACACTTACCGGATTCGATTCATTAGAGTAAACCGGAGAATTCTTCACCTGAAGGAAAAACGCCCCAAATTAGTGGCCGAATCAACCAACGCATTCACCAATTCCAAAGAAAACAAAGGAGGATAAAGGAAGGAAACAAACTCTTCGAGATACAAGGCAGAAGAATCCGCGGAAGAAAAACGCGCAGGCAGATACGTAATCCACATAGGAGAAGACCACGCATAATGATCATTGGCTTGATGAACCCGAACATAATAGGAATACGTATTCGAAGGAATCACATTGGTATCAGTGAACTGCAAATCAATATTCGACAACGAACCATCACCCGTCCAAGAAAACACCTCCTCCTTCCCATCACGGAAAATCTTGACATAATCTAGTGGTGTTGTACCGAGAACACGAATACTCATGGACGGAATCGAAACAGAGGAAAACTCCTCCCCCATCCAATGAGAACCACTAGTGAACTTCAACTGGATACGCGCACCGGTTGTCCCATATACCCTGCGAGCATTCAACGCACTCCAAACGGAGTCCCTCGTGAGAGAAGGAGCATACACTGCCGTCAACCCATTACGCGCATAGAACCCCTTCAACCACCCCTTAGTAGCATTAGAACCGGGCATACCAAAATGATTATCAGCATCCGCCGTAATACCTAAACGATAACCAGACGCCAAGGCATCCTGGACAAAATTTCCCGTCTTCGCATCAAACTGCGCACTCGGTGAGTTGTGAATCAATAAAGGATTATTATAGTATTCCGAACGACCGTGCCAAGAATAGATTTCCACCAAACGCTGCGCATTGGAATCTTTCGAACCCCAATTAACCCCCGAAACATGATTCCAAGAAGGGTGGTGCAGGATCGCGATACCCCCCACACTTCCTACATCCGACAAAAACGTGCTCAACGAAGAGTCAAGCTGTTCCTGTTCCCCAATCTGATTTGTACCAGTATCACAGAAACTGAATGCGGAAGCCGAATCCTTGAAAATTGCATGACGATGACCCTCTGAAGAACTAGTCCATTCATACGCAGGAAAAGTCACGAAAACACGAGGAATATAACGGGCATCCGCCATATTCTCCAACTCAGCGAAATTAAACTCCTCCGTACCGCAATGCTCACTCATTGAAAGAAAATCTAAGCGAGCGTACTCCCTGCCAAAATCAAAAGCCTGTTCAGTCGTACTCAACGCATGACCCCCAACAGCAGTATGATTATGCAAAGAACCCCAATACAGGTTGTAATTGTCTGGAACTGGACTACTGGGAGTACCCACCACCGGACCGGAACGCACTTCGATAGGATTGCTCACTCCAACCAAATCAACACCCACACCATTCGCATGAACATTGACGGAATGAATCCCCGGAGTGGAAAAACGAATCCAAAACTTCCTCACCCCACCATCCGCCAGAGACATCCCAACTGTGGGGGGCATGCGCGCACGGAAATCCGTAGAAGAGAAAGAAAAGGTGCCCAAAAAATTCCCGTCCGTAAACGAATTATGCTCATACGCATCGGGACCCTCCATCACCTTCGCAACAAACATCGCATATTCCCCCACATTCACCGTGGAAGGACCAATCACTACTACCCTGTCCGCATGCGTGCCCGTAACATGCAGTCTGGGGTGAGGATCCGGAGCCAACACAAACGTCTGGGAACCTGAAAAATCCTCTGAAAGAAAGACCTGCGCATTAGACTCGATAGCAGGGACAAGTATGCCCGGACTGCCACCCGAAGTATCACCAAACAATACTGTTACCGGAGTACCGGAAGGAAGACCATTGGGAAACGACACTTGGGAGTTGCAAAAACTACCCGTGCACTGTTTCGAAGTTGAAAAAGGAACGGGAGAAGAAACAGTTGTATAATTAGGGAAGGACGGAAAAAAGAATTGAGGGGAACCCCAATTAGGGAGCAAATCACCCAAAAACAACCCATTAAACATCCACCCAATACCAATCCTGAAACCCCCATTAGGAGAAATCGCCTGATCCGAAGTATACGTGAAAGAGAACGATGTATAATGAGGATTAGGACAACCATCATTGATAGACTGACATGAAGGATCCGTGGGAAAAAGATCAGGACCTGAATATTCCAACGACGAGAGGGCAAAAACACTCGTGCCACCCCCCAAGAAAAGAAGAAGCGCCCCAACCAACAAAAAGAATCGATTCATCTGATGCATCACCCAATATGCACCATTATCTGGGGAGGAGGTTTAAATACGAGACGGATAAGAAAAAAGGAGTGAAAAAAAGGAAAAATAGCTCACCACCCCGTTTACCCCTGCTGCAACCAAGGAGGAAACCCGATAACTAAAAACATCGTCGTGCTCCGATTAAGCGACCGAGAATATAGGGATCTCCGCATCACAACCCATTGCGCGTTAGTCGCAAGAGCATTCGGTGCCCAGAGAATATTGCTGAACGAGAGAAACGACCACCACATTGCCCAAACAGTAGAAAAAATAAATCAAACATTCGGAGGAAAATTCAAAATAGAATTCTACAAAAACCCATGGAAAACCCTACAACAATTCAAAGAAAAAGGATATCACATTATCCACCTCACAATGTATGGAAAACAACCGGGCGACGCAATCAAACAAATCCAAAAACTAGAAAAAATAGTCATCATGATAGGAGCAGACAAAGTTCCGGGAACGGCCTACCAAGAAGCCGACTACAATATTAGCATCACAAGACAACCGCACAGCG
The DNA here is from genome assembly GCA_043803765.1 of Candidatus Iainarchaeum sp. GTDB lineage: Archaea > Iainarchaeota > Iainarchaeia > Iainarchaeales > VGJJ01 > VGJJ01. The sequence continues at coordinate 37,900 of JAZDJQ010000001.1, read as the reverse complement.
AAGTGGCAGCACTCAGTGTGTTTCTACATTACTTGTGGGTGGGGAAGGAAGAAGAATTTGTTTTCAAAGGAGGAAAAAAGACCATTATTCCAAGCGCGCGAGGAAAAAATGTGCAAACGCAAAAATAGGTGATTTAAACCGTATCGATACTAAAAGATGGAATGACGAAACCCAACACACTACTCGACTTCAAAATTGCAAGAGAATTTCTCACTGCGGTCGGGGGAGAAGAAGCACAAGAAGTAGTAAAAATCTGCTTAGAAAAAAACGGGAAATGCTTGGATGAAGATATTGAAAACAGAATGAAGCACCTCAAAATCACAGAAATACGAAGCATCCTAAATCGGCTCCACTACCGAGGAATTGCGTGCTACAACAAAACAAAAAATAAAAACTCGGGATGGTATACCTACACGTGGGAAATCAAACAACGACGAATCGTTGAATTAATTTTAGAACAACAAGCAGAGATGCTCCAAAAACTAGAACAAAGAGCGCGATTTGAAAACAGCCATGAAATGTTTGTATGTAAAAAAGAGTGCGAAGAAACACCTTTTGAGATTGCCGCACAATACGAATTTAGATGCCCCGAATGTGGGGAATTAATGAATCCAGTAGATGGAAAAAAGAAACAAAAGGAGATGCAAAAGAATATCACTACGCTTAGAACCGAGTTGACTTCGCTTCAAAAAATACTCTAAAAAACACACAAATTAGGACAACAGCACGCATTTAATAAGAATGGTGCAAAGCAATAAAAGAAAAGAAATCAACCAAAAAGCAACAACTAGACACTAACTAAATAACGTTAAAGCGGGGCGGGGCAGCCTGGAGTGCCCGTCGGGCTCATAACCCGAAGATCGAAGGTTCAAATCCTTCCCCCGCTACTCGATATTGCTTTTTTTTCGAAAGTCTTTTTTCGGACTGTTTTTGTGCCCTCATAATTGATAAAAAGTGCATTTTTTCTATCAACTACTGAAAAACAAAGGCTCATTTCGACAATTTTCGTTGATTTTGATTAAAAAATTAACGTTTTTTGATTCTTTTTGTTTTTGTTTTGTTGTTGGAATCATTTTCTTTCCGCCCATTTTGTTTTTTTAATCGAATTTATTAACTTTTTTCGTAATTACCACAATTGTTTTTGTTTTTTGTGGGTTTTTGGTAATTACTAGTAATTACCATAAGGTTTTTAAGTAATTACTATCATTACGGTAATTACCATGTTGAAGATGTTGCTTAGAAGCTTCTTTAGGTCGGTTAGCAGCATTCAACGATGGGCAGAAGACAATCAGACAAATGAGTTTAGAGAAATAGCAAGAAAAAATTCATTAACTAGGGGAAGTGAACGATTGACCCCTTTGACGACTACCAACAGGTATCGAGTAGTCAATCTGTGGGATCATTTAACATTCAAAGAAGGAACACAAGCACACCACATCACCAAAGTCTTAGATTATGAAGAGTGGGTGAGTATGGAAGAAATATTACGTCGCGTGAATGAGTTATTTGGGATTACTTATCAAAATGAACGAAGCTTATACCCCTACCTCAAAACACTGGTTGATTCGGGGTTGTTGGAAGCGAATATGGTGGGGGGAAAAATGAAGTGGAGAAAGAAGAATCTTATCGTGTCGGTGAAAGAATTGATAGAAGAGGAAATCGAGGCAGAATCAACTATGAAACCCACGCAGTGATTTCACTTTATCATTAAAATCAGTTAATTTTTGAGAGTGGGTGTAATGAGAACGAAACCACTCGTTGGAAAGAACCGATTGGGATTCATTCAAAACGTGCTGCTTTTCTCTTTCTTCAATCGTTTCGTTTAGTTTGATTTTGTCCAAGATTGTGCTCAATCCTTCTGTAATGGGTTGGGGTGTTTTTTCGTTTGGAGAAATATAGGTTCGATCTAAAAGGTCTTCTAATGCCCTCACCACTTTTGTGTCATCGATTTCTTTTTCATCCATATAATAAACAGCCTTCCAATCCCCTTTAGAACGCCAATTATGGGAAGGATTCTGTCCAGTAGCACAAAATTGCTTAAATTTAGGAAAAGAAGATGGGTGAATAATAATTGCATTCTTTCCGGGACGAATGTAGGGTACGTCTGAAAATACCCCTTTTCGGTGATAATGATAAACTTTACCATTTGATTTAGTCACATTTTGAGTATAACCATAAATTGCCCGAAAGAGCTTTTGGTATGTATACGTTGAATGTTTAATTGCTTCTGGTAGGATAAATTTGTATTGAATATAGTATGCTTTAACCATTAGGATACCCCCCACACTTCCACTACTGAATCATAATATTACTAAACCACACTTATGTTGTTTTATGAAACATAAGTACTATTTAATCCTATATGGCGTCTGAAAAATTAATGACGTCGAGTATAGGGTTGATAGGGTGGTCGATGCAGCGTTCCTGTACGAGAACGTGATTCCTCTTCGGGTTCCTCTACTGGAGCACGATTTCGTGTTCCTACCAACAAAATATCTTTAGCCGATAGAATGTTTTGGTAAGGAATACTTTTTTCCGATATAATCTTTCGAGCTTCTAGTTTAGTTCGAACCTTTAATGGTTCTGTCGTCATGGTCTCTATTTTTCCCTTCTCGAGATTAATCACGAGATCGAACACTTTTCCCTTATATTCAGCATTATCTGTATAGATGTCCATGCCGAACAGTTTTGATAGTCGTACGGTCATATTTTGTTTCCCCCTGATTTAATACAAAAAATCAAGTATGCATAGAACCCAAATATGGTATATAATACTAGGGTATTAACGCGGGCAATTTTATCATTTTAAATTATTACCGGAAGTGTCGGGGCACTACATTGTTATGTATTACTTGAATACATAATTACATTTTATCTAACGGACTTTGCACTTTTTTCAACTCCTCTTTACTCACGTGGGTATAGATGGCTGTTGTACTCAAATTAGCATGACCTAATAATAATTGAATTTTTCTGATATTTTCTCCACTTTCTAGCAAGTGAGTGGCAAAAGAATGACGTAACACGTGGGGGGTAACCCTTTTTGTTATACCCAATTCCTTTGCAGCATTCCGAATGATTCGTTCCACGGTGTCTGTCGATAACGATTTTCCATTTTTTTTTGAAAAAAGGAAAGGTGAATTATTTTTTTTACGTTTTAAATATTTTTTTATGTTTCCTGCCCATTTTTGAGAAATCACAACAATACGATCTTTGTTTCCTTTTCCCCCTTGCACTCGTGCAACCCCATTTTCCCAATCAATATCTTCTGTTTTCATTTTAACCGCTTCGCTCACTCGACAACCTGTTGAATAAATAAATTGTAGTAATAATCTATTTCTTCCATGGCGGGTGTGCTGAAAAATATCTTTAATTTCTGAAACAGTTAATACTACTGGCAGTTTTTTTGCCTTCTTAGGAATTTTAATTTCATCTACCACATTCAATTTCAAATGTTCTGTTAAAAAAAACTTTAATGCAGAATGCATTAGCGAAAGCGTTGCGTTCGAAACATTCTTCTCTTTTGCCTTTGCAAGAAATGCAATAACATCTTGTTTTGAAAGCGAGGATATTTCTTTTTGAGTTTGTTCCAAAAATTTTTTAGAATAAATTAAATACATTTTAATCGTTTTAGGAGAATAGCCCGTTACTAATAATTCTTGTCTAAATTCATTAATCGTATTTTGGTGTGCAAATTGTTGAACGGGCATTTCAACAATTTTTTCTTCACTTTTGCTTGATAATTCCATTCATTGATAAACAAGCTTTCAGTAATTAAACACGCGCTGCGAACACCACTTTTTTTTAATCACTTATTTTCTATTTCTTCAGGGATGACCCCATCTTCCCATTCTTTTAGAATTTTTCCTTTTTTCCCCTTTTTAACCTCTTCAAAATCTTCAACTAATTCATCCGTTTCCTCGTCGTCCAACCCTAACATACGAAGTTTCTCTCGATGGTCCTCTTGAGACATCTTGTCGAACTGCTCCTTCCATATTCTATCCTCTGGTTTGACGATCTTCCCTTCAGGAAGCCTCCGTTGGTGTAATTTGAGCATATACCAAAAGCACCCACTTCTGTTTATATTTATCACCCCATTAGTAGCGCCCCTTCATTTGAAGTAATGCTTATATAGAAGAAACGACCTTATTATCTACTTCCTAGTCTATTTATCGTCCTGCCGAGCCAGTGGGGCGGTGAATCTAGAAACACCGTTTGGAAGGGGTTCCCATGAAGATTGAGATTACAGAAGAATTGCGCCTAAAACTTTTGGAGGAGGAATTCAAGCTCCGCTCCAAGCAGCCCACTGCATGGACCAAAACAAAATTTCGCCCATATGCTAATTTTCGCAGGGCAAAAGTCGAACAAGCGGTTTAGCGACCCTTGTTCGCATCCTTTTTCTTTTAAATATTCCAACCGATTAATTCTAGTATGCATTTGAACCGTTTTGCTATTGGGGCAGGCATTCTCATTCTTTTAGGATTGTCCTTTCTCTATTTTCGTTATACGGATTTGAATCCCACCGCGTTCGTTACTTCTTCATTTCAACCAAGCAATCCGTTCATTGGAAAAGTAACTCATTCAATTGAACACATATTTGCTTCTAATCCGCAAGCAGTTATTGAACAAGATGGTCGTGTCGGGTTACTTTTTCCAGGGGGCAATTCTGTTCAATTTTCTCAAACACCTGAAACTACAACAGAGGATGTAGTTATTATTCTCAATGCATCTCACACTACTCTAACAACGTATAATATGTATCCTTCTTTTGTCACGAATGAGTTTACCTATGTTTCCCCAGAACAAATAGACAACGTGGGTCCTTATGTTCGTGCGCAGTATCCTGCTGGTTTTTATCTTATGCCGCTCGATGTGGGGGTATGACATGCGCGCCACTCATTGGATATTTTCAATCGTTCTTACATTTGTTATTTACTTGTTTTTTGTCTATTTTGAGACGTGGCGATTGTATGTATTAATATTGTTCTCTTTTGGTTTTGCATTTTTTGTTTCAAAAGATGAGTGGCGATTAGGGCGTGCAGTAATTATTTCCGTGCTGCCGCTGCTCATTGGCACGACGTTTTTATTTCTTACTCCTTTGTTTTGGGTGACGGTAATGGAACAATCGGCGAGTGGATCCGTTCTTGTGTCTGCAGCACACGGTTTTCTTATTATGCTTCTTCTTTCACTGCTGATCGGTCTTCCATTTGCTTGCGCAGGGGTCTTGATACGCCACTATAAATTGGTTCGCTCGATGGAAAATTAGGTTGTGTTGTTGTGTGCGCTCTTGGCAGTGGTTTCTGTTGTTTTTTTTCTTCTACTGGTTTTTTTCGATAACGATATGCAATAAATCCGCCAATTCCTATTATCAGTCCTATTAATGGCCACCCTTCTGCCGGGAAGTTTTCTAATCCAATCATCTTATTTTCTGCTAAATAATTAACCAAATTTTTAGAAACGAAAATGCTCTTTCCATATTCTTCGTTTTCAAAAAAGTTTTCTGCTTTTTCCTTTGCCGATTTCACTTCTTCATTGTTTGATAGATTGGCATTTTTTGTTATTTCTTCCAATAACATAGCGGCCGTTTCTTTTATTGCTGAAAATCCGTTTGAAATGTTTTCTAAATTATTCTGAACACGTTCAGACAGCAAAGCCGTTTCTTCTGTGTCTTTATTTTCTAAAATCGCTTTTTTTTGTAAGTTTTCGGCTACTTTTCTATCTTTCTTTGTTTTATTAGTAATATCTCGAAGCCCTTCCTCTGTTATTGGGCAATAATACCCTATTTCTCCAAGCTTTGCGCATCCAATGTTAATTCCTATTTTGTATTTGGCAATCCATTCCTCTATTTTTCCAATTTTCTGCAATATATTTTCTATTGCGATTTTAGTAGGTTCCTTGTCTTGTGTTGTATTTTTTTCTATTTCTTCGTTTACTATCTTTTCTAGTGTTGCGGTCGTTTGTTGCAATTCTTTCCATTTTTCATTCTCTTTTTCCATTTTTCCCTTTTGTGCGAGTATTTCAATCTGTTCATTCCAAACGTTATTTTCATTTATTTTTTCCATCACCGCGTCCCAATTTGCATAGGTCTGGTTTGCTGTGTTTTTTTCTTTTTCTATTTTGTCTAATAGTGCGCTTAGTTTTTGTGCATGCGCAGGAAATTTTTCAATATCCGTTTCATTTTTTATCACACTTGCTAATTTAGCAGCCTCCGCTGCAAATTCGATATTGTTGCTTTTTGTTGCATCAATTATTTTTTCCAGTAATATTTCTTTTACATTCGTGGCGGTATTCGCTTCTTCCGTTTTGATTATTGTTATTTCTCTTATTCCCATTGGAGAAAAGGCAATTTTGCTTAGGATAATTTCTCCTAATGGGCCGACGACATACCCTATTTTTTTTCCTTTTTCATCAAACGCGGCCGTTTCTCCACCTATCCAATTTAGTAAAATTCCTGTTGTTACATCACCAACCGCTTCTTGTTGGAGGTGGCTTTGAATTGTTACCACGTATTGTGTTAATTTTTTTTCTCCATTCTGAATAGAAGATTCCTGTGTGGTTGTGTGAAATATGTTTTCTTGCTGAAATGAAACAATTATTTTTTCAATCGCTTCGTTTACATAGATTGTTCCTTTCGCTATTTTGTCTATTTTTTCAACACTACTACTTTTTCCTTCGTGAGATGCATTTATTGTTTTTTCATTTATTGAATCAGGCAATTCTGTTTTCCATTCTATTATCCCGTTTTGTGCAGGATTGTTCATTTCTATTTTGATTATTTGTTCTGCTACGTTTCCCCAAATCATTCCAATTTCTTTTGTTATTTGTGATTGCCCCCATTGAAAACTGGCTTTTCCATTTACCCATTTTCCTTGAATTGGAATAACCCCATTACTAATGATGATGGGTTCTCCTTTCTTTATCTTATTTTCACTTTCATTGGTAAATACGAATTGAGTAAAGGGATTCTTCAATTGAATCGGGTTGTCTAATACTACTTCTTTTCCAATAGGATTTTCAACAAAAAAAGACACTTCTTCTTCTCCTTCCCCATTTTCTACTATTTTGTTAGGTTGGCTGAAAATCCAATTGCCTTTTTGGGTATTTTCATTTATTATTTGGTATAGTTCTATCTGCATTGAACTGCTGACTTCCTCCAATTCAATAATCACCGCAATTTGTTTTGATAGTGGCAGCCACTTTTCTACTTTTGCCAGTGTTTTTTCTGCTTTTGTCAAAATTTCTTTTTTTCCTTGAGCAACCAGCTTTTTTTCCAATGCGGCTTGGAGTGCAACTGACTCGCGCGCGGTTTTTTTTGCCAGTTCATGCAACTCTTGCGTAAGTGAATTATTCTCATATTCATTCGCAATATTTTGTAATTGGCTTTTACACCCATACTCGGCCGCCTCTTCCCCGAACTGATAAATAAAATCCTCTTTTTTCCATTCTGTTCCTTTTTCTTCTATTGCCAAATACGCATTATTCAATTCGTTCACGCAAGTAATCAATCTTGTTTGTGCGAGCGCACCATCCTTGTTTTCTTCCATAAAGTTGTGTTCTTCTAACAGGGCTGTGCACGCATATTCGGTAATTATTGTTATTTTTTCCTCGTTGCTCTTTTTTTTGCACCACGCACCCCATTCTGCCGCATTTTGCTCTTCCTCTTTCATGAACGATTCGATCTCCGTTATTTTTCTCTCTGTTTCCCTCAATGTTGCAACTCTCTTTCCTATTGGCAATGGATTTTGTTTTTTTTCATTTTTCACTTTTTCTATCGTTTCTTCAATCTCTAGAATTATTTTGTTATATTCTTTTTTTTCATTTTTTTCCATTATTGGCGGGTTCGTATTGTAATAGGTTGCGAGTAGTTTTCCTGCCTCTTGTTCCTGCTGCATCATCTTGTTTTTTTCTAGTTTTTCTTTACTTTTTTCTAATCTTGCTGTCAAATCATTCATTTTATTATTTTCTTCATTTTCTAATTCAATTATCCCCTTATCCAATGTGTCAATTAATCGGATTATTTCAATCGCACTTCCCTTGTCGGGCGAGACAACGCGGGTGATGCTCTGAATGACTTCATCTCCTTGAATTTGTTGAATAGTAGCTAGTTGTTTTTCCCAATTCGTTGAACTGATGATGGATTGTATTCCTGTTTTCCAAATTGTTGAAAACCACAGAATGGGTTGTTTTTTGTCTGGATAAAATACTTTTATCCCAGTATCATACCACTTGTAGGCGTCATCTAGTGCTATCGCATAATGCGGTATTTCTTTTTCAGAGAGCACCGTGCCTATTTTTTCATAATATGCCTGATTTTCTTTTACTTTCTCTGCAATGGGGTTGGTTTCTTCTTCTCCAGCCAATGATTGGGTGAGCGCAAGCAGTTCTGCGTATGCGTTGAATGCCATTGAATCTTTTACCCAGATTAATTCTCGTTTACTTCCGCTTGTTACGGCTGAAACGGCTGAATTGATTGCCTGAACATGGGCTTCTTCACTTGATTTCAATGCAGCATATATTTGTCCAGTAGCAATCGATCCTTCTGATGATATTGTTAGGAAACTTCCTTTCTCACAAGATTGTTTAACTTTTTCTAATGTTTCGGCTGCTTTGTTGAGCGATTCCCATGTTTTTTCAATCCCGTTTCTTGCTTGATATATTGTTCCTCCGACTAGCGTTTTGCTAAATGTTCCTAATTTGATTTTTGCATCCCATTCTTTCTCACACGCAGTAGATGAAAGGCAGTGTGGGATGGTCGTCACACTTACGTGTGTTGATTCAATACAAACCGCTATTTCTCCTGCCGTCATTTTGTTCTGAATGCACCCGGTAAGAAGAAGGATGATTAGTATCAGTAACAACCGCATACATTCTTGTCAGGCGGGGATTCCAATTAAAAATCTAGAGAAAATTTTATTCGTTTGATGGTTCGCTAAAACCCGCTGCCATGACTATGGGATAAAATCGAATCGCGTTTTTGTTGTTGTTGTTTGAATAGCTGTTTAGGAACCCCTTGCCGAGAACCCTGCCTGCTTTAGCCGGTGGATGAATCGGCTTTGCGTTTGGTTCTCGGCAAGCCGTTCACGGGAAGTGAAACCCGGCGGGCTTCAGCCCGCCGTAGTTTAGTGTTATGCCCTGCAGGGCGCGTTTCAGTGTTTTAGTAATTTTTTGTAAGAATCTTGCCTCTTTAGGACGGGAGGAAGTTACGTGCATTCGGTAATGGTTGTTTTTCCGTGATTAAGATTGATTCCATTTACTAAACAATCTATTTGGTTTTTCAGTAATGTGTTTTGGGCAGCCAAATCTTGTGCGTTTTGAATTGCCTCTGCTCGCTCGGGGTTAATCCATCCTTCCATGTAGGGGGCGACATAGGCTCCTAGTACAACTCCCATTATGATAAGTAGCATCCCTGCCCAAAACAATGGCGGGATTCCCTTTTTTCCTTTTGCGTGATCCTCCATGCGTTCAACAAGCCACTCTTGTTTTTTAACGTATGGATGCCATTTTGGGTATGCGCTCTCCTCGCTGGTTTGCTACCCTATTGAAACACCCTATTGGAACCACTCATTTTGTGATGGAGAACTTTCCTACTGCTATTTTCAAGTTGGAAAGCCGGCGCAATTCTTCGGACAAAATGGTTCGCCATATTCGTTTCGATTATAATGGAAAACCCATCGTTCACGCGATTTCAGAAGTGGATATGAAAAAATCCGCACCTAGTGTTGTTCGTTTATTACAGGAAACCAATCTTCCTATTGGTGAGGTTGTGCGTCGATTCAACGTTCGACGCACACGTTTACGTAGTACTACCCGTTCGCGCGAATTTCATTTTGTAGGGGATTTGCATGCGCGGGTGCTGGAACGTTTCTATGTTGCCCGTCAATCTCATTAATCATTGCACCATTTATTGTATGACTTCGTAATTGGATGTGCTTTCTTTAACTTCTTGAGTTGAAGTGGAGTATTTTTCAGCGCTCAAGTTTTTATCCGGGTTTTTTCCATTCATTATTTCAAAGAACTGCTCAAAATCAATCCATGTTTTTTTGTTGTATTTTTTTTTCGCTAATAGTATCACGTCACTCGGAATATGTTCGCTTGCTAACTCGTACTTGTTATTCATTTCGTTTAACACGCGCAATCCGAATGTTTTTACTTCATCAAAAGTGGGCATTTTGTCTCGTTCCAGCCTTTTTTGGCTTTCTCCTACGTGCATGTATCCTTTTACTTCCACAAAATCAAAATCTCCTTTTTGAATGAGTTCTGCATACTTTTCTGGGAAAACGTCATTTATTCCTTTGATTATTGTGAGGCGCGCTGTCTTTCGGTATTTTTTCTGTGAAACTTCTTCTAATGATTGCATATATCGTTCCCAATAATCCGGAAATAATGGTTTGTCTACTTCGTGCAAAATTTCTTTTGTAGGGGCATCCAAACTCAAGTATAGTTGTGTGATTGTTTCGAGATTGTGAATCGCATTTGGGTATTGTGCATTTGTTACAATGAATGTTGAAATGTTCTTGGCATGGAATTTTTTGCACAATTCATTTATTTGGGGGTAGGCAATCGGTTCCCCTGTCAGACTTAATGCAACATGTCTCACGTGTTTGCTCTGCTCAAATGATTGTTTTGACACGTTCTCATTTCCTCCAAACCCGGCTAATAGTTTTTCATGTGCACGCAGACTTTCTTCTATGATAAACATCGCGTCATCTATTTTTCCTTTCCATTCTGTTTCAACCGGTGCTTTGTGTCCTCTCCAGCAAAACGTGCATCGATTGGCGCAGCTCATATTTACAGTCATTTGCATGCATTGGTGGCTTCGTATTCCATAGAATTTGAACTTGTAACAGCCACCTTCTCCTCGGAGCATGTTTTTGGTCCATCCGCATACTTTTACGGAGGAATGGTTTCCTACGAAACGGTACTGTTGTTTCTCTAGCTCTATTCGATAGGCTCCCGTGACCTGGGAGTTGGTTTGAGTGGTGTTTTCTGACACGATAGGGTTGGAAATGGTCATATTTACTCGTTCTTTCAAAAACGATTAAAAACCCGGGTTTAAATCCTCCTTTTGCCCTACTAGTGGTGTGGTTGTTTCCCCTTCTAAGCGAAAAAAGTCCATTAGCCCTTTTTCTTTCCGCTCTGCGATTGAGCAGGCGGCATGGGAGGACATTCATCCTCCTTCTTTATCCAAGAAGAAGCGCGCTATTTCCCCCAAATAGGGGTTGTTTTTTTCATTCCTGCCCTTCTTTCCCTGCTACATTTTTATATCTCATAATCGTTCATGCCCTCAATATAGGGGGTTTCAACCATATGTACAAATATGCAATTGCACGCCAGCTGGCGACTAAACGAGTGATTACTAACCGGGGGGATGAGGTAGGGCGGTTATCCGACCTTCTCGTAGATGAGAATTCAGGGAATATCGAGGCATTGATTGTGGAAGTCGATCCCGAGTCCAAAGTCATCAAGCGTATTAGCTTGCAGGACAGGGTTATTCAAATTCCATATGCTGCGGTTACGGCTGTTTCAGACGTTTTCATTGTAGATGAGCGTGAGATTACGGCCATGGCCGACCGATAGGAGCAGGGTGTACGGGTTACCCCCTCTCTTATTTCTCCGTTTCAATTTCTACGATTCCTTTTTTAGTGTCTATTTTTTTAATAAAAGGCAGTTCGTCTATTTTTTTGATTGCGTTTGTATTGTTTTTTACTCGTTTAATTTCATCTAATAGTTTTTCCACGTGCTCAAAATGAGTATAAATCCATTCGCCTTTTTTTTTCAATTCATCGGCGTATGCATTCCACTCTTCTTTCATTCTTTGCTGTCGTATTTTATTTATTTCAAGCGCATTCCATTCTTTAGCCTTCTTACTTTCTGTTGTTACCGTGTGGTTGTCCTGCATCGGGCGATTTTCTATTGTTTCTTGTATTTTATTCCACTCTCCGCTGAAAAGTATTTTTCCTTCTGCTTTCAATCCAATTGATGGAATTACTATTTGTTTGTTTTTCCATTCTACTAATTGAAAATCGTTTGTTTCTTTCATTGTTTTTTGGAGAAGCGCTTGTAGTTTTTTCCATTTTTCGTTTGACAATGGCGTTGTTTGTGCTGGATTGCATTCTATTTTCTCGCACACTTCTTTAGTCCATGGTCCGGGTATTCCCACTTGTGATACGAGCCAGCTTCCTAGTGTATTATTTTTTTCCCACAACGGCATGTTCACCATTTTTTCCCACGCTTCCGGACCAGGGGGTGGTTCATACCTGTTTCCCTTCTTTAATATTCGGGTTTTCCATTCTTTTGCACGATAGACTTCAATGATTTTGTAATCTGCATCGGTTAGTATCATGTTTCCTTGGCTGAATAATTCAATGATGATGTGCAGGTCTTGGCACTGCACATCGAGTATGCGGTCCATTCCAATTAATACTATCTTTTCTATGCGAGCATTCTCTATTATTTTTTTGGTCTGCTTTACTATCCCGGGTTGTGTTTCTGCCGGTTTCCATTTGCGATTGGTTTCGATGATTGTGTGTGGAAATCGAATGAGCAGTTCTCCTGTTCTTTCTTTGGTGCGCAGTTTGAGTAGAAATGTGTCGTGTTCAACTTGGCGCAGTTGTTGAATGTATCCTCCTTTCCATGTTTTGTTTAATTCATGAAGAAGATGGTATAATGTAATTCCAGGCATTTCGACGGAAGTCATATCAGATAAATTGCTCATACGTTTCACTATTAAAACGATAGAGTGCGCGTTTGAGTTTTTTTCCATCAAAACGGTATTTTTTGAAGACGAATGACTTGTCTCCGTAGTATTTGAAGAAACCATGCCCTACGCTTGGGTCGAGAAGCAGTGTTTTCTCATTCACGTCTGTTATCACAACGGCATGCGTACGTAAATCTTCTAGTTCCATGACATATACGAATGCGCGTTTATCTTCTAATGCCAAAAGGGATGAACATAATACGATGGCTAAATCCTCGTCGTCTGACACTTTGTGTGTAAGAATATCTTTTGGGTTGAGCCAAAAGTTGATGTTCATGTCATTTGGAACATATTTGATTTCCCGTGTGATGAACTCAAATGTTTGTTGTGCAGTAAAAAGATAGTCCCGCTCAACAGTATAGGAATCGGGTTTAAACTGGGAAATCATGCTCTGGATGCTCATATCATTCGAGTCAACCAACGTCTTAATTTCTTCAATGCTTCGCTGTTCTTTCTCGTTGATTAGTGCGGCGTACTTGTCGAGGAGCATCTTATAGAACATCAGCCGTGCATCCGACGTCATTGTCCATATACATAAAGCGTTCTTCCTTTAAACCGCCTCCATTGCCTTGGGTTTTTATTCCATGCTAATATCCTTCCCAAATGCGCTTCCGTGGGCAAGTTGGGTTGGAGTATCTTACCTTTACGGCTTTCCTCCTTCTTTTTTCTGCCATCCTATTTGCGTATGCATTCGTGTCCTATTCTAGTTCTGTCCAACTTATTCAATCGCAGGCTGCCGTAGATGAGGTGGCGGCGACAGTTGATTTTGTGTATGCTAAAGGGCCTGGAAACACGGTGTTAGTGGATGTGCAACTTCCTGTTGGGTTGACTGAATTTCGAGTCGGACAGAATACGGTTCGTGCTACTCTTTCTCAATTAGGGGGGAGCAGTACTTTGTTTGCATTCACTAAAACGAACATTATGCCGGCATACTTGTACCATGATGCGGGGATTTACACGCTGGCAATTTCGATGGGTGATGTGAATGCGAGTGTGACGAACACATGATAAAAAAATTTTCCCGTTCAACAAAGGGGCAGGTGTCGGTTGAATATTTGACTGCTGCCGCGGTTATTCTATTACTATTTGTAGTGGTGCTTCTTATCATCGAACAAACGAAGCAACAATCAACAATATCTCAACAAAATGCTGAAGAACTTGCTCTCTGTACGAAAGTGAGTTCTATTATTACGTATATGAGTTCCAATCCTCCTTATTCTGAAACACAGTTTGAAATAACAAAAGATTTGAATGTGGTGAACAACAACATTCTTGTAGGGGATTTTTTTTGTCCATTTCTTGGAAAAGCATCCAATGTTCAATTGTATGCCGGCATTATTCGTGCGTTTGATATTAATGGAACGGTTGTATTCACAAATGATTTGAATTATTCTCCATTCAATCCTATAACAGGTCCTCCCGACACGGGTTTTGAACAATCCGAAGGAACCATTCTGCTTATTGATGACCAAAATCAAATATGGGTAGAAGAAGTAGCGTTTGATGATGCGTTATACGCTGTTTCGACAGACGATATGTTTGTTGACCCTGATTGGGTGGAATTTCGTTTTTCCAATGCGGGCTTAACGAGTGCAAATCAACCAACCGATGTTCGAGTACTCATCAAACATTTTGAATCCTATCATATTGGATTGGGCGGAAGCAAATCCATGATACAATGCTATAACGGCACTACGTGGTTGGACATCGAAGAGTACACTCCTTCGTTTACCGAACTCTATTATCAATCTCCTAACATGGTGAGTTGTATCTCGGATTGGAATTTAGCAAACAATGCCCGAATTCGGATGACGTATGAACCGTCTGGAACGGAACAAATGATTTCACTTGACTATGGGAGAATCGATATCAATTATACTCAGAATGGTATTCTTCTTGATTTGTGGGAGTTACAATCCGATTTGCCACCACCCCTTGATTTCAAAACGGATATCAACAGCACCGCTAATACATTTGGTGTTGGTATGGGAAACGACGGTTGGGATTGGAACGCACGTTTGTACACCACTTCTCTTCCTTCTGCCGTATACTTTAACGCGGACCCTAACATGGACGACGATACAAATGATAGTGTTGTAGGAAATACTCATCGTCTTGAAATAAAACTAGGCGGAGGGGTTGCTGGGGCGGATGCAAATCCTGATGACGACGCGGTAGTAGGTCCACTTGCTGGAGGAGGATACGGTGTTCAGTTCGATATCAATGCGGATGTCGCTTCCTTAATTGGGTCCGGCGCCCAAGTCTTGTTGAGTTTTACTTACATGATTGATGCGGATGCAGGATGGGGTAATTCATTAGACGCCGGAGAGGAAGCCTGGCTGAAAGTTCGATTTGGAAATGCGAGTACTTTTTCTTATTTGGGAAGCAACATTGATACTGGAGATAATGATGCCGATGCTTCTAATGAAATTTGGTGGGCTGACCAACCAATCGACACGTATGGTTTTTTCCTTCAGGATGTTTCTTCTCTTGTGAGTGGTAGTGGAACATACTATCTTGAAATTGGCGGTGCTCTCTCGGATTGGGATTCTGCTACCGAAGGATTGGGAATCTATTTAGACAACCTCAACCTGGTGGTGGTGTAATGCCCGATAATGATGCTGATGCGTTGTCCTCTTTTCGATTTGATTGGAAATGGCTCATTGGACCAATCGCCATTATTGCTGTTGCCGGATTGTTGATTCTTTTTTTTCCTCTGGAACAAACACGCCCAACTTATTCGAGTGAACTTCCTCCACAACCTATCACCATTCAACAAGGAATCGATGTGGCTAAAGCAAAAGAGCATGCTCAACTCCAATGTGCCCAAACCTATGATTGTTCTTCCCAAGACTGTCTGGAAAAACTCCTCACGCACGTGGACTCGGCATCCATTTCAATTGAAGCGGTTCTTCGCACCCCTTCCCCTAAAGAGTTTAGGGATCACTTACGTTTAGCTATCAAGCGGGGTGTTCGCGTTGATTTGGTGTTGGATGCTTCACTAAACCCGAGCTTTCTTCTTGAGGGGGCTACTATTCGAGTGAAAAATATTAGTCATTTTATAGGAACCAATTTTCTAATCGTGGATAGAAGTGCGGTATTATTTGGTTCTAATCCTAGAATTTATGCAGCCGAACCCGATGTTATTCATGTCGTATGCGAGGACATTTCACGTTATCCTTATTTTGCATTATTCGACAGGGTTTGGGCGACGGAAACAATCGCATTCAATTCTGAAACAGTGAATGAGGAAATTCTTTCTGAGAGCGAACTTTCCCTTACTGAATCCGAAGACAGTTGTTCATCGGCTACGTGCGGGCCCGACACCTACACTTGTGTGGATACTACAAAAGTGTGGCAGCATTATTCCTGTATGGGTTCTTGTCTCTATGAAATTATTCCACTCTATTTCAGCTATGACTGCGGCTATACTAACCCCGGTTTCGGACCGGATGGTTCCCCACTAGTCATCATTACCGAAACCGAAGTGGATGAAGGGTTTACCTCCAACGAGTTCATCGAATTCACTGCTTTACAACCGCTCGAGTTATCCAATTTTTCATTATTGAAAGATGGAAATCTCCTTATCACGTTTCCAACACCGTACATTTTGAACGGGTCAGCTAAAGTGTTCACCGGCAAAGGGGTGGATTCAACAAGCATTATTTATCTTAATCAAACTGCTCCGCTCTGGAAGACAATTGGAACTACTGCCACACTGGTTAATCCGTTTGGGGATGTAGTCGCCGCCCAGACATTCGAGGGATGATATCATGTACTGCATTTTTTCCAAAAAAGGGCAAGCCAGTATGCCCGATTTATTATTTTCTGTTCTATTCTTTCTTCTTCTTCTTGCAGGATTTTTTTATTACTCGGATTCTCTTCAAGACGCTTCTACTAGTCTTGCTGATCGCCGCGTCCTTGACGCTACGGCATCTAACCTTGCCGAATTTATTATTAAGAATCCTGGGGCACCTTCCAATTGGGAGCATATGGGTAATTTGAATAGTGTTGAACAAATAGGACTTGCCCAAAAAGACAGGGTTCTTTCCCCGGAAAAAGTAGTCGCATTTGTTAACTATGGTAATTTAGAGTATGAACAAACAAAAATTGCACTTTCCCTTCCATACTATGATTTTTACGTTGAATTTTCTGGAGGCATTTCACTCTCAACTGGGTTAGCGCCCGGTGTCAATAAGAACGCAAGCGTTGTCCAGCGATTAGTCACTATCAATGGGGTTGAAACCCAGGTCACGTTGACGCTATATGAGTCGTAATCTTTCCTCTCACGGTTTTGCCTTTACGGCGGATGTAGTGCTGGCATTCATTCTGGCAATTGGTATTATTATTTTTGCCACGCTTCCAACGCACCCTATTGGAAAGCTGGAAGAACGGCGCATTACTGATCAATATGTGGATGACTTATTTGTTGCATTAGATCATTCAGGGTATGTCTCGCATGAGATTGATGTCAATGGTTTTTCCATGCAAACATTACAAAATGTGTATACTCATGCCCGCACCCTTCTTCCTAATTCGTATGATTTTTATCTCCAAATGCAATCCTACCCGCTTGATATTTCGGCTTGCCAAAGTTCACAAGATTTTGTTTCTTGTTTTCCCGATGCCAATGTTCAAACGCTTACAACTGGAACTGCGCTTCCAACAAACGCGCCATTCGTTCACGGGAGAAGAATATTCATCAAACAACAACCCGCATCCGAATGCAGCGGAGCCCTTTCTTCTTCTATTGCCAATCCATTTGCATACAATCCTTTTCTCACTTCTCTTTCATTACAATCACTGCCCGATATCAACATTCAATTCGATGTAAATGTGACTCCTCCCGGGCCGTGGACATGCGACCAAAATATTAGTGTAACACTCTCCGTTACAACTAATTCAGGTGCACGAAAACCGGTTGACATGATGCTTGTTATTGACCGCTCGGGAAGCATGAGTTACGACTACTTACTTGAGACTACGGATGCACAAGCCGTTGCACTCGATGGAAACTATGCCTTTCTTGCTGATAGCACATCCGGTTTGCGTGACATTGATGCTACTGACCCCGGCATCCCTGCTCTCGTTGATACGTATAACACGTCCGGAACGGCAAGAGATGTGACAGTAAGCAATAACTATGCGTACCTTGCGGATGGAACATCCGGTTTGCATATTTTTGATGTTTCTAATCCTTCGAATGCACTATCCATTTCTGCTTTAGATGTAGGAGGGGATGCGTACGGGGTTGCTACTATTGGAAATCAAACATACCTTGTTACGTATTCTTCAACCAATTATGATATCAGCAATACTGGGAGTACAAACAATCAACTGTACATCGGAAGGAGTTCCTCTGAATTATATGGAGCGCAATCTTTTACTCCAACGATTGCCTTTATTTCAGGGGCACAAGTTTTAGTAAATCGTCAAGGGAATCCCTCAGGAAATATTACCGTAAGCGTGCGCAGTTCCCTTACTGGAAGTGATTTGGTTTCAGGAACAATATCATCCGGTGCAGTATCCACGTCTTACCAGTATGTGAATGTCGTATTTCCATCCATTCTCCCACTTGTTCCGGGGAACACGTACTATCTTGTTCTCACAACTACTGCTACAAGCAGTTCGAATTATTATCGCTGGGGGACTTCTAATAATTCTTATTCGGGCGGGCAAGCATATCAAAACACTTCTTCCCAAAATAGGGATGCTCGTTTTCAAACCCATTTCATTCCCGGTCTTGTCAAAATAGACACGACTTCCAAATCATCTCCATTTGTTCTAGGAGCGTATCCCCTTACTAGTCCTTGGCGCGTATTTCTAGACAATAATGTGGCGTATGTTGCCGACGGGTCAGCAGGAGTGCATTCATTCAACATATCGGGAAACACCCCCATTCTTTTAGACACGTATAATACATCCGGAACAGCATACGATGTTTTGGTTTCTGGGAATGTTGCCTATGTATCGGATGGAACATCCGGTTTGCGCACACTCGATGTTTCAACACCTTCTTCGATGGTGCTGCTCGACACATACAACACGCCGGGAACGGCATACGCAACCAAAGTAGACAACGCTATTGCGTATGTGGCGGATGGAAGCAGCGTCTATGTTGTTGATGCTACTGCTCCATCGTCCCTTTCCGTTATCACGTATTATTCTACTCCGTGGAATTATCGTGATATTGAACTGCGCACCGTAGACAGCGTGTTGTGGGGATATCTTGCCGTTGACTCCGGAATCGAAGGATTAGCCACGGTCAATTTAGATACGGGCCCTAAAATTTCACAAGCCCAGTCTGCCGCCCTTACATTTGTTGACTTCAATGGGTGGGATTCTAATTACGACCAAATGGGATTAGTAAGCTATTCCAGTACCGCGTCCACTGACCAAACGCTTACATCTAATTTTGATTTAGTTAAATCAGATATTGCTGCATTAGTGGCCAACGGGTCAACTGCAACAGGGTATGCTATCAACAATGCTACAACCGAACTCACTAGTATTCGACACAATCCCATCGCGCTTCCATTTCAAATCCTTCTCTCCGACGGGTTAACCAATACCGGGACGAGCAGTTCATCCGCTGCTATTACTGCAGCAAATAGTGGGATTATCATCTATACAATTGGTTTTGGAAAAGATGCGGATGAGACTGAATTACAAAACATTGCAACTATTACGGGAGGAAAATATTATGCTGCTGCCGACCAGAATGCACTCATTGACGTGTATAATATCATTGCCAAGGAAATTCAACTCATTGCGTCTGATGCCAATTTAATTGCAGGAATTTCAGACCAACTCATTATCGTAGATGATGGAAACGGCCTATTGTCAGGAACCGAACTCATTTTTGATATTAATACTCTTGAACCGCAGCCATGGGTAGCAGAATACACGATTAATATTCCATGTAACTCGCAACTTGCCTGTTCTTCAACGCTTCTTTCCATTCCAAGTCCAGGAACCCATTTTGAATATGTGGATGCGAATGGAACGACTCAGATGCAGGATTGGAATGTTTTTTCAACCAGCACATTTGAGTACGCCGACCTCAACATCAGCATTCTTTCAGGGGACATATTAGGAACAAATAATGTGGATCTTACTGTCAAAGTAGAAAGCATCGGCAACTTGGATACTATCTCATCAAGTGTTTCCTTCTACCGTGATGCACCACCCACCCATCTTCTTTCCACGGTATCGATTCCTCCTCTCTGCGGTCAACTCAACCCGGGATGCGTGAACTACTCCTATGAGTTCATGCACAATGTGTCAAGTGAAGGAGAATTATACGCGGTGGTGAATCCTGATTATACGATTCCAGAATGTACGTTCAATGACCAGGATGTTATTTTTTGTTATTACACACCCTCAACGCAATTTTTTACATTCGACTATTGGGCGTGGTTGCGGGGATAATTATGCATTATTCTTCTCGCGGGGTATTGTTTACGTTTCTCACATTCCTATTCATCGGAGTGCTTCTAGGTCTTGTTATTTTTTCCATCAATTCTTCCAATCGTTTTTCACAAACAACAATAGAAGTTTCCATTCTAAATGCCATCAATGCCAAATATGATGATATTACGGACGACATCATCACGCTCGATCAGTCGATTGGGTTTCCTTCCATTCAGCAACGAATTCTTCCATTCTCTTACTTATTAGATATGAACCGGCTCACCCTAACCCAAACACTTCCTATTAGTAGTGGAAAACTCTCTCTTTATCTCGATTTGCTGAATGCCTACCGCATATTCATTGAGGACCAGAATGCTACTACTACATTTGATGGTGTTTCGGTTGACTTTAATGTTCCCCAAACAAGTAATTGGGGTGGAACACATGCTTCAACCGCGCGGTTCAATATTCTCCCGCAATGCATGCAGTATTATCTAGCGGATTCCAATACTGTTCATTTTAATGGGGATTCTGTCATTGGCTGTGCTAATTTCTTTTCACTAAATTCTATTGACCGAATCACTCTCACTATTTCATTACCTAAAACAACAGACGATTATAACATGGTGTCCTGCACCCGAACAGGAGGGTGTGTGTATGAAGACTACAACGCTAACAAAGGACCTTACTTTCAACTCTTTTTCCTTGATGAGAACTGCACTCATTGTTCACTCTCTGCAAGTGACAAAAACATTGCTTTTCACTTCAACGAAGAATGGGGAGACATCACGTATTCTTGTGTAGGGGGAGCATGTAACTCACAACCCATTATGATCTCCTTAGGAAACGGTCTTTCTCTCTCTCATGCAGGTGAGCCGATCATTTTTACTACTATTTTCACATTCAAGGAAAGCGTGAGTAATTTCTATTTTCAAGATGCTAATTATTCCGTCCAAAAAGAGGGTTTCCGCACGTATAAAAGCAATGTCGTGGTGTTTCCCAAATGAATGCATTCGACCAAGCAGCATTGCTTGTAGCATTATTGGCCGGCGGGGTTGTTCTCTATTTCATTTTCCAATCTCCTCACACGTTTTCCATTATTCCTACCTCAACGCTTATTGTGGAAGGCCCCTCAAGTGTTTTTGCAGGCGATTCATTTTCTATTCACATTACTGCTACGCAAGCAGAAGGAGCATTATTGCGTGTTAATAGTTCTCCCGAACAAACATACAATTGTACAACTTCCATTTGTACTTTTTCTCCTGTTTTTTTATTTGATGAAGAAGAGGCGGGAAAACACACGTTCCTTATTTCAGCAGGAACCCAAACAAAAGAATGGACTGTGCATATCGTTCCTAAAAAATCAATTTGTATCGACTCAACGGTTGAAGGAGAATGCAGTCGCACTCTTCCTTTGCGTTGTGTGAATCAAAAACTAATTTCGGATTGTGGTACTTGCAGCTGTCCGCAAGGAGAAGCATGTTTGGAAAACATCTGCACCAAAATGCAACCAATCGTTTCCATTTCACTTGCTCCTATTTCAACACCAGCATATACTACATCCAAGACCAACATCACTGCGTCTATACTAAACGAAGGAAATTTTTCTCTTACCGAATTATATGTTATTCGTCTCGCATGGTACGATGCGGGACAAAAAGAAATCGGCTATGCATTCCAACAAGTTTCAATTGACACATTGCCCGAAGGAAAATCATCCACTCATTCCTTTTCTATTGTTCTTCCAAAATCCGCGGTATTATTGCGTGCCACTTTTTTTCCAATAGGTGTTGTATATGATTCTACGACTCAACTGGGTGAAAGTAATTCTATTTCCGTTTTGGTACAAGAAGACGTGAGTTCACCGCTTCCTCCCGAACAACTTACTTATCATGCTTTGGAAAATGGATACTTACTAACATGGAATGCGAGCCCCTCCCCTGATGTAGCATTGTATCGCGTCTACCAACAAACACTTGCCACAGGAGGATTTACTTCCTATACCACCTTACTTGAAACGTCTTCCACCAATTCTGAAATAGTGCTTCCTGGAATTGGAGATTGGGCATATACTATCGTCGCACTCGATTATGCTGGAAATGCCTCTCCTGCTACATCCCCTATCGTGATTTCCTCCCCTTGAATTAAAAACTCTAGACCGTTGAGTGAAGCATGACTCCCTTGGAAACGCCTCGTAAGAAGCCCTCCCTTTTTGCTCCGCTTACCCGATGGTTGCACCTTCCATCTTCTCATCCAACCGAATTATCGCCTATTCCCCCCGTAACGAGACAAAAGGAAACATCCTCTCTGTCCTCAACCACGCTGCCCTATTCTTCTTTGCCTACTCGACCTACTCAGAAGGATTCTATTTCACCGCCCTTTTTTCCAACTAGCCGCAAACCAACCGTTCTCTCTTCTATTAAATCAAGTGCGCGTACTTTTTTTCCAACTCATTCTACTTCTACCATTACGTCTAATTCCTCTTCAAGAGAACTCCCCATCGTAACCGATTATGACCGCATTCTTGATTTAGTAAAAAAAAGAAAATCAGTAAAACTAGATGAGATTGCACGATTGTTAGCCCTTAAAGAAGAACAAGTAGCACAAGAGCTCCAAACATTAGAAGACAATGGCCTTGTAAGCGTAAAATACCCTGCATTTGGAGAACCCCTTATCCTATACAAGGATCCGGAAGCGTGATGTGATGTCATTCAAACTCGATGAAACCTATGTTGTTGCTGCTGACATTCCTATTACTGTTGATGTGGGAAAAGAAGAAAATGATTTTGTAAAACGATATGTGTTACATCTTCCCGAATTTGGAGCAGGAACACGAGCCATGCTCAACGACATGAAAACAAAAATCGTGACGGAAGTTAACATCTCATCCGAAAAAATGCTTGATTCAAAATTCGTAGCCGATCTAAAGAAAACATTCCATGAAAAAGCAATGGCACTTCTCACTACTTCCCTTTCATCCCTTCCCCCTTTGTCTAGAGAAAAACTAGCCAGTGTCATGGTCAATGAAATGGCAGGATTAGGTCCGATTGAATACCTATTATATGATGGCAACTTGGAAGAAATTGTAGTAAACTCTGCAACCGAACCTGTTTGGGTGTATCACAAAAAACATGGATGGTTGAAAACTAATATTACGATTCATCCGGAAGCCGAAATTCAAAACTATGCCAGCATCATTGCCCGGCGCGTAGGAAAACAAGTCACCATACTCAATCCACTTTTAGATGCGCATCTTGTTACAGGAGATAGGGCCAATGCGTCTCTTTTTCCTATTTCTTCACGAGGTAACACGATTACTATTCGCCGCTTCCGCCGTGACCCATGGACCGCAACCGATTTCATTAACGCTGGAACGTCTACTCCTGATGCTACCGCCATTCTTTGGCTCGCCATGGAATACGAGCTCAACATTATGGTATCGGGAGGAACAGGGAGCGGAAAAACAACGTTGTTGAATGTGCTGCTGCCTTTCATCCAGCCCAATCAACGCGTTCTCACGATTGAAGACAGTGTATCCGGGGAAATGGAAATTCTCTATCAACTTGAAAACAAGACCGTTAAAACGACGGTGGGAAAATTGATTGATGGAATTGTTGAAGATGATTCCATTCGTGACATTTCCATTGAGAATGATGAAGGGATTCAAATCCCGTCTATGACCAAGGAAGGAAAAATAGAGTGGCGTGAACCTAGTCATTTTATTCGACATTGGGTCAAAAAAGATTTACTTACGATTACTTTCAAAAGTGGCCGGGTAATTGAAGTGACTCCCGATCATTCACTTTTTGGGATTGGAAAATCGGGCCAAATTTCAGAGGTTACTGGAAAATCGCTTTCTGTCGGATCATGGCTCGCGACCCCGCGTGAACTTGATTGGGCCGGCGAAAAAGTTTCATTTAATCTACGTCATCACCTATCTGCATTTGAAGGATGTTTTGTTCGAAGTGTGGAAATTCGTTCTGTTTTAACTGAAAATATGTCTCTTTTACGAGATTCTTATTCCAAAAATACTATCAACGGGGCACGACGTAGGGGCCTTGCTTCCATTCAACTGCTCCAGCAAATTCACCACACTCCTTCAACAGGGATGATTACGTCGCGGTTGGGTTTACAATTACCCTTAGATATTGAAGTGGATGAGGATTTGGCCACTTTTGTTGGACTTTGGCTAGCAGACGGGTGTTATGACAAAAACAGTGTATTAATTTCCGTTGTAGAACCCGAGGCTCGTGAGATTGTTCACCGCATCGCCAAACGATTCGGAACCACCCCCAAGATGCACTCAGATGGAGTTACATTGATGATTCACTCAAAGCCGTTCAAACAATTTGTCGAACGTGTAATGAATCTTCGTGGAAATGCCTACACTAAAAAAATGCCCAAATGGGTGTTTAATCTTCCAAAAAATATTGCAGCAGCCGTATTGCGCGGATACTTCTCAGGTGATGGATGGGTACGCAAAAATGATATTGTAGTGGGCTCAAGCTCTGCGCAACTGCTCAAAGATACGCAGACTCTTCTCCTCCGTTTTGGTATCTCCTTGCGTGTTAAATGGAAATTAAAAAAAGACAAAACATACGAATCAAGAATTTCGGGACAAAAGTTCCTTTCTAAATTTGTTTCACAAATTGGCTTTGTCATTAATCACAAGACCGAAAAAGCGGCAAAATGGCTTTCCTCAGTCAATCACGATGTAAGCGATGTAATTCCACTACCCCATCATTTCTACAAAGAAATAAAGAAAGCCCTGAAAGTTGAAGTGGGAGTATCACGCACCTACAAGGGATGGAAATCATACAAATATGCTGGAAATATTGGTCGAGAACTATTACGAAAACATGTAACGAACTATCCCAATTTGCCAAAACAATTACATGATTTGGCATTCAACGATTTACAATGGGATCAAGTTGTCTCAATCGAACGCCGACCTTTCGAAGGATTTGTTTACGATTTTAGTGTTCCTCGAAATGAGAGTTTTGTGTGCAATAATGTGGTGTGCCACAACACTCGCGAGCTTACTCTCCCCGATTTTTTGCATTGGGTTCCCATGACCACGCGTGAACCAAACGCAGAAGGAAAAGGCGGAGTGGGAATGCTCGACCTGCTGGTGAACGCATTGCGTATGCGGCCTGACCGAATCATCGTAGGAGAAGTGCGTCGACAACGCGAGGCAGAAGTCATGTTTGAAGCCATGCACACAGGGCATAGTGTGTATGCTACCGTCCACGCTAACACTGCAGAGGAAACCATTCAACGACTCACAAGCCCTCCAATAGATATTGCTCCTTCTTTGCTTGAAGCAGTTCACTTGAACGCAGTCATGTTTCGAAATCGCCGATTAGGAGTGCGTCGTATTCTACAACTAGCTGAATTTGTTCCACAAAAAACAGGAAATGAAGGAAAAACGGTTCTCAAACCCAATATTCTTTTTAGATGGCGCGCCGCCAGCGACAAAATTGAAAAATATGGAGAAAGCATCCGCTTATTTGACGAGTTAGCACTCCATACCGGGTTTACTGCACAAGAACTCACCCAGAATATAACCGAAAAAGAAAAAATCCTCACCTGGATGGTAAAAGAAAAAATACGTGATATTAATGAAGTGGGGAGGGTGATGGCCGAATACTATTCCAATCCGGACACCGTGCTCAAAAGGGCAGGCATCCGATGAGGCAAGGAAAAAGTGATGTGTTGTGATTGCGCGATTTAACATGCCACTCAACGTGTTGCCTGTGCCTTTACTGCGCTGGGCCTCCAAGCACCTCATTGGAGTAGGCACCCAATTCAGTCATATTATGCCACTCAAGGATGAGGATATGCACAAAGCAGAACTTCCCGTGAGTGCGAAAGAATACGCCACCATGTCACTCGTTATCATTCTATTCTATTTCATTTTCTTCTCCTTCCTCTTTTTTGTCATAACATTTCGATTGTTCGGACAGCTCAACTTTATTCTTCCATTCGTTGTGAGCAGTGTTTTTTCTCTTCTCGTATTTATTCAACTTGTTACTTTTCCCATTATTCGAGTAAAGAAAAAAGTAAGAGATTTGGATCGAAATCTTGTGTTTGCCCTGCGCACCGTACTCGTTCAGATACGCTCCGGAGTTAGTTTGTTTGAATCGATGAAAGTAGTAGCAGAAGGAAACTACGGTGCTGTTTCGCGCGAGTTCAAAAAAGCGGTTGACCAAATAAGCACGGGAACTATTCAAGAAGTTGCCCTTGAACGGATTGCAGAAAACAATCCAAGCATATTCTTTCGCCGTGCCCTCTGGCAAATCGTAAATGGAATGAGAGCCGGTGCAGATATTTCAGCCGTATTATCCGAAAGTGTAGATACGCTCACCGAAGCACAATCCATTCAAATACGAAACTATGAAAGTCAAATGAAAATACTATCTCTTGTTTACATGATGTTAGGCGTCATCGTTCCAGCATTAGGTATCACATTTCTTATTGTTCTTTCTTCCTTTCCCCAAATCCATATTTCAGAATTATATTTCTGGATTCTTCTTATTGGAGTAGGAGTGGCACAATTCATGTACATGGGAATCGTAAAAAGTAAACGACCATCCCTATTAGGAGATTAAACATGGCATCTTCCAATCCCCATATTTGGCACCGCATCCAAGATGCATTCGAACAACAATTCGCTTACCTCGGAATACGCATTTCTTCGCGTAAGTTTGTGATTAATATTTTGGTGATGGCAGCCATGCTTGGATTTGTTTCAACCGTATTCACCAGCCTTGCCCTTCAATGGCCATATTTTCTCGTTATCATTGGATTTTTCATTACGTTTTTCATTGTAATAGGGGGAATTTATCTCTTTCTTGATTTGCAAGCAGAATCAAGAGGAAAACAAGTGGAAAAAATTCTTCCGGATGCACTGCAACTCATCGCAAGCAATATCAAAGCAGGACTCACAACGGAACGTGCGATGTTAGTAAGCGCACGTCCCGAATTCGGTCCATTTGAAGGAGAAATGAAAAGGGTATCGACGCGCATTTTATCCGGAACGCCGGTTGAACGTGCCATACTCGACATTTCGAAACATATCAAATCAACCCTTGTAGAGCGAACAATGTGGCTGCTCGCCCGCGGCATCTCTTCCGGGGGAGAAATTGCGGATTTGCTCATGCAACTCTCACGCAACCTGCGCACGCAGCTCGCCTTGCAGAGTGAAGCGAAAGCATCCATCTCCATTTATGTGATTCTCATATTCTTTTCTGCCGCATTCGGGGGGCCGGCACTCTATGCCGTATCAAGCTTTATTGTTGCCGTTATGAGTGCCCAGATGTCCGCACAACCCTCAATTGACCCGTCTGTTATCGGGGCGGCCGGAGGAAGATTTGGAGGATTAAGTTCGTTTGTTGGGGGGCAAAGTGCCATCATTTCCCCCGAGTTCGTATTTTTCTTTGCCCAAATCATATTGTTCGTTGGAGGAATATTCGCATCGCTCATCCTTGGTTCGATTTCAACAGGAAAAGAAAAAGATGGCGTGAAGTATATTCCAGTTATCCTGTTTTTTTCCTATGGATTATTCTACCTAATCCGATTCGTATTGGACACGGCGTTCGGTTCCCTTTTATTAGGAAAATGAAAAAATAATGTTGTACGTGCTATACTTCTGAAAACAATTCTTCCTTGGGAAGGACTTCCACTCCCTGCGGGGTAATGCGCACAGGACGAAGTTTGTCACTAATTTTAGTGTCTCTCATTTTGAGTATTCCAATGCTCCGCACAAAACGGTTTTCAACACGAGTGTGATACAGCAAAATAACGCCGTCTGCAACATATTCCTCCAATCCATACAATCCCCCATGTTGGCCCGTCGTGCTTTCATTCGTAATAATCGTAGTAACATTTAGTTTCTTGAGCATTTTCCCCAAACTCAATATGCGTTTCCTCGCATCGAGTTCTCTTTCAAAATACAAATGAAAAATAACCCCCGGGTCAATCACAAGACGGGAAGCCCTATGCTTCGTTACCAAATCCTCTATACTATCACGCAACTTATCAAAATCATACAATTCGACTGTTTGAATAATCATTTTTCCCTGCTTTATTTGAGACTGAATATCCCAACCAAAAATGGACGCCGTCTCGATCAATTCTTCCGCTTTTTCTTCCAATGAAATAAATATGCAGGTCTCATTGTGCTTGACCACTCCCTGATACAAATATTGGAGACAAAAAATAGTCTTTCCTGATCCCGGGTCTCCGGTTAATACGACCAAATTTCCTTTAGGAATTCCTCCTCCAATCAAATCATCTAATCCCATAATTTCAGTAGGAGTGCGTTCCAATACGGTTGACGCGAGCATACGTGTTTCCTAAAACAAATCAGCCATTTATAGGTAGGGGGTATTAGCCCCCCCACAATAAACAAGGAAAAGATACTCACCTTTAAATATCGCCACATCTTTCCTTGCGTAGACAAGTACCTTTCTTTGCAAAGGAGGAGAATGTAGTATGAATTACAGGAATCGAGGACAATCGGCACTGGAATACCTGATGACGTACGGCTGGGCATTAGTCGTTATCGTGATTGCAGTTGCCGCGTTGGTGGTTTTGATCAACCCCAGCACGATACAAGGAAATCAGTGTGATGCCAAGTTCGGACCGTTCACAGTGAGTCAAAGTCAAGTGACAACTGCTTCATCGCAATTGGTACTCGTGAATCAGACTGGACAGAGTGTCACCATTACTGGAGCTACTATTACTGGAACAAATCCGGGTGCAACCACCTATGTTTCAGGAGTCGTTACCCCAAGCGGATCCACCACTATGAGCCCCAATCAAACGGGCACACTTACGTTGACACCTGCTAATGCATTGTCAGCCGGATCATACAGTTTGACATACGTCATCACGTATGATGCTGGTCAGTTGACAGGTGTTACCGCTACAGGAAGCTGCCGCGGAACCGTCTAAATACAATAAAACAAGTGTTGAGGGGAACATCCCCTCCACTTTTCTTTTTTTTCCACCTCTTCTTTTTTATTACGCAAGGGTGTGTGTTCTGAAATGAAATCCTTCCCCAAGAAAGCGCCTGCTCCATTTCCTACTTCTGTCCCCGTTTCTCCTGAAAGAAATCCTTCTTCTGAAAAAGACTTACAAGAATTGCTCCGCCCGATGCACGAATACGAATCCAAAATTAAGGGGGCTGCAGGGAATTTGCTTCCCGGAACAACCACATTATTTTTGCTTTCAGTAAAAGAATATTCCTCTGCTCCATGCGCACTACTATCCTATTTCCAATCAAAGAATATGCCCGGAGTATACGTGACAATAAACAAACCTTACTTAGACTTAGTCAAAACACTCTCAACGGCGCCCGATAATGTAAAGTATGTGGATGTAATCACTGCTCTTACTGGAAGAGAAACAGTAGACCTTCCGCATGTCACATTTCTCGATTCACCCCTCGCGCTCGTTGAACTTAATCTCGCCATAGCTGAAAAACTAAAACTGATTGCAAGCAACTCGAAATTTCTAATCATTGATTCGGTTTCCACTCTTTTAGTATACAATTCTACTCAAGCCGTTGAAAAATTCTGCCATACTGTTATTGCCAAAAACCGAAGCGAAAACCTCATCTGCCTCCTTCTAATGGTTGAATCGGAAGAATACCATGCCGTAGTAGAAACACTCTCCCAATTCGTGGACAAAGTGGAATCAATTCAATAATTTTATCGTTTGATAGTTCGCTAAAATCCGCAACATTGGTCGTGGGATATAAGCAAGTTTTTTTTGAGGGAGAATAATCCACGCATCTAACCAGCTGGTATTTTCTTGCACCTTGGTTTTTTTTTCGTAAGAAGTCCACCATTAGGGGTGAGGGGCACCACTATTCCCGCGCTACTGAAAAACCCAAGTGACGTTCACAATGCTCATTTAGTTCTGCAAACAATGCATTCAATTCTCCTTGTTTTGAATGAACGGTTTCTTTGATTTGAGCGTGTGCTGATTTAATCTTATTCAATTCTTGCCGTGCGCTTACTTCTCTCATCTCAGCGGAGCGCATGACCTTGTATAATGGTAATTCCATATACTCCTGCTGATTCAATTCAATCGCATGGTCTAATTCGGCATTCTTTTCAAAAAAAGTGGTAAAAATACCATCTTCTAAAGCACTTGCTAATGCATCCCGCATATCCGCAGTCTCGGCAAGCGAAAAACTAATTTTTTCTTCAAGAGTGCGAACCATCCATTGCAACAACATTAACAATCCTGCTCCATGCACATCGCGTTGCCGTGCATTAGCCGGATTAGCCAAATACAATTGCAACATACGCAGTTGTGCATTCTCCAACCGCTCAAACGTTTCAGGATGATTCGCCATTCGTTCCAGCACCGGCCGAATTTTTTCCCATGCATTATTCCATCCGATTATCCATTCCTGCTTACGTTGTAATAATTTCTCACGCGATTCAAGCAGGCGACGCAATGTTTCCGCACGAGGGTGAGACCAATGCGTTTCTTTTTCCTCCCGCGCTTCTTTTAACTCCCGCTCAATCCGATGAATCTTATCCTCATTCTCCTGAACGTTCCTTTCAATATCAATCAATTCCTCTTTTGCATCGCCTATTCGTTGAAACAAATGATAGGGTTTCATTCCGGGGTGCTTCGACAAATTTTGTACGACTACTCGGCGCGCGATAAGAAGCGCTTCTTCCATTTCTTCTATCCATTTTTCAATCAATGAATTGGGATTGCGCCGTCCCCATGCCTTAAGGAGGGGAATCATTTCTTTCTCAAAACGCTCAGGAGAAGACAACGCATACGCAAGAAGCAAATCTTCATTCATTGGAGGAATAAATGATTCCAATCCTTTCACTATTTCTAAATTGTCTTCCTTATGCATCTGACTCTGCAGTTTTCGAATCACGAATTTAATTTGGGCACCTTGCAATGCAACGGCTTTCACGGCTTTATGCCGGTCCCCCTCCAGGGCTTTTCCAACGTGTTCTTCAGCATCCACCCAACTTTTAGTCTGCATATTTATCCTATTTTCCACTATTTCTTTTATCCTACTTAATTATGCCCATCTCCCCAACCGTGATATTTATAAAGAGCGAATGGCTACCAACCCTGTTCAGTATGAATCGCATTGCCATTCTATCCGGAGTGTTTTTACTTTTCCTTTTGCTTGGTCCGTTTGCCGCTGCGAATGTCGCCCAAACGACGATGACATGGTTCGTGGCCACGGCTAAATCTATTTCAGTATCGTATGGTTCTCCTTGTACTTCTTCTGCATTCTTCTTTCCCGAATCGAAAGCGGAATATGACGCGGACAGCGATGGGAACTGGGCACGAACCGTTCCACACTCCAATCGAGCGGGGGATTCGAATTGTCAGACAGCTACTCAAGCAGGAATGACCGTTGCCAACACGGGAACCGCTACTACTAATGTGGATGGAAACTTTGCATCCGGTTTTGCAGGCGCGGATATCAATGTCGTGTTGAAAGTGTGGCTTGGAAGCACGGGTTGTGGAGTAAATGGAATGGAAGGATGGGAGAAAGACTGCACCGCGTCTGCGGGGGGGGATTCGACTACCGCACCCGATACTTCTACCTGTCGTAATTTCAATCAATTCAATGAAACAGCGGGCGGGAGAGTCGTTACCAATCTTGCCACATTTGGTAATCAAGAATTATGTTTTTCAGGAGACGGAAATGGATTTGTTAGCTCGGGTGACCACAATGCAACATTCCAATTAGGGTCCGACTTCAGCTGATTTTGTTGCTTTAGTGAGCAGGTTTATTAATTTAGAAATGATTTATACCGATTAGGAAATAGGTGATGCGTGTATGGTAGAAGAGCAGACAGGGGTGGGTATGCAATCGAAAAAAGGGACATTTTCGCTATTGATAGTTGTTGGAATAATTGTTCTCGTTGTTGCGGCCGCGTTTTTTTTGTTAACCCCCCCTGTTCAAGAAACGATTCCTTCTACAATAGAAGGGGCAAGTACATCATTAACTCCGCCTACTCTTCCCGGAACATCCGATGCTCTCAAAACACAATTATCAAAAGCGAAATACCTGAAAGAAGTTTTCTCGGTGAACAGGGAGAAATATGATTTGTTTGAATCAGCCTCTATTTATCGAAACGAATCACTCGAACAAACTAAACAATTCTTCTTTGATTGCTGTGATATTACAAATGAAGAAGATATTTTTTTGAGTCTACCCCCCATTCCAGCCGATTTTGCAGAGGTAGCGTATGATTTACAAATAGGCAGGTTATATCAAATCGGAACGCTTGGGCCGGGTTATTACAAACAGCCCGAGTTTTATTTTAATGGTTTAGAAACAGCAGGCGTTAATCGAAACTATGCATTCAAGGCATGGTCACAGCCCAACTTACAATATTGGGGAGATTATGGCATGCTCACGTATCCTAACAAACAGTTTGACACGGTTTCATTGTCTGGCAGAAAAACGTTTACCGCTACCGTGTTTGTAACGAATGGATGGAATATTCAGAACTATGTAGGAATAAATCTTGTTGCAGGAAAAGAGGGAACCGATTTTTTTGATTTGAAAATTGCAGAAGACCAAACAGGGCAGCCATATTTCCTGCTCGGACCAACATTCCCAAAGTATAGTTCTACATGGGCCACCAAAGTTGTCATAGAAGGAACAGTAAAACCCAATACCCCCCCCGGGGTGTACACAATTGGTATTAACCCTATTACCCCACCAAAAGAACTTAATGAAAAATGGGCAGATGACTATTCAGGATTGTACACCCCCTACGGGTTTCTAACTCCAAGCGGAAATTATATTGACCTTGAAATCACCGTAACCGAGTAATCGTATACAGGAAACCCACACTCTATTTAACGAGGATGCGTTCCACTGAGCATGCGTATTGCTCGCACTCACACGCGGATACTGTGGATGGTACTGATGGGTTTACTCTGCTCATTATCTCCTTTTGTAAGTGCAACGGCTGTTGAATCCACTACCACCTGGAGCCCCCACTTAGAAGCAGGGTATATTGTTTCGCTCAATTATACCACGTGTCCTTCCTCAACAGGAAATCATACCATTACTGCTTCTGCTATTGGTACTAGTTTTGGAACGACTGCTATTGACGCAAATGTTTTTGCCACCATCACCAAACCGGATAATTCTTTGGCTGATTATAATTTTACAAATGACTTAAGCGGAGTATACACTCTCTCTTATAATTTTGACCAGAACGGAGAATATTTCATTCAAGCGCACGCATACAAACAAGGATCAGGGTCGGGTGATATCAACGCCTATGTTTATTTAGGAGACCTTAATTGGACAACGTCTTTTCTAAACGATGGATTCGATATTAACATTGGGGCGTTAGGAAGCATTCGCAATACAGTAACGAATGTAGACGGAAATCGGGTATATGATATCAATGCGAACACTACCATCTATTATCCTGATGGAACAGTTGCCGATGCAAACGCGCTCATGAACCAACTACCCAACGGAGAGTTTGTTCATGCTATTTTTGGCCCTTCCCCCGCAGGAGATTATACCGTATCCAGCCTATTCTCATGCGGTTCAAAATATGTTCACAATGGAACCGGAACATTTACCTCCGTTGAAACCACAACTACGGGGGGAACAACAGGCACTGGGACAGTTACTACTAGTGGAAGTGGCACGGGGGGAGGGAGTGGCGGACGCGGAGGCGGTGGCGGTGCTTCAACGGCAAAAAAAGCACAACTATTGTCCATCACATTTGACCCACCGCTTAGTAAAAATGCGCCATCCCAACTGATGATAAGTGTTCAAAACCTCACCAATATCATTACGGATTACGTGGTCATGTACACCATTACGTTGCCTGATGGTTCTATTACTACTGGGAAAAAAACGATCATGGCAGTGGCTCCATTCAGTCCAACTACTATCGTCGCAGAAGCAGGATTCATTCCCATCATGACAGGCGACCATATCGTATCTGCTTCCCTGCGGTCCATAAATGAGGTTATTCTTTATGATACTAAAACGATCACTTTTCCTGTTACGGGAGAACACCTCCTCACATTAGATGTAGTGCCCAATTCCATCAAAACCGCTCTTGGACTAAGCTTTCCATTCGTCATTAATCTTCTTAATAGTGGTGATTTCCAAGAAAAAAATGTCGAGATCGACTGGTCACTTTTTGATATAGGCGGAGAAGAATATGTACAATCCAATTTTACTACCACGCTTGATATAGGAGAATCAAAATCCCTTTCTTATTCTCCTTTCCTCCCGCTCGATGCAAAAATAGGACAACATTCTCTAGTAGTATACGTTACCGCGTATGGCGTAACACAAGAAAAAACAATCTTTTTCAATGTACAATCTCCTAATGATTATTACGCCCAGGTTATCTCCGAATTAGAATTGCGCATTGACCAAATTGATAACAAATTGGACGAATTGAAAACAAGCGGATTCGATGTATCCGAAGAAACAATTATGCTGCTTGACGTTCAGCAAGAATTAGCCAAAGTCAAAGGAATGTTTCTCGCAGGAGAATACACCACGCTGAATACGAAACTATTAGACCTTTCAGCTAAAATAACCAAATTAGCTGCAATGCTCGACAGTCTGGAAGAACAAGCACCACTATTATCACGAGAAGGACTTTTACTATTATTATATGCAGGAATTGGCATTCTCCTATCATTCTTCTTCTGGCTCCTCTATGCCCGCTGGAAAGAATCCGACAAAAAGAAAGGAAGAACACCTGCACCTATGCTTGTGCATGCTCCCCCGTGGCTTCCTTCCCACATCGGATTAGCTAAATGCTACTATTCTAAGAAAGAACGAGCACAATTGAGGCGTAAGCCTTTAATATCCCGCCTTCTTGGGTTGGGAAGGGAGTGATGCGCAATGGTAACCGCCGAGTTGATGGTCTCACTTGGATTATTTGTTCTGCAAATGGCGATCGCCGTATTTCTTATTCGCTATTCCAATCAACAATTAATGAGCAGCATTTCTTCCCTGCGTGATAAGAATTTGGAACTGATGAAACTCAATGCGCGCTTGACAAAGACTGTCATTATGAATGAAGACAGCTTCCGCAAAGAGATTCACGCGCTTCATGAAAACAAAACCAAACCCGTTGCTGAGGCAGTAACATCTAAGAGCAGGTGAAGGAGTGGTACTACTTATGATTGCTGGCGAAATCATTGTATCCGCGGGATTGTTTCTCATCTCCATGCTTGTGGCAGTATACCTCATACGGTATTCTAATCATCAAATCACACACTGTTTAACATCACTCGAAGAAAAGCACAATGAATTGGTTGATTTGAATGGAAAACTCGCCAAGCAAATTCTTCATTCGGACAAAAAACTACGCGAAGAATTATCCGTATTGAAAGTGCGTCATAAAAAGAATACGGCCGAATGATTCCACATGGGGCAGACGGAAAGAGATTGCATTCTTGCTATCCTGCGTGAGAAAAAAATCCCATTCGAACAGATGGTACATGAACCGGTTTATACGAGTGAACAGGCCATGCGTGCAAGGAAAGGAAAACTGCATAATGGAATAAAGGCAATGGTTCTTGAAACCGAACGGGGGATGATCCTAGCATTGCTTGCAGCGGATTTGAAACTCGATATGAAAGCATTACAAAAACGATTCAAATTCAAAAAACTCCAACTTGCCAAAAAAGAAAAAGTATTAGAAAAAACAGGATGTGAAATTGGAAGTGTTCCTCCATTCGGGCACGCACAACAAGTGGCTACCTATATCGATGAGAGTGTGTTTGACCACGAATGGGCAGAGTTCAATATTGGTCTTACAACGGAGAGCATTAAGATGAAAACAAGCGATTTGAGGAAGATACTCCCTCAGAAAACAATTCCATTCGCCCAACCCCATCATTCGTGAGGAGTTACCCCCTCTATCCGGCTTTGTGTAAGAAGTCCCTAAATGGGGCTTCTTTCTACACACGATAGCCTCTTTTTACACAAAATTGGCTTTTATGCCCAATTCGTTAGTCTCGTGGATGACCACGACTACGTTATGACAGAGAATCTTGGATAGGAGTTCGTTCACTTGGGCAACCCTACTTTTTGCCTTCAAGGCGTCCCCAAATTTTGATTTAATCATGTGGAAGGTTGTTTCTACGTTGCTTCTTGCGTGGTAGTGTTGGAGGAATTGTTCTTGGTGGTATTGAAAGTAAAGCCACATTTTACGCCAAATAAATTTTCCACCTCGCAGTTTTCCGCTCGTTCCTTGACGAAACGGGATATACGGAACTGCGCCGAGTTCGTCCACATATTCGAGGTTGGCTTTTGAAGAATAGGCTTTATCCGCACTCAATTCAAGCACGTTAAAACCGTTGTCCACTATTTTTTGGGTTAGTGGAATGAGTTGGGGAGAATCGCCACCGTTCTCTCCCGTTATTTCAACGCTGGCGATAATGTTTGTTTTTGTTCCCGTGCAAATGTGCGCCTTCAACCATTCGTGATGCTTCTTTGTCCCATGCTTTTGTTTGGCATACTCGTTAAATCGTGTGGTTCTAAATCCGCTTGAATCAACTGCAAACTTGGACTCAACACTATGCAAAGGCATAGCCGATAATGAAATTAGTTTTTGGAGAACGGGAATAATCTCTTTTCGTTGCATGAAATGACCAATACTCGCAAAGCACGGGACTTTTGAGATAAATCCTTTCTTTTCGCACTCTCTCAAATCGGACATGAAACGGCGCAACGAAAAACCCGTATAGACTTTGAGAACCGAAGCAAATAGCAAATCTTTTTCTGAAACGAGAGGGCGACCAAACACATATTCCTTTTCAGGAACATTTTGAACGAGGTCATAGAGTAATTCTAAGAATCGTTCTTTTTCGGTTTCCTGTGATTTGTTATACGCGCTCCATGCTTGGGGATAGGTTAATCGTTTAGTTTCCACTTTGACTTGCCCGTTTTCGGTGGTTATTTTTTGGAGATAGTATTCAACGGCGAAAACGTGCTTGCACTTCATTCCTCGGCTCTCATGGTCAAGGCACGTGCAGGATTCGCCATGCACGATATAGTTCTTGTTGCTTGATTGTGAAGGGACGATATAGCCTCCGACTGCTTGAATGATTTTTGACTCTTTGGCGATAGCCATTCCTTTGGATTCTCTTGCGTTCATGTTCAACCACCTTATACGTATAATACGTATTACTACAAAAGGCTTATTAAGTAGTATGATACATATCATAAGTATAATGGCTAAAAACGCAATTATATACCAAAAGGTATTCTTCCCATGATGCCAATAACCAAACACGGAAAACCCTTTGTCAAAAAGACCATTACTGTAAGACAAGACCAATCCGAGTTTATCGAAAAATCAACCCTAAATTTATCAAAATTTGTCCAACAGAAATTAGACGAAAAAATAAAAAAAGGAATCTAAAATGGCAAACGGCAATTTACACAAAGCAAAAGATTCAAAAAAAGACGAATTTTATACGCGACTATCTGACGTTGAAAGAGAACTTGGGCATTACAAAGCTCACTTCAAAAATAAAATTGTTTTTTGTAATTGTGATGACCCAGAGGAAAGCAATTTCTGGAACTATTTTTCTTTAAATTTTGAATTTCTTGGATTAAAAAGATTAATAGCAACTCATTTTGGAAATGGAAAACCAGCATATAAATTGGAAATTGTAAAAGATGCCAACAAAGATGGAAAAATAAATAAACTTGAT